>QEVD01000708.1 GCA_003576975.1 Candidatus Zhuqueibacterota bacterium
CCGCGCATGCATGTGTGGCATCATGATCTCATTCTGCGCGGCGGGCACGGTAAAAACTTCGCCATTGTGTTCAGTTTGTGGGATTGGCTCTTCGGCACGGCGTATTTGCCCGGCGATAAAGAACAACCGGAACGGCTGGGATTCGAAGGGATGGAAAAATTTCCGCGGGGGCTTATCGCACGATTAATTTATCCCCTCCGGCTCAACAAGACGAATGTGCAGCGCTAGCCGGGACAAATTACACCGATTTCAGATTGATGATTGCGGATAGCAGAAATCGCGACGTTATGATAATCGATGATTTATGAAATGCGATCAACTCAACTTTTTAACCTCAATGAGTACAAGTTTTGTTAGTCGCGTGTTGCAGCAAAGACTCTTTTGCATTCCGCCATCTGCCCAAGTCATCGCCAGCGTACTCTACTTCAGGAGTTTGCAAGCTGACCAAGAAGATCGCCAGATACCTCAGCATCATGATGACACGGACGGTGTAATGTTCTCCGAGCGATAGTAGAGATACAAGTAACCCGCAGCTTGCGCCCCCAGCAAATGCCACAACGCATGGCCTTGCAGCCAACTGGCCGGGTCGCATAGAATTTTGGCGTAATCGAAAACCCAAATGATGAAAGCGGTAAGCAACGTTGCCAATGCTGCGCGCAAGTATTTTGTTTGAATATCGGCCCGCTGCTGCCGTCGCCGGAGGAATTCCGGCGCGAGTGCGACCAGCAAAATTGCGCCAAAAATCCAGCGCCGCAAAACCGGGACTTCGATCAAGAGATAAGCCAGTATCAAATTGGCGGCGAGGTACATCAACACAAAAGATTTCTTAGGCATGGTCCGCCAGCGGTCGAGATTATAAACCAAAACAAATGTCGCCAGCAGATACATTCCCATAACGTCGAAGAATTGCCCAACGAACGTCAATGAGGCATGATAAAACGCGCTGCTCAATCCGATCACGATCAACGCGACGCCGTAGGTTGCGGCATAGCTAGTCTGCCGCGTCATGGGATTCCAACGCTCACGGCGTTTATGCACCGACAAATCATTACGGCATTGCCCGAGGACAAGCAAACCGATCAATGCAAAGCCGAGACTCGACCAGGCATTGGCCGGCTGTGCCACCGCGCCGGGACGAATGTCCTCGCAGAAACACGAAGCCGGCATGCAACTTGCCGGTTGCCAGTCGCCCCAGGAATACTCCTGCGAACTCAGGAAAGCTGCAGTGAAAACGATGACGGTAAAAGCGACGAGCGGCCAGGCAAGAGATTTGAGCTGTTGCATACGTTTCCTGGAAAATTTTTCGTTTGCGTTTTTCCGGTTGCGTGACACTATGCTAATGAATGGCGCCCAAAGCCGCAAGCCGTTTTCTGAGAATCAACAAACCAACCGATAACGATGAAGTCGGACTTTGCAACTCTTTGTGGAATGCGAATCGGCTTCAATACAAAAGCCTTCGTTCGAATCCAGTGCTGCAACGTCCGGCTTCGCCCGCTTTCTGGCTTTGCAAAAATTCATTTTGGGAAATATCATGCCTGACGACACTTTCATTGGCGGTTCCCAGGATCAGTTTCCGCTCACGCGCTGGTCGGCGATCATCGCGATGCGCAGCCCTGACGCGGCCGAGCGGCAACGCTCACGTGAAGCGATTGTAACGGCTTATTGGAAGCCGGTCTACAAATATCTCCGGTTGAAGTGGCGCAAATCGAATGAAGATGCCAAAGACCTGACCCAGGGCTTCTTCGCCGTGGCGCTGGAAAAAGGTTATCTCGAAAATTACGATCCTGCCAAAGCGCGCTTCCGCACATTTTTGCGCACTTGTCTCGACGGCGATCCTGCCAAAGCGCGCTTCCGCACATTTTTGCGCACTTGTCTCGACGGTTATGTTGCCAATGAAAACAAAGCCGTGCAGCGCCTCAAACGCGGCGGCGGCGCAGAAATCATCCCGCTCGATTTCGAAAGCGCCGAGGGGGAATTGCAGCATCTCGAAATTGCCGATCACGAAAACATCGAAGATTATTTTGAGAAAGAATGGTTGCGCAGCCTGTTTGCGTTGGCGCTCGATGCCTTGCGCGAAGACTGCCAGCGCCGCGGCAAACAAGTTCATTTGCAACTGTTCGAAAGTTATGATCTCAACGAAACCGACGCGGCGAAACTCACCTACGACGAGCTGGCCACCCGCTTCCATTTGCCCGTCACGCAGGTGACGAATCATCTTTCTTACATTCGGCGCGAATTCCGGAGAATTCTATTGGAGAAGTTGCGCGAGCTTACAGGTTCGGAGGAAGAATTTGCCCGGGAAGCGCGCACGGTTTTTGGGGTGGATCAAAAATAAACGCCTTCTGGCATAAGCTCGCGCGGCGTGCCTGGCACTGTCCTGCGGCCGCTTACGAAAAAACAACTGTGGCAATTCAAGCGGCAATTTCCTACCATATCTGCCTCACGGCTATTTCAGTTCTGCGCGGAATCCCATTGGAAATGGACGAAGCGGCCAGCAACCGGCGTTACGACCTTGAGGAGCGGTTTCTCGCGAGCCAG
>QEVD01000093.1 GCA_003576975.1 Candidatus Zhuqueibacterota bacterium
TGCAAGCGCCGGCATTCATCCAGCAAACCTGCTTCCAGCATCTGCTCGACGCGCCGATTGATGCGCTGATAAAGCCTGGCGCGATCCATTGTCAAACAAAAAACGAGATAGGCAAACGGTGCAGGCTCCGCCGTTTGTTGCTGCAAGGCGCTAAGGCTGAGGCCGGAGATTTGATAAACTTCCAGCGCGCGCACGATGCGATGGGCATCGTTAATGTGCAGGCGGGCGGCGGCCTGCGGATCAATCTGCTTCAATTCGGCGTGTAATGCGCTGCTACCCTCGTTTTGCATGCGATGTTTGAGGTGGGCGCGCACGCTCAAATCAGAAGGCAGCACAGCCGAGAAACCTTCCAGCAAGGCCTGCAAATAAAAACCTGAGCCGCCCACGATCACCGGCAGCTTACCGGCATGTGAAATGGCTAAAACGACGCGACGCGCATCGCGGCCATATTCACCGGCCGTATAAATCTCGTCCGGGTTGCGAATGTTGATGAAATGATGAGGCGTCTGCCGGAGTTGTTCCGGGGTGGGCTTGGCCGTGCCGATGTCCATGTCGCGGTAGACTTGGCGAGAGTCAGCAGATATGATTTCGGCGGGAACATGCCGCGCTAATTCCAGCGCGTCACGAGGGCGTGTGAGAAAGAAGTTCGGCGATCGATCACAGGAACAGAATTTCTTGATAAGGCTGTTTACTGTTCCCAAACTATCAAGTTTTCGAAGAATTGCAATGAGATTTTTTTGCGCGCTTACCCTGGCTTTTTGACAAGCTCAAATCAGCTAAGGATTGCCATTAATCAACGCGAATGGTCGCTAATGCTTTTTAATTCGCGATGATTCGCGTCTATTCGCGGTTAGAGATTGGGAAAGTTATTCAATCGTCGATCCTAACAGCGCCGGGCCTAAATCGTGAGGTGACGCAAACAGCCGCCTGGATTTGCGCCACCTCACATTGCAAGAATGCTCAAACACATTTGTACACCTCAGCCGTTATTCCGCTTGAGTCAGCAGCGTCTTTTCCATTAACAGACGGTGTAGAGAAGCGAAGTATTCTTCCTTGCCCTCCTCCGATTGCGGCGGAACCGGTATGGTAACCAGCGCCTTGTCGCTCAAGATGGTGCAAGCCGTAAAGGCATAGAGCCGGTTTTTGAACGAAGGATCTTTCTGGCTGGTTTCCTGCAAGGCCGCGATGATTTTGGTGAAATCATAATGCGGTGCACAGACCTTGAGCTGCATGATGCGAAAGATGGTGCTGTTGCGCAAAGCCTCGTTGTCGGATTGCAAATTTGCCAGGTGGCCGCGCTCGGCCAGCTTCAATTTGCGTTCCGAATAGGTTGGCGTTTGGGCGGCCAGCGCAAAAGCGCTCAGCAGGACGATGATCATAACGTTGCGTAACATGAGAGGCTCCTTTCGTGTAAGAGTTTTGAAAAACCGAGATTGATTACTTATTGCAAGCAACGTTGCCGTGTGAATTCCAACGGCATGCTTCGCTTGAACATTACGGCTCAAGATACGCAAGGCTGTTTTTCGGGTTGTCAGCGGAAGGTCAAGAATTGTCAAAAATTGTAAAGACGGCAGAAGGGGGTGTTGGGGGGAGTTTTTTGTGAAACAATCACGCCGCGTCAACCGCGTACTCTCACTTTCGCCAAAACCACCGGAAGAAGTCGGCCTGTGAGGAATTGCGCCGCTCCCAGCTCCGGTAGTCACGCTGCGAGACCAGGCCCAGAGGCCCGTCCCAAATGCCGCCGTGCACCAGGCCATCGAAAACCCGCACGGCCATTGATTGGCAGGAATGAAGTAGGCGCGATACTCTTGATAGTGATCGCCATAATTTTCAAAGTCTCTGATATCATTGGGCCAGGGGCCGGTGCGCCCCAGTTTTTTGCCATTCAAATAAACTTCATCAACATCGTCGATTTTTCCCAAAAACAAAATCAACTTTTCACTGCGGGCGTTTTGCGGAACCGTGAATCGTTTGCGATACCATCCCACACCGTCGTAGTCTTTGTAGCCAAAGCTGTCCCACATCACAGGCGCGTCGACCTTCTGCCAGCCGGCGTCGTCAAAATCGCTGTCCGCCCAACGCAGATCATCGCCCATTTTCAACTTCCAATCACCCGCGAGCGAGGAGAGTATGTGGATTTCATCCGGTTGATAATAAATGCCCACCTCACCATCGAGAATGCCGCCGGCCAGCATATCGTCGTAAACGCGCACCGCGATGAGATTGTCATGATCCTGCAAAAAGGAAGGCGGCAGCAGGTAACGACGCGCGATATGATACGCCGTTTCCGGCCACGGCGGCATACGGCCTTGATAGCCGATCAAGTGGCCGTTCAAATACACTTCATCGGCGTCGTCGATGCGGCCGAGATGGAGATGAAGCGTGCGGCCCATGGCTTTCTCCGGCAGCGAGAAACGCACACGGTACCAGGCAAAGCCGTCGTAGCCGGGGTAGCCCTCATTCTCCCAGGCCCCGGGCACTGCAATTTTTTCCCACGCCGAATCATCAAAGTCTGGATCAGCATAACTGGAATCGTCGCCGATTTCAAATTTCCAAAACCCGGCGAGATCGAGTGCCTGCCGCCAATCTTGGGCGCGGCCTTCCGTCACGAAGTTGAATGTCGTCAAAAGCATGAGGACCAACATGCGGGCGGAGTTTTTACGGTTCATAAGTTATCCAATGAATTTGTATCCAATGCCGTGAACAGTGATAATAAAATCCGGATTTGCCGGATCGCGTTCCAATTTTTTGCGTAGCTTCAAAACGTGATTATCGACGGTGCGCGTGGTTGGGCTGACCTCGTGTCCCCAAACCTGCTCCAAGAGATCGTCACGCTTCACCGTGTTGCCGCGATTGGTGATGAGGTAGTGCAGAATTTCGAACTCTTTTGGCGTCATTTCGATTTCAATGCCCTCTTTGGTCGCGCGATAATGTTTGAAATCCAATTGCACATCGCCGAAGGCAAAGCTGTCTCTCGCCTCGTCAGGAGCAGCCCCGCCGCGCCGCAAAGCCGCATGCACGCGCGCCAACAGCTCGCGCAAGCTGAACGGCTTGGTGATATAATCGTCAGCGCCCAATTCCAAGCCCAGCACTTTATCGATTTCCTGGCCGCGCGCGGTGAGCATGATGATCGGCATTTTTCTGCCTTTTGCGCGCAGTTCGCGGCAAATATCATAACCGGACATTTGCGGCAGCATGATGTCGAGCAGAATCAAATCGAACGATTCTGTCAGCGCCCGCTGCAAGCCCTGCCGGCCATTATCTTCGATCGTTACTTCGTGGCCGTCAAAAACAAGATTGTCTTGCAGGCCGCGCGCCATGTCCGGCTCATCTTCAATGATCAGTATCGTTGCCATGAAGCTCCTTATGCAATGGAAATTTTAAGCTGAACGTTGAACCCTTGCCGGGCGCGCTTTGCACCTCGACGCTGCCGTGATGTGCCAGCATGATGTGCTGCACAATCGCCAGGCCGATGCCGGCGCCCTTGGAATCTCCGCCCGCATGATCGATGCGATAAAATTTATTGAAAATCTTGTCATGATACTGCGGCGCAATGCCCCGGCCGTGGTCTGTCACGCGCACGATGGCATGCCTCTCGTTGCAATCCACTTCGACAATGATGTGCTTGTTTTGATCGCTGTATTTGATGGCATTGTCGAGTAAATTGAGAAACGCCTGCGACACGGCTTGCGCATCGCCTTTGACCGGCGGGAGGCGGTTGGCAATTTTTTCTTCAACGCGAAATTGCCGTTGCTGCAAATGAAAACGATAACTGGCAAGCGCATTGGCAATCACTTCATTCAAAAGCAGATCTTGCATTGCGAATTCCTTGCCTCCGGCTTCCAAACGCGAAAAATCGAGGACATTGTTGACCATATGCGTCAAGCGCTCGGCTTCCCGGGCAATGATGCCGTAGTATTCATGTTTTTTTTCTTCCTCACGCGCGCGGCCCAACATCAGCGTTTCCGCGAACATGCGAATCAAGCCCAACGGCGTGCGCAAGTCATGCGAGACATGCGCGACAAAATCGGCTTTCAGGCGGGCGAGTTGGGTTTCACGCCAAAGCGTGCGCATCAACACAAAAACAGCCGCCAGGATTGCCACATTCAGCATGACGATGACAAAAAGCGATTGCTGGGTTTTTGCGGAGGCCAATTCGCCGCTGGTTTGGCCTTCCGTTTGAATGGCAAGCGTGAAGCGCGGCAAAATCCACAAGCGGGTGGCAATATCCTCGCGTGCGCGATCATTCGCAAGGTTGGCGCTGGAATCGCTGGCAACCGTCACGGTGAGACCCTGTTCGCGGAATGTCGAAACATAAGGTTGCACGATGCGATCAACAAAAATTCTGGATGAAATCAAAAGCCCGCCCAGCATTTCGTGCGCGAGGCGGGAAGAATCCGCCAGCGAAAAGACAAAGAGCAAATCCCAATCCTGCTCGCGAGCGGCATTAAATTGAATCGGCAACGCGCGAAAGTACCCTTTGGCGGCTTGTGAAGTGAGGCGCTGAACTTGGCGGGCCGAGTCGATTAACGCTGCGGCAATCATCTCTTGCATCGCTGTGCGACTGCCCGCCAGGCTGCCGGCAACTCCGAAGCTCCACGAATCCTGTTGCTTGACAAAAGCGCTGGCGATGGGGCTGTAGCGGCGCGGCAATTCTTCGAGCAGAGCTGAAAGCTCCTGCGGCTCGACGCGAGGTGATGAACGCTGTGTTATCATACGCAAATGATTGCCCCAGCTTTCCACCGTATCCCAGCAGCGCTGATTGACTGAAAACAAAATGGCTTTGAGTTGCGCACGATAGCTTTCGCGCAGCAGGTTTTCGCGCTCGCGCACACGCGAAAGCTCGAGTCCGGTGTATAGCAAAACCGGGATCAGAATAACCGCGGCTAAAAGCAGCAGAATTTTGCGGTCCTGCTTGACGCCGCCCGAGTATTTTGTTTTGGATTTTCCGGCCATGAGAAATTTGTCAATTCCAGTTAACCTGGGTTCGCGGAAAACATACGAAAATTATCTGGCGAGAGTGTCAGGAGGGGGTAAAAAATTGTAAAAAGATGTCACGGCAGAGACGCTGAACGATACTGTGGAAGGCCTATGAGAAAGCTAAGTGCCATCAAGCGGCAATGAGTTCCTCCGCTTTGTCAGAGAGCTCATCTTGCAGTGAGGTGATCAACATTTGCACTCTCTGCTTTTGCAATTGTGTTATCAGATCGACAATTTTAAACTGGCCGGGCTTCTGCTCAAACACCATCACCAGGGGCGCCTCTTCAACATATCCCAACGCCATGCCCAATAGAATTTTGCTCGCCAACTTGAGGTTTGTTCGAGTCAAAGCCGCATCATTGTAAGCACCGTGAAGGATATGAGCGCCATTGGGTATTTGCTTGGCCAAATCAGGCATCTTTATTTCGCGATCCAGAAGTTCGACCAAACGATCAAAGTTTTTGTCTGCACTAAGGGCTTGGTTGTCGGGTTGCATAATATTGATCCTCATAGGCTTTGCGATATGCTAGCCAATTCTGTTTGAGCTCAGTGAGCGCGGCTGTCAATGCAAGGCCTTTGTCTTCTGCTGATTGAGTACGTTTTTCTTGTTCACCGGTTGGCGACAAAATGTCACGATGAAAAAATCCGTGCGCTTCATCATATCGCACGATGGCATGCCACTTCCTGTCTACATAAGCTTCATACTGGATTACGAGAATTGACTTGACTTCACCACGTTCCGTTACGAAATGGACCCCTGAGCCGATCGCGTCCCGTTTCAAAATCTTGTATCCAGAATTTCTCGGGCATAGATCATTTTAACTAAAAATTATAGTATTGTCAAGCCGCGTCTGCTTTGCTGGGGGGCGTTATCCTCCAATATACGACATCTCCACCTTGTGCAATGCGACAGTCTCAGCGCTGCGAATTTCGGAGTAGCGATCCTCGCGCCGGGACCAGAGGGCAATGATCGCCTGCGTGATCTCAGCATCGGAAGCGCCGCCGCGCAGCAATCGCCGGAAATCATGTCCCCGCGTTGCAAACAAGCAGGTGAAAAGCTTGCCTTCGGTCGAGAGCCGTGCGCGGGTGCAATCGCGGCAAAAGGCCTGGGTTACCGAGGCAATAATGCCGATCTCACCGCTGCCGTCGCGATAACTGTAACGCGTTGCCACTTCGCCGGTATAATTCGGGTCGATGGGCGCGAGAGGCATCTCCGCGTTGATCCGCGCAACAATTTCTGCAGCCGGAACAACATCATTCATGCGCCAGCCATTGGTATTGCCAACATCCATGTATTCGATGAAGCGCACGATGTGTCCGGAGCCTTTGAAATGGCGGGCCATGGGCGCGACGCTGTGTTCATTGACGCCGCGTTTGACCACCATGTTGATCTTCACCGGCGTTAATCCTGCCGATGCCGAAGCTGCAATCCAATCCAGAACCTGCTCAACGGAGAAATCAACATCGTTCATGGTTTTGAAAATTTCGTTGTCAAGTGAGTCGAGACTCACCGTCATGCGATTGAGGCCGGCGTCGCGCAGGGAGTACACGCGTTTGATAGGAAACGATCCATTTGTTGTCAAGGTCAGGTCGAGGTTGGGAATACGGGCAAGCATCTCGACCAGACGCTCGAGATCATGGCGCATTAAAGGCTCGCCGCCGGTCAGGCGAATCTTCGTGACGCCGAGATCCACAAAAATGCGCGACAACCGCGTGATCTCTTCGAACGAGAGCAATTCCGCGCGCGGCAGGAATTGATAATTCTTGCCAAAGACTTCCTTCGGCATGCAATAGACGCAGCGAAAATTGCAGCGATCGGTGACGGAAATGCGCAAGTCGCGCATCGGGCGGCTGAAGGCGTCGAGGAAACGGGGGGGCGTAGTGTCTGTGCTCATGGGTAGGAAATAAGCAGGCACAAAGATAAATGCAAGGGAGAAGTGACATTGGGGCTATGCCGGCGCGAGCAAAACGACCGACAATGCGATTCGCCTTGCCGTCAAGATTTAAAAAAACTCCTATTGCACTCCATACGAATTTAGGCTAAATTCGAACTCAAATTTAATCTCAAAAAAAGGACGGAGCTCGCAATGAAACAAATATCCATCGCAAACGACATCATCCCCGTGGGAGAATTCAAAACGGGTTTGGCGAAGTGGTTGAAAAGCGTGCGTGACTCCGGGCGGCCACTGGTTATTACACAAAACGGCCGTCCGGCAGGTGTGCTGCTCTCTCCCGAAGCATTTGATCAATTGGGCCATTCTAAAAGTTTCAAGGAATCGGTACAGCGCGGGCTGGTTGATGCAGAGGCACAACGAGTTTTTGACGCCTCACAATTAAAGCAGGAGTTGCAAAAGCGGCGTAGCAGCAAGGTGGCAAAATGAAGGTCGTGTGGACCAAGGAAGCGCTGGAGCAGTTGGTTGAGATTGACGGCTCTGCAAGGGCTAACGAATTTGTAGAGCGGTTGATCAAGCGTGGCCAGTCCCTTGCACGCTTTCCCTATCGAGGGCGAATCGTCCCCGAGTTCTCACAACCTGAAATTAGAGAGATTTTCGAAAAGAGTTATCGTATTATCTACAGAATCCACAAGGCGAGAGTGGAGATTCTAACGGTATTCGAGGGGCATCGTCTTCTACGAAAGGATGAAATCTCTCCCACGCAATAATTATATCCTCCCAAACCTCTTATCCAACTCCTCAAGCGGTATATTGACGATGACCGGTCGTCCGTGCGGGCAGAAATAAGGCGCTTTGGTTGCGAACAGTTGATCGATGAGCGCATTCATGCTCGCCAGCGTTAGGCGGTCGCCTGAGCGAATGGCGGAATGGCAGGCAAACGAAGCCGCGATGTTTTCACGAATCTCGAGTTTCTCGCGCTTGCCGCGTTTGTATTCATCGATGATCTGCAGGATGACTTTGCCGTCCTGCAAATTGGTTGAATAACGCGCTCCCGGCGGCACGCCCTCCAGCAGCAAGGTGCGATGGCCGAACGGCTTTAGGGCGAACCCGATTTTTGCCAGGAACGGCAGAATCTCATTCGCAATTTCGTAGTCTTCTGCATTGAATTCGATCACGATGGGAAAGAGCAAGCGTTGTGAAGCCGGCTCCTGCTTGGCGAAGGCCTCCAGCGCCTGTTCATACAAAATGCGTTCGTGCGCCACGTGTTGATCGATGATAACCAATCCTGCAGGAATCTGCGAGAAGATGTAGCGATTATGCACCTGCCAAACATTCGTGCGTTCGTAAAGCTTGCTCTGTTCTTCGGAAGTGAGTTCAACGATGTTTTCGGGTGCCCGCGCTTGCGGCCGCGGCAATTCCAAGCCGAGTTGCCGGCCGGGATGCTTGACACGAAAATCAGCCGGTGAGAAGGGTTGGTGTGAGGCCCCATCGCTTTGCTCAGCAGCCGGCATCTCCGGCGCTGCCGGCCACGTCATCACCGGAATCGCGCGCGCGAAATCATTGGCCACCGGAATCACGGCATTGGAGTTGAGCGTTTGTTTCACGGCATTGCGCAACAGTGCATAGATCAGGCGATCATCCGCAAACTTCACTTCCATCTTGGTGGGATGCACGTTCACGTCGACGCGGGTGGGATCGACTTGCAGGAACACGGCATAAAAGGGAAAGCCGCCGTGCGCCAGGATTTCACCATAACCGGAGATGATGGCATGATTGAGCGAACGATCTGAGATGTAGCGCGAATTCAAAAATAAAAACTGTTCGCCGCGATTGCTGCGCACCGTGCTTTGTTTGCCGAGCACGCCGCTGATTTGGCACGCCGGGCCTTGATCGTGCAGCGTCACCAGCGCATCGCGCATGCGGCTGCCGTAGAGCGTGAAGATGCGTTCCTCCAAACTGCCCGCCGGCGGCATATCAAGAATGATTTCATCATTGTGTACGAATGTGAAATAAACCGCGGGATAGCCGACGCAGAAGCGGTTGATCACGGTGAGGATTTGGCGATATTCCGCCGTGGCGGATTTCACGAATTTGCGCCGGCCGGGCGTATTGAAGAAAAGATTCTTGACCGCGATGCTCGTGCCGGGCGTGCCCGCCGCAATGCCCACCTTGGTTTGCACGCCGCCTTCAAATTCAACCAGCGTGGCCTCGGTGGCGCCCGGCTCCATTGTCTTCATGGCGATTTGTGAAACCGAAGCAATGCTCGCCAGAGCCTCGCCGCGAAAGCCGAGGGTATGAATAGCCTCCAAATCCTCGGCCGTGGCGATCTTGCTGGTTGCGTGGCGTTGAAAGGCCAGTTGCGCATCTTCACGATTCATGCCGCTGCCATTGTCAACGACCTGAATCAGCGCGCGGCCGCCGTCTTTGACGACGATGGTAATCTGCGTTGCGCCGGCGTCCAAAGAGTTTTCCAGCAATTCTTTGACAACCGAAGCCGGGCGCTCGACGACTTCTCCGGCTGCGATTTTATTGGTGAGATCGAGAGGGAGAAGCCTGATTTTGGAGGTGGATGTGCTCACGTTGATTCGAGGCGAGAAGTTATTCTGATTCTGCCTAACCGAGGACGGCTATGGATTTCAGATACGTTTGAAAACATTTTATGATGACTCTTAACGGCTTGTTCTGCCTCCGGCAAACAGTCCGCTTAAAGCAATCCCTCTTCTGCAAAACTCATGTAGCGATCACCGCCGATAATCACATGGTCGAGTATTTTGATGTCCACGGATTCACAAGCGCTTTGCAGTTTTTTGGTGGCGCGCAAATCGTCCGGGCTGGGGGCGGGTTCCCCGCTGGGATGATTGTGCGCGAAAACAATGCCCGCGGCATGTTCGTTAATCGCGAGTTTGATGACTTCGCGCGCATTGATCATGCTTTCCTGTAGCGAGCCTTCAAACAATTTTTTCTCCCGGATCAAACGGTTGCGCGCGTTGAGCAGCAGCACGACAAACTGCTCGCGCGGTTGGTTGCACAAGCGCAGATGAAGATAATTGAAAACATCGCGGCTCGTGCGAATGTAGGGTTGATCGGGATGATGTTCCTGTTGCAAGCGCTTGCCGATCTCGAGCGCGGCTTTGAGCTGAGCGGTTTTGGCTTTGCCCATGCCGTGAATGTGGCACAACTCTTCCGGCGCTTTGCCGTCCAACCCGCGGAATCCGTTCGTTTCAATCAATAATTTGCGCGCGAGATCAATCACGGATTGGCCGTGATTGCCGGTACGCAAAATAATCGCGAGCAATTCCGCATCGGAAAGGCTCTCCGGCCCATGTTCGAACAAACGCTCCCGCGGGCGCTCGCTTTCGGGCCAGTCCGTCATACGCAGCTTGTATTCCATCCCATCTCCCCGGTTTCTCAGACAACGTAGAAATTACGTTTCTAATTTTCAACTAATCTTTTTCGCGTCTGGTAATCTTGCCGTTGCGAACGATTTACGTGAATAGGCTATTTCCTGACCTTAAAAAAACATCATCCCCAAAATCACAAACCCCAGCGCGATGCGATACCAGCCGAAGGCTTCGAAACTGTGTTTTTTGATGAACGACATAAATGCAGCAATCACCAGCCAGGCGACGAGCAGTGAAACAATGAATCCAACCGCGAAGACCGTCACATCGTCGGCGTTCAACAGGTCAATTCTCTTGAGCAAGCTGTACACGGTGGCCGCGAAGATGGTTGGAATGGCGAGAAAGAATGAAAACTCAGCGGCCGCCGCATGATTCAAACCGAGCACCATGCCGCCCATGATGGTTGAGGCCGAGCGCGACATGCCGGGAATCAGTGATAAACATTGCGCGAAACCGATGCCGAGCGCCTGTCCCCAGGTGATTTTTTCCATCGTATCCGTTTTGATGCGCAAATGCAATTGTTCGATTGCAATGATGCCGACGCCGCCGACAATCAAAGCGGCAGCAACGGTTTTGGGATTGAACAGCAACTCTTCGATTTTGTCATGCAACAAGAAACCGAAAATCGCGGCGGGTATGAAGGCCAGAATAACCGACAAACCAAAACGCCGCGCCTGCGCGATCGTGAGTTCGCTATCGGGTACGGATTTGCCGAGAATCAGGCTCACCAGCCGCCAGATGCGGGCGCGAAAGTAGATTAAAACGGCGATGATGGCGCCGAGCTGAATGAAAATTTCGAAGATGTTGGCTTTTTCGCCGGTGAATTGCAGCCAGTGCCCGACAACGATGAGATGCCCGGTTGAGCTGACCGGTAGAAATTCGGTCAGGCCCTCGACGATTCCTAAAATAACCGCGATGAAAATCTCGTTCATGACGTCCTTTCAAGGATAAAAGCTAAATGCCTGTAAGTTATGGCAAGGAATATACTCACGAAGCCGCCCAAGTCCGTAAGGTTGTTACACGATTGACGAGGGTTGTGTGTGGCGTTGCTGCAACTGGCGGTAAATTTCTTCGCCGTTTGGTGAGGTATCTTTGAAGAAATACAAGTAACGCCGTTTTTTGCCGGTTTCCCAGCTTAATTCATCAAAGAGTAGTTTTCGCCGGAATTGCAGATTGACAAACTCCGTCAGCTCAAAAGAGACTTCGCGAAAACGAAACCATCGCTGCGTTAGGAAGAACGCGCGGTTTTCGATCAAACAAAAAAAACCGAGGGCATGGCGCAAGCCGTTGAGGCCTTTGCCGGCAACGCACGAGAGGCGAACAGCGGGATCCGGCGGCAAATTTTTCTTTTGCCAATAGGCGAGATAGTTTTCCGGCAAGAGTTCAACCACGGCCGGCCCGGCGGCTTCGGGTGCGGCGAATAAATATTTTCTCAATAAACGATGGAAGCCTCTAAGCTCAGCCTTGAGCAGGCGAAACAGCTTCGGCGAGAAAAAAACAAAGAACAGCAGGAAAATTCCAATAACGATCAACGTGAAAATGGGATGTTGAATCGAAAGATAGGTTCCCGCGATCGCCAAGACATCTTCAAAAAGACTCAAACCCGCATTGCTGAACGGTTCGGGGCTGTGATTCGCCAGCACGCGAATCCCGGCTTTGGTGGAATGGCCCGACAGCGCCACGCCGCCGCATAACAGGGCGACGCCAATGTTGGTGGCGGGATCCACCGAACCGAGAGCCGTAATGCCGAGCCAGGCCGCGCCCAAAGGCCTGATAAAGGTGTGAACGCTGTCCCAGAGACTGTCAACCCATGGAATTTTATCGGCGAAGAACTCGACTAAATAAGCTACGCCCGCAACCGTGAGTATGATCGGATCGCTCAAAATGTTAAGATGCGCCAGCGCCGGGTTGAGTTGGAGAACACCGAGTCTGATGCCCAAGCCCAGCGCAAGAACCGTCGCATACAAATTTACGCCGGAGGCCAGGCCAAGCCCGGCGAGGCTGCCCAATAATGAAAAAGATTCCATACCGTATGACTTCCTGAAAGAAGGCGCCGCCGCTTATGCGGTTGTTTGTTTCTTGCCTTTGAAGACCAGCACGGCCAGAGGCGGAAAGGTAATTTGCATCGAATAATCTTGATTGTGATGCGGTTTTTCTTCCGCGAAGACTTTGCCGGCGTTACCCATGTTGCTGCCGCCGTAATGCTGGGAATCGCTGTTGAGAATTTCCTCATATGAGGTCAAAAATGGCACGCCGATACGATATTGCGGCCGCGGCACCGGGGTGAAATTGCACGCGAAGATGAGAGCTTCATCCGTGTTTTTGCCGTAGCGAATGAACGAAATGATGCTGGCGTCGAAATCCTGAAAATCGATCCACTGAAATCCTTCCCAGGAATAGTCGATTTCATACAACGCCGGTTCGTGGCGGTACAACGCATTCAAGTCTTTCACATATTGCTGCAATTGGCGGTGCTGCTCTTGTTCGAGCAAATGCCACTGCAGGCTGTCGGCATGATTCCATTCCCACCATTGCCCAAACTCGCTGCCCATAAATGTGAGTTTCTTGCCGGGATGGCCGTACATGTAGCCGAGCGCGACGCGGAAATTCGCCATTTTTTGCCAGGCATCGCCGGGCATCTTGTCGAGCAGCGAATGTTTGCCGTGAACGACTTCATCGTGCGAGAGCGGCAGAATGAAGTTCTCGGAGAAGGCATAGTACATCGAAAAGGTGATGAGGTTTTGGTGATATTTGCGATGGATGGGATCTTCCTTCATGTAGCGCAGAAAATCAGTCATCCAACCCATATTCCATTTGAAAGTAAAACCCAGGCCGCCGAGATAGGTTGGGCGTGAGACCATGGGCCAGGCGGTAGATTCTTCGGCAATCATCATCGCGCCGGGAAATTTTTCATGCACGATTTCATTGAGTTTCTTGATAAAGGCGATGGCCTCAAGATTCTCGCGGCCGCCGTATTTGTTGGGCAGCCATTGGCCTTCGTTGCGCGAATAGTCGAGATACAGCATCGAGGCCACGGCGTCGACGCGCAAACCGTCGATATGATATTCCTCCAGCCAGAACAGCGCGCTGGCAATGAGAAAGTTGCGCACTTCGTTGCGGCCATAATTGAAAATAAGCGTGCCCCAGTCGGGATGTTCGCCCAGGCGCGGGTCGAGATGTTCGAACAACGCGGTGCCGTCGAACCAGCGCAGCGCCCAATCGTCCTTGGGAAAATGCGCCGGCACCCAATCCATGATCACGCCGATGTTGTGGCGGTGCATGTAATCGACAAAATAAGCGAAGTCGTCGGGTGATCCGTAGCGCCGCGTCACCGCGAAATATCCGGTGACTTGATAACCCCAGGAGGGATCATAAGGATATTCCATCAACGGCATGACTTCAATGTGGGTATAGCCCATGGTGGTGAGATAGTCCGCCAGCGGCGCGGCAATCTCGCGATAACTATACCAGCCGTTTTCCTCTTCGCTTTTGCGCCGCCAGGAACCGAGATGGATTTCATAGATCGACATGGGCCGGTCGAGCCAGGATGTGGCTTTGCGATTTTCCATCCAGCTTTGATCCTGCCATTGAAATTCTTTCCGCTCGTGGACGATGGAGGCATTGCTGGGCCGCAATTCGGTGGCGAAGGCAAAGGGATCGCTTTTCACCCGCAAATGCCCTTCGCGTGTTTTGATTTCGAATTTATAAACCTCGCCCGCGCTCAAGCCCGGAATGAAAATTTCCCATACGCCGCTCAGATGCACGCGCATCGGGTGGTGGCGGCCGTCCCAATTGTTGAAATTGCCGATCACGCTCACCCGCCGCGCAGAGGGCGCCCAGACCGCGAAATGCACACCCTTGACATCGTCAATCGTGAGCGGATGCGCGCCAAGTTTTTCATAAATGCTCCAATGCGTGCCTTCGGCAAAAAGATGCAGATCGAAGTCCGTGAGCACGGGCAGGAAGGCATAAGGATCATAGATACGGCGGGACTGGCCATACTGGTTGATAATCTCGAGTTGATAGCGAAAACGTTCCGTGTGCTCAGGAAACGTGGCGACGAAGAATCCCATGCCGTTGGTTTTGTGCATGGGCGTTGCCGCGCCGGCCTCATCCGGCATGATGACATTGACGCGATCGGCTTCGGGCGCGAAAACGCGAATCACGATGCCGTTGCCTTGCGCAAGCGCAACCTTGTGAATGCCGAGGATGGAAAAAGGATCATGATGATCGCCGTGTACGATGCGATCAAAGTCTTTATGCGAGACCGTGGCCGGTTGCTTGGGGTCTGCGCTGTGAGTTTGATGCACTGCCTTCCTCCCTTCGCTGATCGGATATTGAAAACGCGACTGCGACAGGTGATTGACTGCCTCGATGAGTTTGCCTCAAAAGTGGGCTGATGATAACAAATTTATGCCTGAAGCGCAATGCCGAGTTGAACGCAGATCGCCGCAATTTTTGATTGAGTTTGCGGGTATGGCATTATCGAAATCATGGAAATTGCTCAATCAAATGCTTGTATTTTACAAAAATAAATCCTATTTTCTTGCCCGAAATGAGCGAGCGTGTAAACCTCGATAACGGGCGAAATTTTTAAGGAGAAGTTCCAGCCATGGCGACAACCTCTGCCGATCATCTTATCGGTCGCGAAATCGAAACGCGGTGCGGCAAGTGCAAGACCGAAACTTTACATACCATTACCAAGGTAAAAAAAGACGGCAGCATTGCAAAAGTGATTTGTAACGCATGCCAGAATGAGCATGTTTATCGCGACAAAACCGCTGCCGCCAAACCTGCTGCAAAAACCGGCACGGCCAAACGCACAACCACCCGGCGTAAAAAGGATTATGACTCGCTCATCGCAGAAATTGACGAAGGTGAGGTGAAAGAGTATGCCAGCGCGGAAGATTACACGGAGGTGCGGGCTATCCGGCATCGTTCGTTTGGCATCGGCGTGATCACCAAGGTGCACAACAATACCCGCATCGAAGTCCTCTTCAAAGACGGCGCCAAACTGCTCGGACAAAACATCAATATGAAAGATTTGGAAAGCACAATGGTTTGAGCCGCGAATTAGCATCTGCCGTGAGATCTGAAAATTTCCACAACCCCGGGTAAGCTCCAATGCCCGGGGTTTTTGTTTTTGGGGGATGATTGATTCCGGGCATCACTTTTCTGATAGAACGTTCCGGATTCCCGCCAACCCGATCGCACCAATATCTTCTTCCTCATCAAGCCTGCCTCCCCCCGCAAAAAAAACTTTAAAGTACCGCTTAAACAACTTACTCATTGCCTCGAAACCGCGAATATACGCGAATCGTCGCTAATCTTAAAATCCGCGCTTATTCGCATCCCTTCGTGGTTTGACAAATGGGCAAGTTACATAAGTGAGCCTCCTAAGTTGGGTTGCCGGAAAAGCCCGAGAACGGTTCGTTTCTTCCGCAGCCTCATAAGCAGCAGGTACATTATGCTAGCTGGAGAGGGCATGGCAATTAAGGCTGACAAAATCTTTCCAAGGCCTTGTTTGTCGCTGAAACAGTGTCCGTGTTGAAACACGGTGGCCATATTTATTGCGAAGTGTTCATGCCCGATTGGAGCGCCGCAATGCTAAAATCGTTTCTGCTCCGCGCGCCGTAACAGCGCAAATCGCCGTTTGCTTTCGTTCGAGCGGAAGCAAGCCAACAGAAATGCCATGCGCGGCTAGCAATCACGGCATCACTCCCGGGCGCATCGCGCGCGTTGTCATGCGCTCATAGCGATTTTGCGCAAAAGTCATTTCTGGCATAGGCCTTGCGTGAGGGCGAGCATCAAATCTTACCAGCATCTAACGATTCGAGTGCAGAATAATCTTGGAGCACTGCAACGTGAGAGCAACTTGGATCCTTCCGTCGGACGCGCCCGCCAATCATCGTTTTGCGCGCCGCCTCAAGCATTTTGGCAAACGAGTGGGAGCTATACTCAGCATTTTTCTCGCCGGATTCTTATTTCCTGCCGCCGTGATGGCGCAGAGCGCCGAGCAGACGAGTGCGGTGGAATTTGCGGATACATTTAACCGTACCGGGCCGGATTTGGGGCCGAATTGGGGCGGCCACGATGCCATGATCATACAGAACAATCAAATGGTGAACTCCTCCGTTACCGATAGTTGGAACGGTTTCGTCGCGATTCCCAATGTCCTGACCAATCCCAATGTGATCAAAATTGTTTATGGCAGCAACTCCGACAACCTCGGCCGTACTTTTACGGGGATTGCCGCCCGGCTGGGTTCGACGAACCACAAGAAAGCTGTGGGATATTTGGTTGTTCATAACGGCGCCAACCTCAAGCTGTTCGAATTGCTGGATGGCAACCCGAAGACGCCGGCCATTGTGGATCAACCCGCGATGGCGCCTGCGCCCAATATCGGCGACACCCTGCGTGTCGAACTTGCCAGCGATGGCAATGGCCACCATTTTGATGTTTATCTCAACAGCACGTTTGCTGGCCGGTTGACGGATCCCGTCAAAAGAGCCGGCAACGAGGCCACTCTCTATGGCGGCGTGCAGATACACGGCAACACAAATGATGGCGTCGATTATTTTTCCATGAGCGCCGAGGCAGACATCATTGCGCCGGCGGCGATTACAAATTTAAGTGTGGTGAGCACGAGTTCGAGCACAGCGACGCTCGAGTTTACCGCAACCGGCGATGATAACAACACCGGGGCGGCCGCGCGGTATGATGTCCGTTATTCGAACGCGAACATTACCGAAGCCAACTTTAATAATGCCTCGGCTGCGGGCGTGTCCGATAAGCCCGCGGCAGCCGGCACGGTGCAACGCGTGACAGTGACAGGTTTGCTCGGCGGCAAAAACTACTTTTTTGCG
Source organism: Candidatus Zhuqueibacterota bacterium (assembly GCA_003576975.1). Classification (GTDB taxonomy): domain Bacteria; phylum Zhuqueibacterota; class Zhuqueibacteria; order Zhuqueibacterales; family Zhuqueibacteraceae; genus Coneutiohabitans. The sequence continues at coordinate 17,143 of QEVD01000093.1, forward strand.
ATCAAAGCCATTGATGAAGGGGGTAATGCCTCTGCCATTTCCAATATAGCCCAAGGCTCGACGGTTCTGTTCGCCAATATGGTTGACGATTTTGAGCGCCCGGGGCCGGGCTTAGGAGATAATTGGGCAGCGCCCTCCACTTTTCAAATCGCCGGCGGCGAAGTCAAGAACACCAGTGCGGTTTTTGGCTGGCAAACCGCGGTTTTTAAAACCCGGCGCAATGCGCAAGAGGTGATGATCGAATGGGGGCCCTCGGTGACGCCCGAGGTGGTTGCGCACACCGGTATTTTCGTGATGGGTAGCAACGGCACAACCAACGCGACGGGTTATTTGATCCAGCGTGAAAATGTGGACGGCGGCCGCACCAACCTTTGGCATGTGAAGCAAAACGGTGTGCTGGAGCAAATTGGCGGCGGCGCCTCACAGTTTAGCGGCCTCGCAACGGCCGGCTCCACCATGATGGTCAAAATAACGGTTACCGACACGGAGAACATTTTCGAAGTCACTGTCGATGGTCAATTTGATCGTGAGTTTTCCGATCCGGTGAAACGGGAAACCGGCAATTTTGCGGGTTTTATGCTGAATGGCGGCAACCCGACCGCGACGATTGGCGAAATCACGATGGCTTTCCCGGTGAAGCCTGCTTCGATTTTGCGCGTCGACTCCGGCAATAATCAAATTGCTTCCGTTGGCCAGCCGTTGAATGAGCCTTTGGTGGCGATCGTAACCGATGAAGACGGCAGCCCGGTGCCCGGCGAAAGCATTAAATTTGTTGCCACACCCGCCGACATGGCGATCATTTCATCACCACCTTCCCCCGATGGCCATATTCGCATTGAAGCTGAAACCGGCAGCTTGCAAGCGCCCATCACGATTCAGAATGATGAAACAGCCGGAAGCGGCAAATACATCAACTATCCCCAAGGCAATAATCAGGATGCCAGAGCGGTTTATACATTTACCATTGATAAAGAAGCCGATTACATCATCTGGACGCGCAGCCTGAACAATGCCGAACGCCCGGTGAGTTGGAACGTCAAAATCGACAATCTTGATTTTTTCATTTATGATGTTTTCAAAGGCCAGGTGATCAACAACTGGACCTGGGATAAAGTCTCCGATCGCGGCAATGATATTTCGCAAGGTTCCAACCCGCAATTCAATCCTCGTGTGTTTCGTTTTACGCCCGGCCAGCATACCATCGAATTTCATGTACGCTATGCCGAGACCTGGCTCGATAAGCTCATTATCACTTCTGATTTTGCTTTTGTGCCGGAGGGCATGGAAGAAACGGGCTTTGTGACGGATAGTGAAGGCAAGGCTCGGGCATTGGTTACACTCACCAACAAAGCCGGCCAGTTTTTTGTTGATGCCACGCATGCGACCCTGGCGCCGGCGCGTTTCACCCTGATTGCAACCGGCGGCGCGGCGGCCCGAATGGAAATGACTGCGGGCAGCAACGGAAATAATCAATCGGGACCGGGCGGCCAGGCGTTAGCGCAACCGTTCTCTGTAACGATTCGGGATGCCAGTAACAACGCCGTTGCCGGACACCAGGTGAGTTGGGTGGTGTTGGAAGGCGATGGCAAGTTGAGCAGTTATACCAGCGTCACCGATATAAACGGCAGAGCTACCACAACTCTCACGCTCGGCAGCGTGCAGAACAGCCATCGTGTCGAAGCGCGCAGCCATAACATCAGCGGCGCCGCGCTTGCCGGCTCGCCGGTGGTGTTCACCGCAACAGCAAATGCCAGAATCGCGAGCTCGGCAACGCGATCTTCCGGCAATGGACAAACTGCACAAGTGAAAGCCATGCTGGCGCAACCGCTGGTCGCGAAGATCACCGATGCCGGCGGCGCGGGCGTGCCGGGCTTTCCGGTGGAATTTCAAGTTATGCGCGGCGGCGGCTCGCTGTCGCTGGATGCTGCCCTTGAAAATCCCGGTTTCGAAAATATTACCGGTAATCTCCCCAACCTCTGGACGTTGGAAGGCAATCCAACAGGCAGTGAAGTCGCGGCTTCAACCGCTGCGCCGCGCAGCGGCAATCGCAGTTTGCAGGTCAATTCCTCCCGCACCGGCGTTGGCGTCAGCCAGACTTTTGCGTATGCCGCAAATACAAACTATACTTTGACGTTTTATGCCAAGGTTTTGAGCGGCACGGCGCGGGTGGTTTGGCGCGTGAGCGACGCCTCCGGCAATCTCAGCGAGAGAGTTATTGATATTTTGCCGTCGGCGACCGGCAACACGTGGGTGAAATACCTCGCGTCCGCCAGCAACGGCGTGGCGGGCGCGCGCGCGTTGATTATCCGCAGCTCCGGCGCAGCCAATTTTTTCATTGATGATGTCAAAATCACTGCCAGCACGGATAATAATGGCGAGCTGGCTGCAACGTGGACGCTGGGCGACACCGCCGGCGTTCAGGAAGCGCAAGCGCGCGCACTGATCGGCAACGCGAATCTCGCCGGATCACCGGTTTCGTTCACTGCCACGGCGCGCGCCGGGGCAGCCGCGCAAATGGTTATTGCCGGCGGTGATAATCAAACCGGCGCTGCAAATCAGCAATTGAATCAGCCGCTGGTGGTGAAAGTGACGGACGTCACCGGCATAAATGTTGTGTCCGGCGTGAATGTGACGTTTACCGTAACTGCGGGCGGCGGGAAATTGGAGGGCGGGGTTACCACGATAACCAAAGCCACAGATGCCGCCGGCCTTGCCTCGACGACATTGACGCTGGGACCAACAAACGGAGCAACCAACACGGTTTCCGCTGCTGCCAGCGGTTTGACCGGAAGCCCGCGCGTGTTCACAGCAACCGCGGCGGTGCCGAGCAAATTTGAAATCTCAGCCGGCGGGAGCCAGCGCGGTTCCGCGGGACATGTGGTGAATTCGCCGCTGTCGATTCGCATTAGTGATGCAACCGGCAAAGTCATTTCCGGTTACCCCGTGTTGTTCGAAGTTTTGGAAGGCGGCGGCACGATTGACGGCAAAACCAGCATCACGATCAACACCAATACCAACGGTGTTGCGCAAGCGCCGTTAAAATGCGGCCCTGCGCCCGGCGCGTTGAATCGCGTGCGAGCGAGCGCAACGGTGAACGGCCAGCCGGTTGCCGGCTCGCCGCAGATCTTCAGCATTCGGGCGCAAGGGTTGAATCGCCTCCGGCTTGAAAGCGGCAATAATCAAGAAGGCATTGTAGGAGAATTGCTGGCCGAGCCTTTTGTGGCAACGATTCGTGACTCTGCGGGCAAAACGATTGCAAATCAAGAAGTGACTTTTGAGGTGAAAGCCGGCGGCGGCCAGCTAGAAGGCAACGTCACGACCAAAAAAGTGAATACAGATTCCCTGGGATTTGTGCGCATGAAATTGCGTTTAGGCGCAAAACCGGGAGAGAATCGTGTAACCGCAACCAGCAATCCGGCAAATCTGCAAGGCTCGCCGATGAATTTTATTGCGACGGCCAAAGTCGGCGCGCCGGAAATCCTGGTGAAAGCTGCCGGCGACAGCGCCAAAGGCGTGGTGGGTAACACGCTCGGCACACCGTTCGTTGCGCAGGCGACGGATAAGCACGGCAACGGTATTCAGGGCGTCGAGGTTACTTTCACGGTGAAAGCCGGCGGAGGCAACATCGAAGGCTTGCAAAGCGTGAAGCGAGTGAC
>QEVD01000709.1 GCA_003576975.1 Candidatus Zhuqueibacterota bacterium
GCGGATATCCAAAATCGCGCGGCGCATGTAAGCCTGAATCACCGTGCCGACATTGCTGTACTCCTTGCGCAGCATCTCGTACATACGCAAGGTGTCCGTAGTGCAGGACGAATCTTCCATATCAATGCGCACAAAATTACTCAACGCCTGCGCGCGCGCCACCACGCGCCGGACATTTTCCAGACAGAAGTCAAAATCCAGCTTCAGTCCGAAGGCCGTCAGTTTGATCGAAACATTGCTGTCAAGCTTTTCCCGGTCAATCGTTTCCAGTGCGTGAACATATTCATCTGCGGTGGCCGTGGCTTCTTCGCGCCGCGAGATGTGCTCGCCCAAAATATCGAGCGTAGCCATCATGCCGCGCTGGTTCAGCTCGCGCACCACGCGCACCGCGTCCGCGATCTTGTCGCCGGCAATATAACGGCTCGAAGCGCGCCGCACCAGCGGCTTGGGCACCAGCGGTATGGTTTTGACAATTAGTTTATTGAGCAACTCCACATTTCCTCCTCCTCCGATTTCGGATTGTTGATTAGGGATTGCGGATTTTAGGAGTACCGTTTAAATAAGTTACTCATTTTCTCTAAACCGCGAATATACGCGAATGCCATAATTCGTGTTTATTCGCGTTCATTCGCGGTTTGAGATATGGGAAAATTATTTATAGCATCTTTCAAATGCGTGTGCAGGAGTCGTAGTCTTGCCCCCTTGTGGGGCACTGTCGCAACTGTGAGTTTAGTGGCTTCGACCGCCGCCCACGAGGGGCGGGGGCTACAAACCTGTCCATTCAATTAAAAACCGCTATAAACGACATTTCATAGTTGATTTGCACTCCGAAATCCGCAATCTCTAATCCGCAATCACTTGCGATGCTTGCCCCACACCTCTTCATTCACGAGATTCGGCGGCTTCTCGCCCCGCAACCCGGCAAGCAGGTTGGTTGCGGCGATGGTGGCCATTTTATTGCGCGTCTCAATGGTAGCGCTGGCGGTGTGCGGCGTGAGCACGACATTCTCCAGCGGCAACAAGCCGGGATGCACCGCCGGCTCGTTTTCGTAAACATCGAGCGCCGCGCCGGCAATGACATTCTCTTGCAGCGCCTCCGCAAGCGCGGCTTCATCCACCACCGGCCCGCGGCTGGTGTTGATCAAATACGCCGTGGGCTTCATGAGGCGCAAGGTTTTGGCGTTGATCAAGTGCTTCGTGCCCGGCAGCAGCGGCACATGCAGCGAAACAAAATCCGCTTCGTGCAACAATTCTTCCAATTCGACGCGCAGTGCGCCCAGCTCTCTTTCAAGCACGGTGTTTTGGAATTCATCGGTATACAGCACGCGCATGTTGAACCCCCGCGAGCGCATGGCCATGGCATGGCCGATGCGACCCACGCCGACCACGCCCAGCGTGCGGCCCGCCAGGTCGCCGCCAAGATACATCAACGGGCCCCAGCCTTTGAATTTGCCGGCGCGCAAAAACCGCTCGGATTCCGGAATGCGCCGCGCGATGGCGAACAGCAACGCCCAGGCATGATCGGCGGTGGCGTCGGTGAGCACGCCGGGCGTGTTGGTGATCAATACGCCGCGCGCGGTGGCGGCCTTTAGGTCGATGTTGTCAAATCCCACGGCGTGATTCGCAACGATTTTGAGCTGCGGTCCGGCAGCATCCAGCAATTCGCCGTCGATGCGGTCGGTCAGCAACGGCAACAACGCGTTGAGACCTTTGACGCGCGCGAGCAGCTCATGGCGCTCCAGCACGCGATCTTCGGTGTTCATCTTGAAATCCGGATAAGCCGCGCGCAGAATATCAAGCCCGGCTTGCGGAATGGGGCGGGTGAC
>QEVD01000094.1 GCA_003576975.1 Candidatus Zhuqueibacterota bacterium
GCAAACCTATCAAGAACGTTTGCTGCGGCTGACCCAACTCGCAAAGCAGGAGGGCGGCGCTGATTTTGATGCCGTGCTGCGGGAATATCATGTCTCCGAACCGGTGGCCGAACCGGAAATGGATTGACGCTGTAAGAAAACAACAAGAGTAACCGCGACTGAACGCGAATAGGCGCGAATGAGTGATTCGCGTTTATTCGCGTCAATTCGCGGTTTGAAAATGTTTGCCGCAAAAGCTAAGATTTCATCACTAAGGAAACCCCATGCTCACCAACCTTGAAATCGCGCAACGCGCGACGCTGAATCCGATTCGAAATATCATGGATCAGCTCGGCATCACCGATGATGATTTTGAGTTACCGGAAAAATCAAACTCGAAACGCTGGAGAAATTTTCCTCCCGGCCCGAGGGCAAATTGATTCTGGTCACCGCCATGACGCCCACCAGTCACGGCGAAGGCAAAACCCTCACCACGGTCGGCCTGGGCCAGGCATTGGCGCGCATCGGCAAGAAAGGCATGATTGCCTTGCGCGAGCCTTCGCTCGGACCGGTATTCGGCATCAAGGGCGGCGCCACTGGCGGCGGCTATTCCCAGGTGATTCCGATGGAGTTGATCAATTTGCATTTTAACGGCGATATTCACGCCGTCACCGCTGCGCACAATTTGCTGGCGGCCATGCTGGATAATCACTTGCATCAAGGCAATGCGCTCAACATCGACGTGACCAATATTCAGTGGAACCGCACGATGGACATGAATGATCGCGCCTTGCGGCATATCGTCGTGGGTTTGGGTGGGCGCGTGAACAGCATTCCGCGCGAGTCCGGTTTTGTCATTACTGCCGCCTCGGAAGTGATGGCGATTCTGGCGCTGGCCGGCTCACGCAAGGATTTGAAGCATCGATTGGGCGAGATAGTGGTCGGGTATAACCGCAAAGGCGAAATCGTCAAAGCCCGCGATCTCCTGGCCAACAACGGCATGGCCGTAATTCTCAACGATGCGATCATGCCAAATCTCGTGCAGACGATCGAGCACACGCCCGCATTGGTGCACGCCGGGCCGTTTGCCAACATCGCGCACGGCACCAGCAGCGTGATTGCCGATCGCATTGCGCTCAAGCTTGCTGATTATGTTGTAACGGAATGTGGATTTGGCGCGGATCTCGGCGGCGAAAAGTTTTTTGACATAGTCTGCCGCCAATCGGGTTTATGGCCTTCTGCGGTGGTGATTGTCGCGACCTGCCGCGCGATGAAATTGCACGGTGGCGTCCCGGATCAGGCGCAGGAATTGAGCAAGGAGAATCCTGAAGCGTTTAAAAAAGGCCTAGTTAATTTGGAAACACATGTTCGCAATATGCGAAAATTCGGTGTGCCGGTGCTGGTGGCAGTGAACAAGTTTCCGTTCGATACGCAAGCCGAGATCAATATGATCTTCGACCTTTGCCAGCGGCTGGAAGTCGATTGCGCCGCGCATGAGGCTTTTATGAAAGGCGGGGAGGGCGTTATCGCGCTGGCTGAAAAAGTCGTGGCTAAAGCAGAGTCCTACAAAAATCCCAAGCCGGCATTTTTGTATGATCTCAACCTATCGGTGCAGGAGAAAGTGCGAAAGATCGCCATGGAAATTTATGGCGCAGAAGCGGTTTATTTTGAGAAAAAAGCGCAGAAGAAAATCGAAGCATTCATCTCACACGGTTATGGTACTCTGCCGATTTGCATGGCCAAAACACAGGCCTCGCTTACCGATAACCCCCGCGCCCTCGCAGCGCCCAAAGGCTGGACGCTGACCGTGACGGATGCGCAACTTTCCGCCGGCGCAGGGTTCCTCGTCATGATTTGCGGCGACATGATGCTGATGCCGGGTTTGCCGCAAACGCCGGCAGCGATGAAGATGGATGTTGATGATCATGGCACAATTACCGGATTGTTTTGAGAAAAAAACGCAGCCGCACCGACAATCAGCTTGCAATGCTGGCCGGAATCGGTTAGATTACAGGGCATCTTCACCAGCAAATGGAAGTGAACCATGAATCCACTGCTGCAACGCATTTCGATTGATCCCAATATCTGCTTTGGCAAGCCCTGCATTCGCGGCACCCGCATTTGGGTTTCTCTCATTCTTGATTTTTTAGCTGCCGGCATGACCATGGCAGAAATTCTCGAGGAATATCCCCACTTGACAGATCAGGATATTCTTGCGGCTATTGCCTATGGCGCAGAGATGTCACGAGAAAGATATGTTGACATTCCACTCGATCAGGCAGCGTGAAAATCAAACTTGATGAAAACTTCGGCAAGCGCACGCAGCAGCTTTTTCGCCTCGCTGGCCATGATGTGCAGACCGTACGGGAGGAAGGCTTACACGGTAATCCGGATCAAGTCATCTACGAGCATTGTTGTCGCGAACAACGCTGTTTGGTCACGTTAGATTTGGATTTTGCCGATGTCATTCGCTTCCCGCCCTATCAAACCGCAGGCCTTGCGGTCATTCGCATCCCCAAGAATCCCACCCTGGCGCTTTTAGAATCTTTGATTCGCCAATTTTTGCAGGTGATCCAAACAACCTCTGTGAACAAACAATTGTGGATTGTCGAAATCGGCCGGATTCGCGTGCATCAATCCGAAGCGGATGAAGATGATGTTTCGTAATTTCTAGACAATGTCCGTCCCCATTACACTCCTGCCCGGGCGGTGGTGTGGATGCAGCAATGGTAGCACCCCAATCCTAAAAAGCAATCGCGAATCCGGCCGTGCTATTTCCAAAATGAGGAGATAGACTGCAAACTAGCCGATTCTGTTGCTCACGGCTTGAGAGTACCCAATTGAATTGCAAGCTCAGAAGGTTCTTGTTGGTCGCGACTATTGGGTCTTTTGCTAACCGTCGGGACGGTTGTTTTAAGTCTTTTCCCGCCATCATCTCTTGCCTTGCCCGCCAACTATTTCCGTGATTGCAATCACGCTCAAAAAATGTACTTCTCCTGCAAATTAAGGTAAAACTTCGCACGAGAATGTTTATTCGACGCGGCATGCGCAAAACAGGGCTTTTGTCTCAAATTTTTCTTTGTTATCTTTGCTACCATTATTATGGAATTTCCCAAAGGATTCCACGTCAGACTGTTCTGTTGCTTTGCGACAGCCCTGGCATGAATCTCGGCATACAACATAACCGGGTATAATCAGGACGGTGGATGATTTCAATTGAATACCTCTTGTTGCTCGGCGGTGCTCTCATTCTTCTCAGCATCGGTATTGCAAAATTTTCAGAAAATCTTGGTGTTCCAGTTTTATTGTTGTTTCTGGGTATCGGCATGCTGGCCGGCTCAGAAGGCCCCGGCGGTATTTATTTTGACAACGCCGGCGTGGCGCAATCGCTCGGTATTCTCGCCCTGGTTTTCATACTTTTTGCCGGCGGGTTGGATACGGACTGGCGTTCGGTTCGCCCAACGCTATGGCAAGCTGCGAGTTTGGCAACCCTCGGCGTATTGCTCACCGCGGTGTTGGTCGGTCTGGTTACGTACTACTTTCTAGATTTTTCCTGGCTCGAGGGCATGCTGCTGGGTGCGGTGATCTCGTCTACCGATGCCGCAGCAGTTTTTTCAGTGTTGCGTGCGCGCAGCGTCAGCTTGCGCGGCAACTTAAGGCCGTTGTTGGAATTGGAGTCGGGCAGCAACGATCCCATGGCGGTGTTTCTCACAATTGGATTGATTCATCTGCTCACATCTGCGGAGGCCACTTTTTGGGGGATTGCCAATTTGTTTGCCCTGCAAATGGGGTTGGGGGCGCTTTGTGGTTTGGGTCTGGGGAAATTGCTGGCGACATTGCTCAATCGCCTGAATTTTGCATATGAAGGATTTTATCCCGTATTTGCCATTGCATTTATCGCATTCGCCTACAGCGCCACGGCGCTGCTCGGTGGCAGCGGCTTCCTCGCGGTTTATCTTGCCGGGTTGGTGGCGGGCAACAGTGATTTTGTGCACAAGAAAAGTCTGCTGCGTTTTTTCGACGGGTTTGCCTGGCTGAGCCAGATCGGCATGTTTCTCACCCTCGGCTTATTGGTATATCCCTCTCACATTTTTTCGGTGATCGGCGCGGGCTTGCTGCTTTCGGCGTTTCTTATGTTTGTCGCACGGCCGCTCAGCGTGTTTGTCTCGTTGGTGTTCGCGCGATTGAGTTGGCGCGAGAAAACCTTTGTCTCCTGGGTTGGGCTGCGCGGCGCAGTGCCGATTATTTTGGCGACATTTCCGCTGCTGGCAAAACTGCCCAATGCCGAATTACTCTTCAATCTCGTTTTCTTTATTGTGTTGACTTCAGCGCTTTTACAGGGTTGGTCAATTCCCGCGGTGGCGCGTTTGCTCAATGTTGATGCGCCGTTGACACGCAAACGGCAGTATCCCATCGAGTTTGAGCCCACGGCCGGGATGGATACGGAATTGATGGAATTTATTGTGCCGTCGTACGCTGCGGTTGCGGGAAAATCTTTGGTTGAACTGGGGTTGCCGCGTGACAGCCTGGTTGTGCTCATCAGTCAGAATGAAGAATTCATCGTGCCCAGCGGCGGTACGATAGTCCACGAAGGAGACGTCATTTTAGCGTTGGTGAACAAACGCAACCTGCCGGAGCTGCGTGCGATATTTTCGAAGGTGGAGAAAAAAAGTGTGGGGGAAAAAGTTGGCTAGCGAGAAGGGCAGGAGGGGATAAAAGATTCGTTTACAGCAACGTTTTTAGGCACGCAACATTGCGTGAGGCCCCGATACCTGAAGGCGAAACGATAGGTATTTTTCTCTCTTCACTACCGGACGCTTTTTTGAGCCATGAATTTAAACCGACGTTCACTGATTTTTCGATGTCTTAAAATGGCTTCTATCAAAAAAATTGAAATCAGTGCAAATCAACGGCTGAAAATCTTATTCGCGAAAAGCGTCCGGTAGAGCATTTCTCCCAACATACAACTTCAAACTTCCACCATTTCTTCCCGTTGCCGAATGGCGGCAACACTTGCACGGCGCTGATCAAATTCTTTAGAGAAGTACGAATAAATCGAGGGAATCACATACAGCGTCAATCCGCTGGCGAAAATCATTCCGCCCACAACCGCGATACCCATAGACACACGGCTTTCCGAGCCGGCGCCCAAACCCATGGCAATCGGCAGAATGCCGAGGATCGTCGACAAGCTCGTCATCAGAATCGGTCGAAAACGCGCCGCGGCCGCGCTTTGCACGGCTTTCATCACGGAAAGTCCGTTGGCCTTGCGCTGATTGGCAAATTCCACGATCAGAATGCCGTTCTTCGTCACCAAGCCAATGAGCATGATCTGGCCGATTTGGCTGAAGATGTTGATGGTTTGATTGAAATACCACAATGACAGCAGCGCGCCGGCGACCGCAAGCGGCACCGTGAACATGATGATGAACGGATCGCGGAAACTCTCGAATTGCGCCGCCAAAATCAGATACGTCAGCACCAGCGCCAGGACGAAGACAAATACCAAGCTCGATGAGCTTTCGGCAAAATCGCGTGCGGCGCCGGAGAGCGATGTGCTGAACGAATCATCCAGAAGCGTGGCTGCGATTTCATCCATAGCTTTGATGCCGTCACCCAAGGTATAGCCGGGCGCGAGGCCGGCGGAGACCGTGGCCGCAATGTAGCGATTGAAGCGGTAAAGCTGCGGCGGATTGGATTGCTCGTACGTTCTGACGAGGTTGTCGAGCTGAACCAATTGGCCACTGTTGCTGCGCACGAAGATAGAGGTGAGATCCACAGGTTCGTCGCGGTTTTGCCGGGTGAGCTGGCCGAGCACTTGATACTGCTTGCTGTCTTTGATGAAATAGCCGTAGCGCGAGTCGCTCAACGTGAGTTGCAGCGTTTGCGCCACGTCGCGCACGGACACGCCGAGCGAACGCGCGCGATCGCGATCGATCTCGATCACCAATTCCGGTTTGTTGAATTTCAAATTCAAATCCACCGCGCTGAAAGCCGGATGATCGTTCGCTTCTTCCAGGAATTTCGGCAATATCTCCTTGAGTCTCGCAAAGTTCGGCGCTTGAATCACGTATTGCACCGGCAAACCGAAACGCGCCATGCCGCCGCCAACGGCGATGGTTTGTTCCTGGTTGACGATGGTGCGTGCGTCGTTCAAACTTCTCACAGAACGCGACATGGCTTCGGCAATTTCCTGCTGCGAGCGCTGGCGCTGTTCCGGCGGAACCAACGTCACAGTCGTGTTGCCCGCATTCGCGCCGCCCGCATATCCGGAGGTATTGGCGATGACGGCATCCGCTTCCGGAACTTCGTTTCTTACCAACTCGATAACGGTGTCCATGTATTTTTCCATGCGCTCAAACGAGGTGCCTTCCGGCGCAGTGGAAATTAGACGAAACCGGCTGCGATCTTCCATGGGGGCCAGCTCTTGCGGCAGAATTGCGCCAAAAACCAGCATCAAACCCACGGAAAACAGGATGGCGACAAAACCGAGCCAGCGCATACGCATGAACGAAGCGAGAGAGTTTTCGTAAGCGCTGATCAATTTTACGAAGAATGGCTCGGTCTTGCGGTAAAACCAGCTATGGTGCGCATGGGCCTTGATTAAGCGGCTGCTCAGCATCGGCGTGAGCGTGAGCGCGATAAAAGCCGAAATTGCCACCGAACCGCCGATCACGATGCCAAATTCTTTGAAAAGCCGTCCCGTGAGGCCCTGCAAAAAGACGATGGGCATGAATACCGCAATGAGCGCGATCGTGGTGGAGATCACGGCAAAGTAAACCTCCTTCGAGCCTTTGAGTCCGGCCTCGATGGGACTCATGCCGTCTTCGATTTTGGCATAAATGTTTTCCAGCACCACGATGGCGTCGTCCACGACAAGCCCGATGGCCAGCACCAATCCCAGCAGCGTCAACACGTTGATGGAGAAGCCGGCGAGATACATGATGAAGAAAGCGCCGATCAGCGAGATCGGAATGGCAAATACCGGAATGATGGTGGTGCGCCAATCACGCAAGAAAAGAAAGATGATCAACACCACCAGGCCGAAGGCGGTGAAGATGGTTTCTTGCACTTCGGAGATGGATTTGCGAATGTATTGCGTCGTATCCCACCCAATGCTCAATGCTATGTCATCGCCCAAATCTTTTTTGATCTCATCGAGGCGGCGAAAGAATTCATCAGAAATCGCGATGTGATTGGAACCGGGCTGCGGCACAACGGCAACTGCCACGCGCGGACCGGCCAGCCCTTTCGAAGATTGGCGCAAGTTTTCCGGCGCCAGCTCGGCATAGCCGATGTCGCTGAAGCGCACCAGCCGGCCGTCCTGTTCACGAATGATAAGATTGTTGAACTCTTCCGGTTTTTCCAAGCGGCTCAAGGTGCGCACGGTCAATTCAACGTCGTTGCCCTCAATGCGGCCGGAGGGCAGCTCGAGGTTTTCGGCATTGAGCGCGCTGCGCACATCCAGCGCTGTGACTTGATACGCGGCGAGCTTGTTCGGATCCATCCACAGGCGCATGGCATAACGCTTTTCGCCGAAGATGCGCACCTCGGCCACGCCAGGAACGGTTTGCAGCCGTTCCTTGAACGTTTTGTCCGCGAGTTCGCTTAGTTGCAACAAGTTGCGCGTGTTGCTGCTGATATTGATCACGATAATGGGAAACGCATCGGCATCGGCTTTGGAGACGCGAGGCGGATCAGCATCCGGCGGCAGGCTGCCCACAGCGCCGGCGACTTTGTCGCGCACGTCGTTGGCCGCGGTTTCCAGGTCAACGCTCAGATCAAATTCAATCGTGATGCTGCTGCGGCCTTCGCGGCTGGTGGAATTGATGGTGCGAATGCCGGGTACGGCGCTGATGTCTTCTTCAAGAATCGCGGTGATTTGCGATTCGATTACCTCGGCATTCGCGCCGGGATATGTCGTGTCGACGGTGATGACGGCCGGATCGACGTTGGGATACTCACGCACGCCGAGGTAGGTGAAGCCGATCACACCGAACAGTATGATGATGATCGACAGCACCCAAGTCAACACCGGGCGTTGGATGCAGGTGGCAGAAAGGCTCATTATATCTCCTTGAGTGATTTCGAAAGGTGTTTTTGGACTGATATTATTCAGGCCTTCGGCGTTCGTAAGAACGCCAGCACAAACAAAATACCCAGAATCAAATCTATCACAGCCGAACTCAGAATGAGCGTATTAACGCGCTGTTGCGAATATAAAAACAAAACGGCAATGCCGTAGCTGAATTTCTCTACGACTGCCGGTAGCATCATCAAGCGAAAGCGGCTGGGATTGCTGGCGATCATCAAAAAGGCAAATTGCCAGGCCAGCGTAACGCCGGCGAAGCCATAGAAGTATTCCGGATGCGTGATGGCCGGCGGATAATCGCGTGCGATCCGAGCTTCGGAAAAATACATTGGCGCGACCGCGAGAATGCCGTAAATGCCGGCGATGAGAAAAACCCATTTGGCAAATTTCATGATTCCGTTTGCTCGAGGAGCGAAGATTTTTAGCGCGCCACCAGCTCAACGCGACGATTCTTGGCGCGACCCTCTGCGCTCGCATTTGAAGCCGCCGGCGCTAATGGCCCAACGCCGTAACCCTCGAGCCGTGTGGCGGCAATACCGTAATCCGTCACCAAAGTTTTGACCACGGCTTGCGCCCTTGCCGCAGAGAGCGTGCGGTTGTGCTCGAGGCTCGCTGTCATGTCTGTATGTCCAACCACGTAGAGTTTAAGAGTGGCGCGGTTTTTCAATAATTTTGCAATTTCATCAAGCGCGGACTTCGATTCAGGTTTGATGTCGGCTTTGTCCGTATCGAAATAAATGCCATAGACGCTGACCTTGCCCTCGGCCTCAAGTCCTTTGGCCAGGGCCGCGGCGTCTGCGACGACCATGTCTTCCTCCATGCCCATGATTTCGACGATATCGAGCTGCGTGCGGCTGCGGCCTACCATGAGCGCGAGGTACGCCGTGCCGCCGCCGGCGGCGATCTTTCCGCCAAGATAGCGCGGGTCGCCATCCGATGCGGCAAACAAGCCGTTGTAGCGATTCCAAGCGCTGCGCGCATAAGCCGGGCCGCAGTTATCCAGCTCGCATGTATAGATCACTTTCAAACCAGCGGCTTCAAGGGCCTTGCGATAATTGCTAAAAATCTCCAAAGTGGAACGGCCTTCAGGATTTCCATAGACGATGCGTGTGACTTTGCCCTTGAGGGTTTCGCCGAGAAATTCTCCCTGTGCGGTCCGGCCGGTAATCAATTTGTATTCGCCAAACTCTTCGGCATCTTTCTTTTGGATCGTCGATCCGGCATAGCGCGATACGAGCGGATGATCCTCTTGGGCATGGAGAGCGGAGGCGAAAATCGCCATAAACACGGTGGCACAAAGAATCACAGGCATTTTCTTCATGAAGAATTCCCTCAAGTTAGAAATTCAGCCGGCATCAGCTTATTGCTGTCTCGATATCTCCAAACGCGGCAGCGCCGCTTCGATCTGCTGCCGTTGCGGTTCCAGCCACGGCGGCAAAATGAGTTGCTCGCCCAAGTGTTCCATATCTTCGTCGCGATCAAAGCCGGGGCCGTCGGTGGCCAACTCGAACAACACTTCACCCGGCTCGCGAAAATAAACCGATTTGAACCAAAAACGATCGATTTGCTCGGTGGGGAAGAGGCCATCGTTGAAAAGATTCTCGCGCATCGCCATTTCCTCCTCGGAATCTTTCATGCGCCACGCAACGTGATGCACCGCGCCGCTTCCCCAGCGTCCGCGAGATTGTTGCGGCAGCTCTTTCACCTCGATGATTTTGCCGGAGCCGCCGCCATCAACCAGATAGCGCGACCAGTCTTGTTCGGAGCCGAGCAGCGAGAACCCCATGCTTGCAGTGAGCATTTCTGCGGTAGGAGAGAGGCGACGTACCCACAGCCGCACGCTGTGCATGCCGCGCAATTGATGTTCGACCGGAACCGCGCTTTTCTCCCACGGCACAAACGCGCGTGCGTCATCCGTTTCCACCAGCGCCAGTTGCAAGCCGTGCGGATCTTTGAAAGGCAGCGTGGTTTCGCCGAAGCGCGTTTCAAGCGCGCCGTAATTCACGCCCATCTTGTCGAAACGCTCGCGCCAATACTTCAGACTTCCTTTTGGAACGGCAAAAGGAACTTCCACGACCAGGCCGGTTCCCAGCCGTCCGGGCCCCATGCCCGGCCAGGGAAAAAACGTGAGATCGGTTCCGGGCGTGCCGGCGCCGTCGGCATAGAACAAATGATAGGTATCGGGCGCGTCTTGATTGACGCTTTTCTTCACCAAACGCATGCCCATCACGCCGGTGTAAAAATTCAGATTCTCCTGCGCCTCGCCGGCGATGGCAGTGAGATGGTGGATGCCGTGAACGGAGTTTTTCATCGGATTGCCGTTTTTAGTTGTTCAAAACCAGAATGCGCTGTGATATATTCCACGCGGTGCCTGCAATTCTCACGAAATAAATTCCGGAGGCCAGCGCATTCGTGTCCAGCATGAACTGCTGTTGCTGTTGAGAGACCGCCGCCGTTTGCGTGCGTACCAATTGCCCTTGAATATTGTACAATTGCACCACGAGCGGCGAGGCTGGTTGATTTAATTCCACCGTCACCCTCTTGCCGCTGCTGACGGGATTGGGAAAGACTCGCGCTGTAAATGTTGCAGGCGGCGCAGCAATCGCCGGCGCCTGTGCAACATGAGTAATTTGTCCATTGAAATAGCGTTCGGCGTGCAAAAACGCATTGACGCCAATCTTCCTGCCGATTAAGCGGCCGGGCATATCATCCACCGGCGGGTGAATGCCGCCCCAAATCCGTGAGAGGCTGCATTGATCCGAGGCGTCGCGATAGGTTGCCCATTGCAGCGTTAAATCGACGCTCGGACCATCTTCAAAAACCAGGTATTCGTTGCGCGGCGCTTGAAACTCAGCCATGCCGCCGGGGAAGTAATCGTCGCCGGTGAGCAGCGTCATGACTTCCGCCGCAGCGCGCGAGAACGTCGAATGCCCGGAAACAAAGCCGGCAAACGGCGGCGTGATGAAGGTTGGGCGCTGATACGGCCACCAATTTTCACCGAGAATCCAACCCACGCCGGCAACATCAACCTCGGGATCGTTGATAAAATCATGCGCGCGCCAGGCCTTGATTTTGATTTTGCCGTAATTCGCGGCATCCAGTTGCGCCAGCGAATCGCCTTCCAGCACGACTTCAATGAAACCGGGAATTAAAGGCAGGCCGAGCGGAGAATAATGCGGAAGATTGGGGTCAGAACTTTGCCCGCGATCTGCCATCCAGCGAATTGCCGAGATGGGGCGAACGTAGTCGTACCAACCTTTGATGCCCCAGGCTGAAATCGCGGCGTCATGCACGGCGCCGCCCAAAACAAAATAGGCCTTCACATCCCATTCCAAATCTTCGACGATCGGGCCCGTGCCGCGAAACCGTTTTTCAAAAGCCGGATGATCATTGACATAATTCAAAACCGTAAACCAGTGGCCCGGCGGCGTCTCAGAGTTGGGGCCATCGGCCCAGAACTCCGCCAGCGCGCGGGTGTAATCGCCGCGCGGAACGATTTGAGGCGTGTAGGGCCGGCCGGTTTTGGGATTCACGGCGTGCCCAATGCCGGGGTCACCGCCTTCCAACATATCGTAGAAATTCCGTAAATCTTCGAAATTTTCGGGAAGCTGTTGCACATTGCCAATCGACGCCGGCGAAATGTCCCACCTCACGCCGTCGGTCGGGTCAAGGTGAGAAGACCAGGTCGCTACCAACGAGAATGCCCATTTATAGATTTCGGAAATCTCGCTGCCGGCATTTGCCGTGTCAAGATAGGCCGGCGCGCCAGGATCATGATACACCCAGTAGTCATAGCCGTCGCGCTGGTAAATCGCGCGATCAGCCGGCGTGAGGGCAAAGGGCGATACTTGGCCCCATTCCGGACTGAGGAATTTGGGCGTGCTGCCGGGAATGACGTTGCCGCTCTGATCGATGAAGACTTCGAGCGTCAGCGGCTGCCAACGGTTGGGATCAATCAAATCGGGATTGCCCGGCAACAATGTGATCAATGGCGGATTGAACGGCGCATAATGCTGATAGGCATAACTGTTCTGCTCGTTGGAACCATCTTGCAAACCGAACTCGATCAAACTCTGGCCGATATAGTTGCCCAGCGCTGCCGCCGAGCCGGAGGCATAATCCGTTGAAGTAATCGCGGGACTGTAGCCCAGCGCCGATAACAATGAATCACAGCGCGCCAGCGATTGCGCCGCGCCGGGAGAGTTTTGAAAGCGATGCGTAATGAGCCGGTGCGCGGCGTAGCTCACGGCTTCTTCGCGCGCCGCGTGCACATTGGTCGGTGCAGAAATGCCGTTGAATGTGCAGGCATATCCGTTCACAGTTTTGCCCAATAAATAGGTTTGCGCAATATTGTCGTAAACCGCCCAGGCATCATACACCGCGATTGAAAAGTGAAAAAGATTGCGGGCATGCACGGTGGGCCGGGCAAAATCCTTGCGAATGGCTTGCAACAGTTCCTCGTTCCACAAACGCGCCACGGAATGTTGGGCTGCAACCGGTAGGGTGAAACCGCAAGTTGAAAATATTGTCAGGAGCGTAAGTAGATTTCTTCTCATGATGTCCTTTCTCCTCGCGAACGAGTCAAAAAAATGTACTCGCCTTGAACGAAGCGGGCGAATGAATCGTGGAGGTTTCATCCGCCGGCTTGCGAAATCCGCTTACAGAAAAGCCTTTGCCTGAATCGCAAAGGGCTCACTTTTAATCGATCGCGGCGCCGAAACGTTGAGCCGGTTAGTCAATCGCAATGCGGCTTTTGTTTTGCGCCAGCCATTTCTCGAAAGTTTGTAATGCCGGATTGAGCGCGCGGGAGGCCTCGAGATTACGCGCGCTGCAGTAGTCGTGATTGAAGTCGCGTTTGAATTGGAACATATTGCCAACATCGTCGGCGCCGGGAAAGCCGAAACTGCGGTACACTTCCGGCGGCACGTCGTTGTAGCGCACCTCCCGGCCCAGGGCCTTCGTCAATGTGGCCGCCATCTGCGCGCCGGTCAAATGCTCGCCGGCAATGCCGACCGTCTTGCCAATATACTCGCGGCCCTTCTTGAAAATGCCAAAGGCGCATTTGCCAATATCTTCGGCGGCAATGCCCGGCAGCTTTTTGTCGCCCATGGGCATCGTGATTGCCAGCTTGCCGTCCGGGCCAGTTTTCGGCCCCATGCCAAAGTGGATAAAATTGTCCCAATAAAATGAAGTATTCAGTATCGTCACCGGCAGACCGAGCGCTGTAAAGAATTGATTGGCCTCGCCCTTGGCGTCGTAGTGCGGGACTTTGTACTTGCCGTGCAGGGTGGGCATGCGGTTGTCGTCAAGCGGAATCCAGTTGCGTGTATCTTCGAGCGTAGACCAAATGATGTGTTGCAGGCCGGCATGTTTTGCGGCTTGGGCCATGATTTGCGCCTGAGCCAGTTCTTTTTCCGGAGAAAAATGCGCCCAGAAAAACGTTACGCAAAACGCGCCATACGCTCCGGCAAAGGCGCGATTCACGCTCTCGGCGTCGTCGATGTCGGCGGCTACAACCTCGGCGCCCAGCTTGGCCAGCTCTTTCGCTTTGTCCGAACTGGCTTCTCTGGTAATCGCGCGCGCGGTGAAACCGCTATTCGGTTCGCTCAAAATGGCGCGAACCAGGCTGCCGCCTTGTGCGCCGGTTGCGCCCACGACTGCAATGATCTTTTTT
>QEVD01000095.1 GCA_003576975.1 Candidatus Zhuqueibacterota bacterium
TAAGCCTGCCACGCTTGATCTCGAATGCCGATGACGAGCTTTTGATCTTCCTCTTCAAACCGATCGAGTTGTTTCTTCGTCGCGATGCCTTCGACAATCATCCATTCACGCATTTTTTTTAGGCAATCGAATTCCTGCTCCCACGCGAGTCGCGCTTTCGATTTGTATCGTTCGTGGCTGCCGGAAGTGGAATGGCCCTGGGGCTGTGTAATTTCGGTGACGTGAATGATGGCCGGGACATGCTCTTGGCGAACGAGTATAGCAGCCTTTTGATAAACTTTTATGAGATCCGCGTAGTCCCAACCCTTCACGGTATAAAGTTCAAAACCTTTATCCGGAGAGCCGCGCCGGGCAGATCGTTGAAATCCTTTGAGCAATTCCGAGAGATTGCCTTTGGTGATTTGATATTCATTGTGAACGGAAATGCCATATTCATCATCCCAAATTGAGATGATCGCCGGAGCTTGCAAAACACCAATCGCGTTGAGCGACTCCCAAAACATGCCTTCGGCACAGGTGGCGTTGCCGATAGTGCCGAAGGCAATCTCATTACCGTTGTTGGAAAACTGGGTCAACGATTTCAATTCACTCAACTCACGATACAACCGCGAGGCATAGGCGAGCCCCACGAGTCGCGGCATTTGTGATCCGGTTGGCGAAACGTCAGCGGAGGTATTGTACCTCTCGAGTAAATTTTTCCAACTACCATCAGGATGCAGGCTGCGCGTGGCAAAATGCGCATTCATGGCTCGCCCGGCGCTGTTGGGTTCAGCCTCCACCTCGGCATGCGCGTACAATTGCGCAAAATACTCCTGGATGCTGCACATGCCGGCGGCAAACATAAACGTTTGATCGCGGTAATAACCCGAACGGAAATCACCTTTTTGAAAAGCCCGCGCCATCGCGAGTTGCGCGACTTCCTTGCCGTCGCCAAATATTCCGAATTTGGCTCTGCCGCCCATCACTTCTTTGCGGCTAACAAGACTCACCTGCCGGCTTTGGCAGGCAATACGATAATCTTTTATAATTTCTTCTGCAGTAAGGCCGAGGGACGAACGTTTGCTAATCTTGCTCTTTCCGTTCTTCGTAGCGATCATGCGCGCCATTCCTGAATTTGGAATTCGTGATGCGAGGAGTATTTTTTCGGATTGAGATTGCTCAAACATGGTCAAGAAAGTAGGCAATGACTCGTTGAATGTCAAATCGAAAGTCAAGGCAGGAAAAGCAGCGCTCAGCAGAATACAACAAAAAATTGCGGCAACACACTTCACGAGGATTGAGAGGCGCCGGTTTGTGTGAAACGCGCGAGTCGAAATGGGCTGAGATCAAATTCTGTGCGTCCGGTGGTCAGGAGATCGGCAAGAATCTCGCCGAGCGCGCTGGAGAATTTGAACCCGTGCCCCGAGCAGGGGCTGGCAAGCAACACTTGCGGATGGCGCGGATGATGATCTATGAGAAAATGTGAATCCGGCGTGTTGGTATACATGCAAACCGTGGCGTTAAGCAAGTCGCCTTCCGCCTCCGGCATGAATTGATGTAGAATCGTGCGCAATCCGCTGGCTTCTTGATGATCGACTTCGCGCTTGATTCTAACGGGATCGGTGAGCACGCCTTCGTGATGAATTGCTAATTTGATGCCCTCCCCCAAATCCGGGAATCCATAAAAAATATGATCGGGTTCATATTCCCACAAAAAAATCGGAAAGTGTTTTGGCAGAAAGTGCGAAGGATTCGACTTGGGTTTAAACCAAAAAAGCGCTTGCCGCGCACACACAAGCGGCAAGTGCAAATCCGGCACGAGTTGAGTAAACCATGCACCGGCGGCAATCAACAAACGGCTGGCAACATATTGATTCTTTGCCGTTGTTACTTCTACGCCGCTGCCGTTTATGCGCCAAGACCGCGCGGGTTCTTCAAACCGTAACGTCGCGCCCAAAGCGCGCGCCGAAGCGAGATGCGCAGCAATACATTTTTCCGGAAACAAAATACCGGCGCGCGGCTCCCAAACCGCGATCATTTCGTCTGAAGGGTGAAATGCCGGAAAGCGGCGGCGAAGTGCTTGGGCGGAAAGCATCTCATGTGGGAGATGATGGGTTGCAGCGCTGGCACGCGCGCCTCTGACCAGCACGCCCTCGGCGTGGCCAATCATTGCGCCGCCAGTTGATAAAATTAATTGTTGCCCTGTCGTGTGCTCAAGCTCGGCCCAATTCTCATAGGCTTTTTGCACAAGCGGCACGTAAAGCGGATGCTCGAAATAGGCCTCGCGAATAATGCGCGTTTGCCCATGCGAGGAGCCCAAGTTATGCGGCGGTGTGAAAAGATCCAATCCGAGCACACGTTGTCCGCGGCGCGCGAGATGATAAGCGGCGGCGCTGCCCATGGCACCCAGGCCAAGGAGGATGGCGTCATAGATCATATCATTTTCATGCTGACAAAACGATGTGTACACCTGCTTGCAGTCAAAAACCCAAAAACAAATACCCTCTTAGACTATTCCGACCCGTGCTGATATCGAATCGCGACGCCCATCAACAGCGGCGCGAAATAGCCTTCGATTTCATGATTCTCGTTGCCAATATTGATAACGTCCGCCACCAAATCGCCGCGTTCGCGATTCTTGTGATACTTTTTGATGAAGATAACCGCATCTGCTCCTATTTTACCCGCTTCTTCTTTCATTCGTGCCAACAGGGAATCGGTGGTTGAGTATTTCTCGCCGACGACTTCGAGAAAAGCAATTTGCTCATATTTTTGTTCCGGCTGAGTTTCGCCAAAATAAACCTCAATCAAACCGGGATTGGGCGCGAAATCAGCGCTTTGAATTTTGGTGACCTCGGTTTGAATATCATAACCATAGTGACAGCCGTGGCATAATACGGCAGCCCAAACCGAAATCCAAGCATAGAATTTCATATAGTTCTCCGCAAACAATTGTTTCGTATTATTGATTTGGTCAAATCAAGCAACAGCTTGACAATTTATTCCGCCAACCAATACCTACTCTGCCAGTTAGTTTTCGTTGGCAAGCTTTTACAAAATTAGCGCCAAGCGCCTACTGTGATTGGACCAGAGGCTTAACGGCAGGAATTTCTTGGGTTTCGTGCAGAGCTGACGGTTGAGCCAATCAAGCAGATGTGGTATGAAATTTACACGTGGTGAGTAGAGAATACACAAGCAAGCAGGCTGCATGGGAGAATGCGATAATCTAGATCGCGGACAGTTTTGGCTGCCGTTTAACAAGCGCGGCGGCCAATTTGTTTGGGGAATGAGATCGGCGTATTCACGGAAGAATTATCGGTGGGAGTCAAAACGAAATGAACATTGGTCTCTTTGAGGTTAAATCTATGCACACAAAAGAAAACTCAATGTCATTTCACCCAGCATTGATAAGGGTTTTGTGACAGTTAAAAATATCCAACTCGATCCCAACAGATAAATGCGCCCCGACGGAAGGCTTTACCACTACATTTCACTATCAACTCGTAACATTGCTGTTAAGGCTTTTCGTTGCGACTTGTTGGGATCGGGAAATTCTGCGCGTGCTTTTGAATAAAACGCCGGCGCCAATGGCAATGAGAAGTATAGGCCAGTAGCGTTCCAAATCATAGAACGGAAAGTAGAGCACGCCGTAATAATCCAACAAAGCGCCGCCGCCCAACACCAAAAAGGCGGCGGAGGGGATAAGCAATCCCCAATCAGAAGGCTTGAAGAAAAATTTTCCCAGATAGCCCACGCCGATCGCAACAATCACGATTTCCCAGGGCCAGGAACGATACGGAATAAAATCAAAATTCCGGAGGATAAAAAACACGCCAAGCGTGAGCCAGAAAAACGTTCCAAATACACCCTCCGTCTGGCCGAAGCCGCGCACCTTCATCGCGTTGCCCAACGCGAGCAAAAGATAAAAAATCGGATAACTGTGCTCGAAACTCGGCCAGGGGATCGGCAAACGATCGGATAAGAGGAATAATCCGATCAGGATCAGGATAATGCCGGGAACGAGCGAACGACGCTGCCATGCCATAGTCTCATCTCCA
The DNA here is from genome assembly GCA_003576975.1 of Candidatus Zhuqueibacterota bacterium. Classification (GTDB taxonomy): domain Bacteria; phylum Zhuqueibacterota; class Zhuqueibacteria; order Zhuqueibacterales; family Zhuqueibacteraceae; genus Coneutiohabitans. Next base: position 4,038 of record QEVD01000095.1, read on the forward strand.
CGTACAACCAATTGAGGTTTGACTGCCGTTTTATCGAACGTTCGGCGCGCGGCTCGGTTCATCCGGTTCCAGCCGCTGTTCCGGCACAACCACCATCATCACGCCATAGGCGATAATTCCAAAAAAAACGCCGCTGGCAAAAGTCATCACCACCCACAAAATGCGCATCAAGGAGGGATCCAGATTAAAGTATTCCGCCAATCCGCCGCAAACGCCGCCAATCATGCGCTCTTTTACGGATCGCGTTAAGCGTTTCGTGTTCATAGTCGAGGCTCCTTCTGCAAAATAATTCGATGCCGGCATGTCGGATCCTTGCGGCGCATACGTTGCTGTTTGCGGCTGCGTGACGCCGCGCATGACCAGGTACAATCCCAACCCGACCAGCATCACGGATAAAATCACGCCCCAGCTCAGCCAATCGGGCCAGTAAAAATGCCAGCGCCAGGGCACAAACCAATCAAACCCGTTTTGCTCTGCGAGAAAGATAAGGCCCAACAAGATCAGAAAAGCGCCCCAGACATAGCGGCCGCTGGCCGTCGGCGCTTTGGGCACAGCGGAGTGTCCGGCCGGGTTATCCGGAATAATAATCCAACCGGCGATGTACACAAAAATACCAAATCCCAAGAAGATACTGAGAAAAAAGAGAAGCCGGATGAATAATGCATCCACGCCAAAATACTCGGCAAGACCGCCGCACAAACCGGCGATTTTGCGATCAACGACAGAACGATAAAGCCGGCGCGGATCCGGCGTGGGTTCTTGCAACACGTTTTGCTGATTTTGCGTTTCTTGCGTCATTGTTCTCGAATCGCTGTTCAACTTCGTTTATCATGATCCAAACATATCGTTGGCCGTAAAGCCATGCAATTAGACGCATCGTAACTTGAGAGGTTTCACGGGTTACGCAAATATTTTTGTTCGAGCGCGGCGATCTTTTCAATGCGGCGCTGATGTCTGCCGCCGCCGAAGCCGGTGGCAAGCCAAACGGTCACAATTTCCTTGGCAATGTCGCTGCCGAGATTGCGGCTGCCCAGACACAGGACATTAGTGTTATTATGCTCGCGACTGTTTTTGGTGGTGTATGTATCAAAACAAGCGGCAGCGCGAATACCGGGCACTTTGTTCGCCGCGATGGTCGAGCCGATGCCTGCGCCGTCGATGATAATACCGCGCAAACTTGCCTGGCCCGCTACCCGCTGCGCCACCAATTCTGCAATATCGGGATAATCGACAGACGCTTCGCTGAACGCGCCGACATCTTCATGGCGGTAACCCAGATCGCGAAGATGAGTCTTGATTTGCTCTTTGAGTTGATAACCGGCATGATCGGAACCGATCACGACGAGTTGGGGCTTCTCGCTGACCGCTGTCGGCGTTTCGGCCGGAGCTGCTTGTGAGGCGGCGCTGATGAGCGCAATTTTGCGGACTTTGGCCGCATCGCGGGCGGCGGGTGTGACAAGCGCGCCGGTGGGCACTATAATCTGGGTTTTGCGCTCCTTCCAGGCTTGCAGGATGTCGCGCTCCGTTAAAACTTGTTTCGATTTACGCGAAGGCGCTACAGGCATTTTCTTTCAGGTTAATTTGTGGAAGCGGCTATACCCGTCATGGGCACGAACTTGACTGGCAGGGAATGCGTGCGTTCAATTTCACCGTTGGCATTTTTCTTAATATGCACAAGCCGCTGATCGAGATCGCCCAACGGCAAAATCATTATGCCTTCGGGCGCAAGCTGTTCCAACAACATCTCGGGAACTTGGGTTGGCGCAGCAGAGAGAATGATGCGATCAAAACTCCCGGCTTCAGGCCAGCCTTTGTAACCATCGGCGCAGCGAATATGAACGTTGGCATAATTCAAATCCTTGAGAATCCTCTCGGCGCGCGCCGCCAGCTCGGGAATGATTTCAATCGAATAGACTTCATCGCACAAATGTGAAAGCAGCGCGGCTTCATAACCCGATCCGGCGCCGATCTCCAGCACTTTTTCGATGCCCACTAATTTCAAGGCCTGGAGCATGTAGGCGACGATGTAGGGCTGGGAAACGGTTTGTCCATAACCGATGGCAATCGGCGTATCATCGTAGGCAGCGGCATGATAGCGATCCGGCACGAAACAATGCCGAGGCACGAGCCGCATGGCTTCGAGCACGCGCGGGTCATGAATACCACGTCGTTCGATTTGATGTGCCACCATGCGTTTGCGCTGCGTCGCAAACGGGTCGCGGCTAGCCGGATCATCTTGCCACAATTGTGAACTCATTGTTTAACGTGTGCCACTCTGTTTATGCGAAAACTTCACGCGCGCTTACGTGGAAGCAGTGAGCAATTTCTCCACATGCGCGGCAACAGAACGCGACAGGCCTTCGAGATGATAGCCACCTTCCAGCAGAGACACGATCTTGCCCTGGCAGGACGATTTGGCCAGGTCAAGCATGATCTCCGTCATGCGGGCAAAACCGGATTCCGTCAAACGCAGATGCGCAAGGGGATCGTGCTGATGCGCATCAAAGCCCGCGGATATTAAAACAAAATCCGGTTTGAAGGTTTCGTGCACTTCTGCAACAACGGCGTCGAAGCACGTGAGATAATCTGCTTCTGGCGTATGCGCTGCGATCGTGACATTGCGGGTTTTCCCCAATCCCGCACCGGCGCCGGTTTCATTTTCCCGCCCGGTGCCCGGATAAAGCGGCCATTCATGAAAACTCAAAAAATAAACGTCACCGCGTTCATAAAAAATATCCTGCGTGCCGTTGCCATGATGCACATCCCAATCAACGATCAACACGCGCTCAGCGCGCTGATTTTGCAGCAGCCATTCTGCCGCAATCGCAACATTATTAAACAAACAAAAACCCATGGCGGCGCCGGCTTCGGCATGATGGCCGGGCGGGCGCATCGCGCAAAAAGCATTGCGCAGCTTTCCCGAGCTGACGCGATCAACAGCGTCCAGCGCTGCACCTGCCGCCAAGCGCGCGGCGTGAAAGGAATGTTCCGAAACGATGGTGTCGGCATCGAGCGCATTTAGCTGCCAACCGCAGCTTTGTTGGATCCAATCGACGTATTGGCGCGGGTGAACGGCGGTAATCGCCGAAAGCGGGGCCGGTTCCGGTTCGATCAGTTGCACACGCTCGAAAAGTCCCGTCGTGTTTAAATGTGAGATGATCGCCTCCAGCCGGGCAGGCCGCTCTGGATGCCCTTCGCCGGTGTCATGTTTCAAACAAGCAGAATGGTAGTAGAAGCCAGTCATGCGGTCGTAAATGCGTTTAGAAAGCCTGTACTCGTTCCCTCAGTCGCATACATTTTAAAATTGAGGATTCATCAAACGGCCCTGCCTTAATCTTCAACTATGATTTTTCCGTCTTGTGCGCCTGACCGGCCTTCGAAACGAAGCTGATACTCTCCGGTTTCGAGCGGGCCGATCTCAATGGTTTTGGAATAAGGCACCAAGACTTGAATCACCGTGGCGCTATCATTGTAATGAGCCAGCGGCGTGATGGTAACAACACGGCCTTTGATCTCGACTTGCAGGCTGTCCAAACGATATGCCGGGTTGGGCAAGTTGCCGGTAATCGGGATCATGAGCTTGCGTCCCCTTGCCGTGGTAAAAAGCCGCGGCATCTCATCAATATAGACTTTCTGCATGCCCATTTTCGTCTCGGCAATTACATTTTGAGGGGAGGCTTCCGCGGGCTGCTCGTTGCGGGAACTGGTGCAGCCCACGAGCATGGCATATCCGAGGCATATCAGTAAGCAAAATTTCATCGTCCTTCACCTTCATTTTTTAACGCATTCAGGATATTCGAATGAATGCGAAATGCGATATTCTCCGGCAATTCCGCCAGCTTAAAAAATTTTGTGTCTTTCGCGTCATCGCCCGGCCGCAGCTCCCCGCCGAGAATTTCACCCCAATAAACGATGAGCACGATTTTATAAGCCGGATAATCGCTGCCGGGATAAACACCGTAAATGCCGCGCAATGCGATATCGAGATTGGTCTCTTCTTTCACTTCGCGAATGGCAGTTTGCTCCGGCCCTTCATTCCACTCCATGAATCCCGCCGGCAGGCACCAATAGCCGGCGCGCGGCTCGATCGCGCGTTGCACCAGCAAAACCCCGTCATCGTTTCTTAAAATGACGGCGGCCGCCGGGATGGGATTGCGATAAAAAATAAATCCGCACTGCGAACAAACCTGGCGTTCACGGCCTTCCACGAATCGCGTTTCGAGTTTACCCGAACATTTGGGACAATAGGTATATTCGAATTCCATTTCGTTTTTTTATTACTCCCGCGCCGCTTTTAGAAACTCCTCCATTCCAGCCACAATGGCTTCAGCCGTTGCTTCACGAAAACGCGGCGACAGGATTAAAAATTCTTCCTCCGGATGCATGATAAACGCCGGTTCGATCAGAACCGCCGGCATGTTGGTCACCCGGCACACCGCGAGATTGTCATAAAACAGGCCAAAGTTAGGAAGTTTTAGTTTATTTAGCAACATGCGGAGGACTTTATTTGCCAGAGCATAGCTTTGTGCGTGATAATAAAAGGCGCTGCTGCCGCGATTGAGAAACGGATTGACGCCATCCGGCAACGCGTTGTAGTGCAAACTGATGAACAAATCCGCGTTGCTCACCTCGGCAAATTTGCGGCGCGCCGTGAGCGTAATGCCCTCTTCCAGCACTGCGCGCGTCTGAATCACATTCGCGCCTTTAGCCAGCAATTTTTTCTCGACTTCTTGCGCGAGTAAAAACGTCGCCTCCCTTTCGGTGAATCCGGTAGGCCCGATCGCGCCCAAATCGGGACCGTGCCCCGCATCAACACAAACAAACAGACCCTGCAACGGGCTGTGCGGCGGCGCGGCGAGCTTTGGTGTTTTTTTAATATCGAGTATGAGGTTCGTGCCTTCGTAAGAAGCCGAGTATCCCCACTGTTGTTTTTGATTGAGCGCGATGCTCAGGCGATATTTCTCATCTTCGTCCTGTGACCAACGGATCTCGCCAATCAACGGGTCTCCATAATCATGGCGAATCCAATCCGTGTCTGAAGTGACGCCGAACAGGATCACCTCGAGGCGTTGCGGTTGCGAGCGCTGCTCGATGCGAAACGGCACGCGCTCATCCATAAAAATCGTCACCCGCGTGCGTTCGGGAAAACTTTGCGTGCGCGCCACTTGCACCGTGGTTTGCGGGGGCAGCGTGCCGGCAGGCAGGAGCCTAGCATTCGCCACCGGAATCCAAATCGATTCATCCTGGGTTAAGCGCGCGCGATAAGACGCGCCTTCGCGCCCGGTGATGCGCAGCTTCACCTCGCGCGGCAGAAAGAGTTGATAACCATTCCCCGGACCAGTACGCCCGATCGTCAGTTCTTCCGTCAAGCCGACCACGCGGGGAATCACTTCCGGCAAAATGCTCAACTTTCCTGTGGCAATTAACTCGACTTTTTCGCCGCTATCATGCGCGAGTTGAAATCGAATATTGGCGTTTTGGGTGGTATCCGCTGCACGAATGCGGTAGACGCCGGTATAAATGCCGCGCACCTCGGGCGTGTTGGGCGGCTGGGCGCGGCCAAACACGGCTTCACCCCAGTAGAATTGTTTGCGCGCCGGCTTCTCGGCCATGGGAAGATTTTGCGCAAGACGATCAATCGAAAATGTGGCGCGCATGCCGGGCGTGCCTTTCACCGCCACGCCCAGAAGATCACCGGCGCGCATTTCAAGAGCGACGCGAGGAAAAACGTAACTCGTATCGAATTGCAGCGGAACGCCCGGCGAGGTGATGAGATAGTTTGGGATATAAACTCTGCGCTCAACCACAGTGGAATCCCACCGCGCGAGTGTGCGTGAGCTGTCGTGCGCAACCGCGCGGAAGATAAACATTCCCGGCTTAATTGGCACAACGGCAAGAAATGTATTGTTGGGATATTGCCGGGCGGCAATGCCGTTGATCAGGATCTTGGCGCTCGCGGGAAAATAATTTCCAAAAATGAAGGTTGAATCGCGCGCGGTCAGCGTGAGATCTTCGCGCGGATAAATGACCTCAAGCTTGAGGGGTTGGGCATGAAGGGAAGAAACGCCAAGCAACACGATGAAAACCAACCGGGCAGGAAGCCCAAAGCTTTGCCCGGCGTTCGGCGCAAAATCAGAATTCCCGGGCAGGCGATTCGTCTCGCCTTTCCGGTTTCGCGTGCGGCAACCGCTCGATTTTTGCCTGAGAATTTTACGGTAAAGAGCGCATATCCAATTCACCAAGATGCTCCTCGAGTACGTTGGGGGGCGTTAGTTTCAACATGAAGCGCAAGGCAGCCAGAAGCAGGGCAACATCGTCTGCATAGCCCAGAACGGGCAGGATGAAATCCGGCACCAAATCAACCGGAGAAACAGTGTATGCGCAAGCTGCAAAAAATGCAAGCTTCCCGATGAGCGGCACGCGACCATCTTTGAGCAAGCGCAACGTCAGGCGCAACATCTTGGGCAAATGCCAGACGAGCTTCCAAAACGAGGGGTTGGTTACAGCGCCTTTCACGGAGGGCACGGCATTCTCCTTAAGTTGAACCTTCGTCAAACAACGTCGGCGTTTTGAAACCAAGATACTTGTTGATATACTCACGCACACGCACTTTGCGGGCGGTGTTCTCCGAACTCATGTAGCGAATCACGCCGAAGACCGGACGTTCCGGATGCCAGGGACGATCATAACGCCCCAGCACCCAAAAAATACCGGAATAGGAATTCGGATTGCGTCCGTCGAGGGCATATTTGTTGTTCAATTCAATCATCAGCTCCAACGCTGCCTGCGGCGTGCGCGACCATTGCAGGATTTTTTTTCCCCAGAGCATGCGCAGATAATTGTGCACCCGGCCTTCCACCAGTAACTGCATTTGCGCCGCATTCCACAGAGCGTCATGGGTCTCGGCATTTTCAAACTGTGCGCGCGAATAAACATGTTCACGGCGATCGCGCGCATGCTTTGCGAGCGTTTGCTGCGCCCAGTTCGGCAACGACTCAAACTGATCGTAGTCGCCCCGTTGCGAGCAAAAATTGTATCCCACTTCGCGCCACGTCACGAATTCGTCAAGAAAAGATTCCGCCGGTGCACGCACGCCCCACCACCCTTCTTTCGCGCCGTTGCCTTTTGGCGGCAAGAGCGCGGGCGACCAATTCTCCCGCTGCATCAATTCGGCAAAAACCTGATGCGTCGAAATATGGCCAAAATGCAAATAAGGCGACAGGCCGCTCGCGACTTCTTGTTGCGGCTGATTGCGTTCATCCGCGTAACGGGAAAGCCGATGTTCCAAAAAGTTTCTTAATGTTTCTTGTGCTGCCGCCGGCCCGCCGCGCGTCGTAACCGTTCCGACGCTGTGATCGATCGGTAATTTGCGCATGGCTGCCGTTTCACCTACAAACAAAGCCTCGGTTACACGCGGCCAGCGTTCTAGAATTTGTTTGGGAAGACTGGCGAGCACGGGCAGGCTGACGCGCCGTAACGGATCTGCCAAAGGAAAGGCCTGCAAATGCGCGTGCAAATTCTTTTGTAAGAAACGCCGGAACGCATAGGCCGTAGGAAAAATCTGTTCGACTGCACGCATCGGCAAAATGCCATTGGAATCGATTTTTTCAAATCTCACGTTGAGCTGTCGCGCCGCCGCCGCGATCATATGTGGCAGCATGAACGCCGGGAAATCATCCGTCACAACGACACAAGCATGCCGGGACAGCGCCGCCAGCAGGCCTTTTCCGGCATTTCGCGCCGGTTCGATATAGGGATAGTAAAGAACTTTCGTCTTTTGCAAACGTTCGGCATTATCGCGCATGCCCTCGATCACAAAGCGATGCAATCGATCGCTAGCCCAACGATAGTCGCAGCGCAAGGCTTCGAGTACGATCAGAGGTTTGTTGAGTTGCTGTGTATACTCAACGGCACGTTGCAGGCTGAAGTTCCATTGCGTGCGACGATGGGCAATCATCCAATACAAAACAAAGTCGCCGCGAGCATTGACAGGCGCAGTGTTGCAGGTTTGCACGCGAATATCAGGAACGGGCATCACGCAAGTTCCTTATGTGAAAGCTGCCGCCGCACAAACGGCAGCCGCCACCAGGGCACAAAAGGGTATTCATGATGTTCGAGATGATAGCCAAAATGGTAGCATGTCACAAACGACCAGAACACGGAAAAGTCGTTGCTGCGCGCGTGATGGCGATTGTCATATCCGCCGGACGGCTGGCGATGCGGCAAGAACGTGCCGAAATAAAACAATTGCAGCGTGCTCAACAACGAGGGCAGCACCCAGGCAACCAATAAATTCACCAGCGGAATGTGCATGACATGATGCAGCAGGTTGAACACGAGCGCCATGCCAAGAAGCTGGCGCCAGGTCACGTACGTCGTCATAAAATGAGCATACCACTGCCAAAAGCCGTGATGCTCGCCGTCATGATAATCGGGATCATTGTCGCTGCCGGGATGCGCATGGTGTTGTTGATGCTCGCGACGCAAAATTTTAAAGGAAAACAAAGCATACAAAAACACGCACAAGCTGCCGGTAAAATCGTTCAGGCGTTTGTGTTGCGGTGCAAGCACACCGTGCATGGCGTCGTGCGCGGTGATGAACAAGCCGGTGTGTAAAAACATTTGCACAATCACCGCGGGGATCATCCACGGTAATGCCTTAATCGTCATCTCTTGGCTGAACAACAGTGCCAAATTGCCGCACCACAATAAAATGATAGCAACCCCGAAGAAAAACCCTTTATTGGATTGTGTTGCATAAGCGTGCATGAGATCATCACTTTGCTAAATTCACGATTGAAAAATATCCGAGTTGCGCAATATAAGCGTGCACAGAAATGATCGAAGTCTGCGCGCGCCAAAATTGCGTGCGCAAGCCAGAAAAAGCGAGGGCATATCCGGTCACAAACCAAGCGAGGTAATTGCGCAACGGTACATCGCCATCCTGCCACTGCCAATAGTTTAATTTCATTGCCGCCGGTTCCATAAAAAAATCAAACAAAAGCATGAAACCCGCGATCAATCCAGCCTGCAGCACGAGGTTCGGCGTTTTCACATGAGAGAGCACACGCGCGGTTAACGCGCCAGAACACAGCAACATCGCAAGCCAGGCAAATCCGATAGCGAGCGGAACCTCCGCAAGCGCCGGCTGCAATGTTCCGCCATAGCGATACTGGCCGAAAACCGCTCCCGTCTTGACGCCGATAAGTTCGATTAAGAACCCAAACAATACAACAAAAATGCTCCACACAATAAAGCGGCGCGCCGCTTGCTTGGCATTTAGGCCCTCGCCCGGCACTTTAGAATTCGTTTTTTCGAAATGAAGATTACGCAGATAATCCCAAAAAAGCAAGAGGCCGAGGCCAATGATCATGGGCGAGGCCAGCAGGCGCATTTCTGCTTGCAGAATATCGAGCGCATGCCACAAACCTCCCGCGAGCAT
>QEVD01000710.1 GCA_003576975.1 Candidatus Zhuqueibacterota bacterium
CGCCTGCTGCGCGAAAACTTGTTCATTCGAACGTCACTCACTGCCCTGCTCCTGGCCGCTAATCGAAAGCTGGCCCCGCAGCAGAACTCCCTCAATGCAGCACAACTCGTTTTACTGCTTTAAACCGGACAGCAGTGACCGCTTATCTTTATCCGTCGGACTATCGCCGTAAACGGGCGGGGGAGCGGATGCTGGTTCGAGTGCTGGAATATACCCTGTCTGATCCCAACCGTCCGGGCTATGGCATCGTCCATCGTCTGGTGACTTCACTGATGGATCCCGATCACGCGCCGGCCATGGATTTGATCTGCGCTTATCATGAACGTTGGGAAGTTGAACTCGCCATTGATGAAATGGAAACCCATCAACGCGAGGCCGGCACACCCTTGCGTAGCCGCAAACCACTGGGCGTGATCTAAGAATTTTATGCTCTGCTAATCGCCTTTAACGCCCTGTGTGCCTTGCGGCTTCAGGCCGCGCTCTTTGCAGGCCTCGATCCCGATCGCATCAGCTTTGTCGTGACGCTGCGCAAGCTCTGCGAGTCCGTCGATCAATTTCAACAAACCGCTCGGCAACAACGGCCCCTGCTCTTTAAACGATTATTGCAAGACATTGCCAATGAACAATTGCCCAACCCGGACAAGCCGGAACCAAAAAGTTGGTTTTTCTAAAAGTGTCATGAAACCCCTATCAATACTGGATAGAATTACACTCATCAAAAAATCCTTGCTTTTTTTTGCACAGATTCAACTACAAAGGGACTAAGCGTCGTTCGCGCAGTAATCCGCGGGTTGTCAAACGAAAAATGTCCAATTTCTTGTTGAAGCGAGAGCATCACCGCAGGTACCCACAGCCAGGCACGAGCTTTCGCGATGCCATTCAGGTTCTTAAGTGAACGGTATTGACTCTAAATCAGAATACTCGATATGATCAGACAGCTCGGCAATGCCATAAATCATCGCGTCATATTCTTCACGAGACAGTTTCATGGATATGCATCTGATTGAGATTTCTGATGGCCGGAGATTCTTTGAACATCAAAGCGCGATAGCGCCGGAGTCTATCCAACTTGCTTTTGTAATATCCGGCCCATTCAGCAAAGTCTAAATTGCCATCGTCGTCGAGCCATCCGCCCGAGTAGGCATCGAAAAAATATTCCGAGAGCAAGCCGTACTGCTTTTCAAACTGCGGCACTTGTTTTCGGCGGGGTGCAAATCTTCGATAATTTCTTGAAGTTTAGTATTCATAGGATTGCTCATGTCTTCATCAGAAATTTTGGTGCTCAAGCATGTTCAGACGCTTGCAAGAATTCGTCACGAGCGGTTTTTGTCGGCAGGCAAATCGTTCTTGAAAGTTTCGAGGTGAAATTGAATGCCGGACTTGGCGTCGGCTAAAGCCTCTTCATAAGTATCCCCTTCGCCAACGACGGCACCTTTTAAGCCAAGCGGATAGGCGACATAGCCGCCGGGAAATTTTTCAACAAGAACTTTGAATTGTCTCATAATGAAAATTCCTGTTGGAATTCCAAGCCTATAACCGAAAGTAAACAGCAACTACTATCAATATACGAAATCACTGCTGTCCGGTTAAATCTAGAAAGCCACCAAAGCAACTACGATTTTGACTAATATTTATCGGGACAAGATGCGATTCTATGCTTTGGCATAATTCTTCGAAGCTTGTTTTTGAGAAATTTTTATTTTTAGCTTTTTCTGAAGCTACCTCGTTATTCTTCGTTCGTCCAAAACCAATTTTTGAGCTTAACCGGACAGCAGTGATACGAAATAACATGCTCAAAATCAAGCCGTCCATGCTTGCTCA
>QEVD01000096.1 GCA_003576975.1 Candidatus Zhuqueibacterota bacterium
GAGCCGCGAAATTGCAATCAATCTCAACTAAACCGGCAAACGCGAACAACGTTCTTAAATACTTCACAAGCCGGAGGTGTGTTAACGCCTCCGGCTTTTTTTGTCTTGAAGCTTCAGGCAGGACGGGCCAACGAAAGCCTCGGTGGCTCAGCAAGCAAGAAGATAAAACTCTCATCAAAAGCGAAACAGACTCCAACATCGGTGACATGCGCAAATTAAAAAATTTTGCGATTGCGTACATGAAAGCGCGCCAAAGAGTTCGAGAAAATGGCGGTGAAAATTTGCCTTGTGCGTGACATGTCGCAATAGTTCCCATACAATGTAGAAGCTTTGCTTGAGAATAATCTTTCCTGCGCGTATGGGGATCGCGATTGCTCATCATGGCCGGCTCAGGTGGGCTGTGTGTAGGTAATAGGAAATGAAGAAACGGCCAGGCCGTTGCATCGAAAATGCCGGAGTTCTCGTGCCCCCAAAAACTCAATAAACCAGAATGGCCTACGATCTTCAGTCTTCAGCTTGATCGGAAAATTCCAACTTCGATTGCAAGAATTCTACCTGCTCAAGCTTGGGCGAAATCTTGCTCATTGCCCTCTCGCTCAACGCCATGATGCTGAGCGAGGGATTGACGCCGGGATTGGCGGAGATCATGCTGCCATCGCAGATGTACATGTTCTCATAACCAAACACACGATTGTCTTTGTCGATCACGCCCTCCGAGCTGTCTTTGCCCATCACCGCGCCGCCGAGAATATGCGCGGTGGTGGGAATTCCGAGTAGTGTTTCCGTTGCCAGGACAGTAGGTTTGCCCTGCACGATTCTGGCATAGCGTTCCGCCAAATCTTTCGCTTCCGGAATGAAGGCCGTGGGCGCAGCGCCCTGATCCAGCGAGGATTTCATCCCGAAAAATCCGCGCGAAAAACGCAGCGTACTGTCAATCGTGCGCATGAACAAAAGAATCTGCGTGCGTTTCGACCAATCATCAACCCAAAACGCGCGCAGATTGTCAAGCGGATGCCGCAGGAGATCCCACCCCACTTTTGCCGCACGCACCAGCGCATTGCTGCCATCGACCAGCGGCGACATGAGCAAACGCCAAAATCCCGAACCGGCAGAATAGCGCACCGGCTCCAAATGGCTATGCTCATCGGTGTGTAAAATCGACCCGATCGCAATGCCGTCTGAAAAAACGGTTTTCTTGTCGAACACCGTGACCCCGATCAGACTCTCGGAATTCGTGCGGATGCCGGTCCCGACTTTATCGGAAAGGCGCGGCAAAGAAGATTGCTTCAATTTCAACAACAGCTTCACCGTGCCCAACACGCCTCCGGCAAACACGATTCCACGACAGGTAAACTCGCCTTTCGTTTTGAAGAATGATGTTGAGGATTGCCATTTGACTTGATACCCCGCAGAACCGTTCGGCTCCGTGAGCGGAGTGACATCATAGACTTCGGATTCAGCCTGTATTTTGACGCCGTTTTGTTGCGCAAAATACAAATAGTTTTTATCCAGCGTGTTCTTGGAATTATAGCGGCAACCCAGCATGCAGCCGCCGCAAAAAATGCAGCCCGTGCGGCTCGGCCCCTTGCCCTCGAAATAGGGATCGGGATGCGCAACGCCCTGTTCGCCAAAATATACGGCAACCTGCGTGGCATTGCAGTGATCGGCCTTGCCGATTTCTTGCGCCAGTTGCTGCAGAGCGCGATCACCGGTTTCCAGCCGCGGATTCATCGCAGCGCCCATCATCTGCAATGCCATGCTGTAAAAATCTTTCAGCTCATTTTCCCAGTCTGCGAGATGCGCCCAGGATCCTGCTTTGAAGAATTTTGCCTTGGGCACCGGCAGCGTGTTGGCATAAACCAATGAACCGCCCCCCACGCCGACGCCCGACAAAATCGCAACGTGACGAAATACGGTAATCTTGAATAATCCGAAAAATTTCAGCGCGGGCAGCCAGAGCCACTTCTTCAGATGCCAGTTGGTCTTGGGGAAATCATTCGCCTTCAGCCACTTGCCTTTTTCGAGCATGAGAACTTTATAGCCCTTTTCCGACAGGCGCAATGCTGAAACCGAGCCGCCAAAACCAGAGCCGATGATGATGTAGTCGTAGTCAAGCAGGGATGGTTTCTCCAGGTTGCGTTTGACTGGCCGGTGTCCTGCCGAAAATGACATCCTCCCTCCGCCCTTCCTCTCGACTGCTGCTTTGAGCGTACAGCGCTTCAATTTCCTGATGATACACTTCCGCGGCCAGGTTCTTCTTGATTTTGAGCGTTGGCGTCAGTAAACCATTCTCGATGGTGAATTCCGGGACGATTTTGAATTTCTTGATGGTCTCAAACGTCGCAAGTCCCTTGTTCTTTGCCGCCACCTCGTCCGCAATTAGACGTACAATTCGTTCGTGATTTCTCAACTCATCAAAATTTTTGAAGTCAATGTCGTGCTCCACGGCAAAGGCTTTGACGTTTTCGGGATTCAACGACACCAGGGCGCAGAGAAATTGTCGCCGATCGCCCAGCACGCAGGCCTGGCTGATGTATTTCGAAGTCAGCAGCAGATTTTCAATGGCCGAGGGCGCGATGTTTTTTCCGCCGGCAGTGATGATCAACTCTTTCTTGCGCCCGGTAATGCGCAGGAAGCCATTGGCATCAATTACACCGAGATCACCGGAGCGCAGCCACCCGTCGGCTGAAATCGTTTCAGCGGTTTCAGCCGGCATTTTGTAATACTCCTTCATGACATTGCGGCCGCGAAAAAGTATCTCGCCGTCTGCCGCAGTTTTCTGCTCGATGCCCGGTCCCGGAAGGCCGACCCAGCCGAAGCGATAATTGTTGAAACGGTTGATATTGGTGTAAGAAGTGTTCTCGGTCATGCCGATGCCTTCGAGAATCAGAATACCGGCGGCGTGGAAAAACTTGCCGATGGCCGGATTGAGCGGAGCTGCGCCACTGGCGCACCAGCGCAAACGGCCGCCCAGGGCCGCCTGCAATTTGTGAAACACCAGCTTGGTCGCGAGTTGATACTGCACATTGGTGAATGTGGGTACGGGCTGATGGTTCAGCCGGCAATCACTCACGCGATTGCCCACGTTGCATGCCCACCTAAAGATCTTTAAGGCCAGCCCGCCTTTGGCTTCTGCGCCGGTCACCACTTTGGTGTAGACTTTTTCAAAAACGCGCGGCACGCTTCCGAACCAATCGGGACGCACGATCTGGATATCTTCAATGATCGTATCCATGCTGCGACAAAACGAAACGGTATTGCCGGCGACCAACGAGGTGTAAACACACGTGCGCGCGAAGATGTGGGCCAGGGGCAGGAAGAGAAATTGATCATCTTCTTTCCGGATGTCGGCGCTCGCGAGAACGGATTGTGCGGTGAACGTCAGGTTGTCATGCGTTAAAACGGCGCCCTTGGGTACCCCTGTGGTGCCGGAGGTATAAACAATCGCCGCCGGGTCTTGCGGCGCAGGTGCCTGCGCGCGTTGCAGAAATTCCGCGTCCGTTACAGCTTTGCCTAAACGCAAAAACGCGTCGAAGTTGATCACCCAATCGTCGCCGGCATAATCGCCGCTGAACAGAATCACTTTGCGAACCCGGAAAATGTCCTTGCGGATGTCCAGCAGTTTTTTCAATTGCATCTCGTTTTCAGCAAAAACGACAACGGCATCCGAGTGATTGATGATGTACTGGCAATCCTTGGCCAAATTCGAATGATAAATACCAACCGTGCAGGCGCCGGCGCTGGTAATGCCGAGATCGCACAACACCCAACGATAGCAGGAATAACTGAGAATGTTAATTTTGTCATTCTGCTTCACCCCTAAAGCCATCAGGCTTTTTGCAACCTGCTTGACTTGTTCATAGAAACCCGCCCAGGTGATCGACTCCGTGCGCCCGGCCTCCGGAAACCAACGATAGGCTGGTTGCTGCGAACAGCGCTCAACCGTTTCCTTGAGCATGGCATGAATGTTATTAAAGTCTTTGAATTCCATACACTCGTCTCCTTCTCTCTATGCCCACAGCGTTTCACCGATTGCGGCCATACTGTTCATGGCTCGAGACCCATTCCGCCGAGGAAATGGCGCACGCCAGCGACACTTCGCCCGCCAACACCACGCCCGCCACGATTTCTGCAAACTTGTGCACCTTGCCTTGCCGCCATAGGTGGCGACGATCAACGAGGGAATCGTTATCGAAAGATATAAATCCCGTTCCGGCGTCAGTTCGCTGTAAATAATTCCTGCGGAGGATTCCGCCACGTTGGCAACATCCTGCCCGGTGGCCATAAACATCGCTGTGATGCCATTCGCTGAGTGCAAGCCGTTGTTGTTCGCGCCGGAAAGCAACGCGCCGATGTTCGCCACGCCGTTGTGATAGGCCAAACTTTCCGGCTCAACGCGCATTTGTTGAATGAGAATGTCACGTTTGATGACGGCCTCGGCGGTGACACGTTTGCCGCGCGTGCGCATAACGTTAATTTGTGAATTTTTTTTGTCAGTGGCAAAATTGGATTCCAGATAAAAATGCTTGATGCCGGCATAGTGATCGAGAATCCAACTGCACGCGGCGAACGTCGCGCGGCCCACCATGTTTTGGCCGGCGGCGTCGCCCGTGAAAAAGTTGAAGCGCAGATACACGAACTTGCTCGCCAAATACGGATCGATGTACTGCAATGAGGTTCGCTTCCACCCATTTCAAAAATTCGCGGCCGGCGCGCGCATCCTCAAACACGAACACCGGCGCGCGCTGCATGGCATCGCCCACCACGCTGCACTTCACGCCGCCGCAAAGATTCAACAATTTCATGCCGCGATTATAGGAGGCTACCAGCGTGCCCTCGGTCGTTGCCAGAGGAATCAAAAATTCGCCCTGCGCGTGCTCGCCGTTCATGCGGAGCGGACCGGCAAATCCCAATGGAATTTGCGCCACGCCGGTGAAATGTTCGCAATTCCCCCTGGTAAAATGAGGGTCGAAAGAGTATTGCCTCACATGATGCAGCTTTGCTTCTGAGAATTGCTCGACGAACGCTTGACGTTTCTTGATCATATCTTCTGCGTAATCATCCTCCTCGCGGCGCGGAATCCGCACGAGATGATTGTGATTCTCCGAAATCGCGCAATCAACTTTGAGTTTGAGTTTGCCAAAGGGTTGGGTTTCAAAAACGACTTCGATGTTGTGCTTGCCCTCTGCGAGCGCCGTTACTCCGGCAATGATGTCCAGCGATTTGCGCAGCGGAAATTCCAGCGGGTTGCTGTGCGAAATTTGATCCGGCGCCAGAAAATTGCCATTGCCGAAATTCAGCTTGATGGCCTCGCGCGGCACTTCATGGCCATTGAGTTTGAGGCTCTGAATGCCGGTCAGCATCGCATCGCTGAGACGATTCTTGATCGAAAATTTGATGCCTCCCTCGATATTCATCAAGCTGCCAAAGGTGTAGAGCTGCTTGAGCAACAGGCTGGGTATCATTGACATGACGGGTCCTCCGAGAGAATTGTCCATCGCAGGCGCCTGCGGTTGCGAGGCAGAAGACCCGGAGCCATCGCACTGCAGAAAACAGCATTGGTGCTGCTTGAAATTCAGCCTTCTGCCCCGCAAACCGCTCGACGCATGTTCAATCACATGAAATTGAACAACAGCAATCCGGGTTTAAACGGATTTACGGACATGGGCCGATAACATCACCGTGCCCCAAGTGAGCGGCAAGCGCCTGAATTGGAATCACCATCGTCTTTTGCGCTGGCGTGCCGGGCTTGTGGCAAATCGTTACCTTGCCATCATCTTTACACATGCCCGCGCTCCCGGCTGCGAAAATTGCTTGAATTTCCGCGCCTGAGAGAGCACGATCATAAACCCGAACTTCATCGATTAAGCCTTTAAAGAACTCGCTTGCTCCCCGCGAGCCAATGGAATAATTTCCTCCGTTTTGGCTATTGAATGATACCCCATACGGAGATGATGAATCAAGAGTACCATCCAGATAAAAATAAGCAGTGAACCCATCGTAAGTGACTGCGATGTGGTGCCATTCGAAATCAGTAACTGTTCCGCCTGAACCGACGTTGGAATAACAAGTATAGGTCAGCCGCACGGAGTTATCGCCGTCGAAATAAACTCCCCAGCCCCCGCAATCGACGGACATCAATAGTCGATCAAAACCGGGCACGTCAATTCTGTCACGCTTAACCCACGCCTCAAAGCTGAAAACGTTCATATCGAGATTGGGAATTGAGACATAGTCGTCCGTTCCGTCCAGGCTGAACGCCAACTCAACCATTCCCGGTGCAAACGTTGCCCCATTTTGCAAGGCCCCGTGGTTATTATCCACGATATCAACGGCATTGCCGTCTCCAGGCCACCAGCTTACCAAACCGCTCGGAGGAGTAACGCACTTGCCAGGTTTCGGAAGTGAAACATTGGTTGGCTCACTGAACGCATTCTCGGGAGCCGCGGGTTGCTCACGAACATGGCATCCCGTAAGAAACGCGCTTGTTAAGAACAATCCTATCACCGTGCGAAATGTGTATGAAATTTTCATGAGATACCTCGCTTCATCAGGATACAATTTTTTAATCAGACACGGATCAACCAGAGGCTAAAAAATCTCGCCTTGTGAACGCCTGTCATTTCCGCGGAAGTGAAATCTCAGCTTTGAAACGTTTCACCTCATGTCAGCACGCTTCAAGCTCGTAAGAAGATTTTTAGCCTCGCGCTAAAACCACGGAAAGGTCATCAGAAAATCGCCTTCACTTGTTCGACCACTTCCATCGTCATTTGCGCTGAAATACCACCAGCATACTGGCCTTTGAAATCTGGACAATTCAGCTTCGGAATAGCGAGATTGAAGCTGGCGTTGATTTTCTCAATGAAGGCATTCGCCAGAGACTAAAGGCCGTGTTTGCCGGATCCAACATAACAAACCGGCCCGAAAACCCCTCCAGCCCGGAACTGTTCAACTGCGTGAGCATCGCGTTGGCGTCCACAAGCGGAATATGAAACTGTGTCGCCAGCGCTTGCAGCGTGGTATTGAAACCATCGACCGCCTGTTTAATGGTGAGATTTTCCGTGGCCGTGATCGACATCGTGCCCGGCAAGGGCTGGCCCGTCGGATTCAAGCCCGCGGCTTTCATTCCTAGTTCCAATGCCTGTGCTTGCGCCTCCGGTAATCCCATTTGTATTAACGCTGCGGCATTCGGTATGCCCACGCCGGTTTGATACGCGCTCAACGCCGGCAACGTCAAATGCGCCACATTTTTTTCCTCGGTCAACAACGGCAGATACAGGAAATTTGCAGACGCATCGAAATCTACCGGTTGGAACGTTGCATCAAACACCACCGGCACGGATTGCGAAATGCCCAACGCCGGTATCGGCCGAAAAATAATGTCCATCGTATTGATATAGGGAATGTCGGTGACGTACGGAATATTCGCCATGATGATTTTGGCGTTCGTCTTGGCATGCAATTCCGTGAGCAGCGTGGTGTAGAGCGTTTGAAAATCCGTTGATGGGGTGATGAGTGCCGGATTGCCGCCGTTCAACGCAGCGCCCAAAACATCGTTATCGCCAATCCACAGCAGCACTAGCGACGGATTGAGCGCAATAGCTTGTTGCAACTGCGTGGTGTTACCGAGATTGGGATTGCGCAAGACGATATTGAAAAAAGAATTCGTTTTCGCGACCGAGGTGGTTGCATCCGTGGCATACAACATATCACGCAACAATGCGCCGGGCACGCCGAGATTGTCGTAAGGACGCGCGAGTTGCGCATTCAGCAGCATGGCCTGCGGCGGAACGGTCAAATCGGGCGCGATGATCTTGCCGTGTACCAATTGCAAATGGCCTTTGCCGGGGGTGCTGCCAATGCCTGGTTCATGTACGATCGGTTGCTCGAATTCCGAGGCGTTGCCCATTTGGCGCGCGATGAGATTGGGATAGCTTTGCGGTTGCATGCACTCACACAACCCGCTGGATTGGAAGCCGGCGGTCAGGCTGTTTCCCAGCGCCACTACCTTGCTAAAGGTTTGCACTTGCGGTTGCTCAGGCGTTTTGACGTCGCAGCCCAGCCATACCGAAAGACTTATCATAATCAAAAGAAGGATCAACTTTTTCATATCAACCTCCAAATGAATTTTGCACTCTGAGAATGCAGGAAGAAACGCGCGGCGCTCGCGCGTCATCTGGTCTATGAACAGCGGCGCTTTGCTCGATAAAACGGCAAAGCTTTTTATTAGAAGTTGATGCCGACGCTGCCATAGATCAAATCAGCGCGGGAATTATAAGCGCCATTGAATCCGTCGCGATTTTTTCCGACGCCATTCTCAACGGTGCTGCGCTCGCCGAAATCGACCAGCATATAACCGAGATCCAACTGCAACGCGCCAAAGTTGTAACCGAAGCCAAAAGTGAAGTCATTGCGTGTATTGTCCGGCAGTAGCGGGCTGACCGAGTCGACCGGTTGCGGAGTCTTGTCATAGACATAACCGGCGCGCAACGAAAGAGCATCCGTTACTTCATAATGCGCGCCCAGCCGAAATTGCCAGGAGTCGCCGTAATTTTCCGTTATGGTTTGATCCAACATGTCCTCAACAAAATCCAACTTTATTTCCTTGAAGACAGACCAGTTAAACCACATGTAATCGGCCTCGACGCCAAACTTTTTCGTAAACTTGTAATACACGCCGGTGGAGAGAAAATTGGGAAAATCGATTGCGGTGTTGGCTTTTTGATCCCGCAACGTGTTTTGTGGAATCAGCGCTGCGAGGTTGGGCACGGAGAGTTCGTCATACAGCGTGAAATCGGCGTCGCCGTCATTGAATTCATTATGGATTGAATGGCGATACAAAAACCCCAGGCCGAGTTTTTCCGTGCGATACATGGCGCTGGCGGTGAAGCCGAGCGCTAGTTTGGAAGTGCCTGTTAATGCCACCTCGCCAATCTCGTATCCCTTCCATGCCTCCGGAACATCAAACATGGTCACACTTTTTTCCAGCGTCACCTTGGTGAGCACGAAATCCGGGCCGCCGCCAATGCTCAAGTTCGGCGTGATTTGATAGGCAACAACCGGAGAGATATAGAACGACTGCAACTGGGAATTTCTCGAAACCGTACGTCCGGAAAAACTGTCGTGCCATTCCACTCCCAGGCCGAAAGGATTGGTCACGCCAATGCCGGCGCCGAGTTTTTCAGTAAACTTGTGCGAGAAATAGGCGCCAATCGGAGTGAAATAGGCATACTTGGTTTTGTGAACTTGGCTGTCATAAATCGGGAAGGCGCCAACAAAACGCGTGTTGGGAAAAATGAGCGTCGTGCCGCCATAAAACTGCGTCCCCTGCAAAAAAGCCAGGCCGGCAGGATTGTAAAAGATCGTCGAGCCATCCCATGCGCGGGCCACCATGGCGCCGCCCATTGCCGACCCGCGCCCGCCAAATTCATAGAGGTTGAACCCGCTTGCCTGCAAAGAGCTTGCGCCCAAGAAGGACAACCACAAAAGTATCAGCCCTTTTCGCATAAGTCCTCCTTCTCGTTGAAGAGTTGTGTATAGAAATGTGATAAGATGAAGTATGGGGCAGTGTTCGAACTCAGATTTCGGCCTCCTTCCGGCAGGGAAAATTGGATGTTCGCCGAAATACGCGAGAAACTGGGGAAAGTCCGTACAACCTGAATTTTGTAATCCGTCTGAAGACGGATGTCACCCAACGAGTGAGAGTCGCATTCATGCGACTTTCACATCTTGGCCTTTGGATTCATCCACAGGCGAGCGCTTGCCAAACCACAATGCAAAATTCAGGTACAATCAAACCTCAGTGAGTTGGGCATTCCTTACCCCTCGTATTGCAGTCGCGCCTATTTAAAAAAACGACGCTAATCATGCCGCACCTCGCGCGTGGGAATGTGAGGGAAAATTGGATCGCTTTCTTGTGCTTGCGCAGTGCGTCATGACTCAATCAGATTCTTGAGGAAAGGCTCTTATTCTATTCTTCAATATCTGTTCCATGCATTATACAAAAATCTACTTATCCAGAGTAAATGCCGTCTTGATCAACTTATTGACTGTTTATGGGTTAGCAAAAAAGCGCTGAGAATGCCGGAAAATCAGTTTTGCGGGAGTGCTCTAAAATTTCTTAGAATTACGAAAACACTTCGCGAGATTGGGAATCTATGCGGAGTTGTGTACTGGGCATTCTTGCATAACGAACGCCCAGCGCCTCAATCACCCTGTATTTCTTGATACTTCCGCCTCGCGCGCTCTTCCCGTGAATGTTGCAGCACTCTTGGCACCGTGCTTGATACTTCAGCAAAACAGTCCAAGACGCATTCCCGACCATTGCTGATGATCAATTCAATACCTGCTGGATAACGAATCCAAGGAGGGCACATGACAAGTCTCAAGCTCAACAGGCCTCGCTTTGTCACTGGCCTGATTTTGCTAGCCGTAGCAGCATTGATGTTTCTCTACGGACACTACTCTACTGCCGGCGTGGTCGCGATTGGTGTGCTCGGCTTGATAAGCATTGCAACATCCAGGAAAAAATGAGGTGTTTTTATGATGAAATGGCTGATTTACACAACTCTTGCCCTCGCCTTTTGTGCCGCGAGCGCATGGGCGCGGCAAGAAAACGGCGTCGAGCGCGAAATTCTGTTGGGCAACGAAGCCTATGCGAAGTTTGACAATCAAAAGGCTTTGCAGCATTTTCTCACGGCATTGGACATGGATCCCAACAACTATCAGGCGCTGTGGAAAGGGGCGCGCGCCTATGCCGATGTGGGCCGGACATTTGAACACCAGGAAAAGAACAGGGCCAAGTTGATGTATCAAACAGGCGACAGCCTGGCGCGCAAATGCGTGGCGCTTTATCCGGATTCCGCTGATGCGCATTTTGCGCTGGCGTTGTGCGTCGGGCGGGTTGCGCTGTTCGAGGGCGGCAAAACCAAGATTCGCTTGTCAAAGGAAGTCAAGCAAGAAGCGGATCTGGCCGTGGCTCTGCAACCCACGCATGATGCGGCGTATCACATTCTCGGCCGCTGGCATTATAACATCGCGACGTTGGGTTGGGCGTTGAAGGCGGTGGCTAAAATCGTTTACGGCGGAGTACCTCCCGGCGCTACGCTGGCAGAAGCCGCGAAAATGTTTGAGCGCGCGCTCGCTCTCAACGGCGAGAAACCGGTGCATCGGTTGGAATACGGCCGAACGTTAATCGCGTTGGAGCAGTATGACGAGGCCAGAGTACAACTGCAAGAGTGCATGGCACTGCCGCAAGCGCAATGGGACGATGACATGAGCAAGGCCGAAGCCGCCCGCTTGCTGAAAACGATTGCCGGTAAACACGACAAGAAAGACGAAACGTAAAAGCGCCATTTAAACAACGTTCCCATTTCCCCAAACCGCCAATCAACAATTCAAAAACTTTTCGTAAGCGGATCTTACGTAAACGGATAAAACAAAAGCTTTATCCGCTTACCGCAATATCCGCTTATAAGAAAATTTTCGTTAAAGCAGCTTTAGCGCAGGCCGTAAATCTCGAATTCCGGGGAAAAGGCCAGGTGCAACTTGAGATGAACGCCATCGTGCGTCAATTTTAGCTCATGCTCGCCGTCGTCGATGTTGGGCGCAATGCGGAACAAGAATTTTTGCCTGCCAATATCGAGATTGATCGGCTCCAAGTCGTTGACTTTTTTGCGGATTTCATCCAAAATACTTTCCAAATCAAAATTGAGCGATTTGCCCAGATTTGGCAGAAAACTTTTGTTGATCAATTCCCGCACGAACGTTTTAAAAAATTTTGGGATCACCGGCATTTCGATTTCTTTGATGGTCGCCTGGTGCAGCATCAATTTGTTGTGCGCAATCATCGGCTGACACGTCAACACCAACCGCGTTCCACCGAAGCTAAAATCGCCGCCCGGGCTTAACGCGATTCTGCCGGCCAACTGCATGGCAATGTGCAGGTGATGGCCGGCGCCATACTTCAAAGACAATTTGACGGCGCTAAGCGGATCGGCGGGATGCTGTGTGTAGCGAAAGCGTTTAAACAGACGAACTTCACCCGGCTCCAATTGAATCACAATACGCTCGGGAACCGGAATTTCATTGTAATCGAGTTTCAACGCGAGGTGAATCGAAGCGTGGTGCATGGCTGAGTCTTTCGTTTATCAAAGCTGCGCGGGTTGTTTGCCGGCAACACCGCATTCGTGCAACGGCGGCGCCTCGCCTTCTGCAATGCGAAACAGATCGACATCATGTGGGGGCTTGCTGGTATAGCCGCGCCAGAGAATGGGAAGCCAGCCCAAAATTGGCAGAAAAAAAGCAAAGCTCAGGGGCCGCTTTAAGAATGCTTGAATGCCCGACAGCAAACTGATTTCCCACGGGCCGTTGTCATTTTCAAGGCTGCGCCGCTCCACTTCTGCAAACAGAGAGGGCCAGAAAAACGGCAAAAAATATGGGAATCGTTTCGCGTGTTTGCGGCAGCCGGCAAAAAATTCTTTGGCCGCGTAAGGCCTCCGGCCGTACGCCTTCACCGCGTGCTGCAACTCCTCCTGCATTTGCCGGCGGATGCGTTCCGTCAACTCCTGCACTTCGGTTTCCGTGATCTTATCCAGCGGCTTATCAATCATCTCATAAGGTTTGATGCGCTTGCCCATCACATACGTGAGTTTGGCGGGAAAACCAAAGTAAAACAGCCAGGGCTGCAACGGGATAAGCAACGTCATCAATCCCAGCGGTAAAAATGGAATGCCGATCTTATTGGCGATTTTATTGACGCCGGCGGAATGATAGGCATACGGGTTGATGTATTCGCCGTTGACGGTGGCAAACGGAATGATGTCCGTGCGATATTTCAGGCTGACGCGCACAAACGAGGTGGCAAATCGCTGCAATTGATAGCGTTTGTCGAAGCCTTTGCCGATGCCGGGCACGCCCTCGGGATAGATCAGTACATTGGCATCATTGTCGTGCATCATCGTTTCAACGTTCAGGGAAGTGGCATCGACGCTGCCGACGCGCTTCCAAAAGTCGGCGACGAGAAAGGGATTCATCAGCGTGGTTTGCGAGAGCATGGGCGCCGTCAGCGCGCGCACCGCCCGGGAAAAATCAAAATGATTGCGCTTCAGCAGTTGCGAGGTGAAAATAATGCCGTCCCACGGAAATGCCATGCCGGCATGATTGCTGGCAAAAATCAACGGGCGCTCCGGATTGTTGCGCTCGGGGAACGGATCAAAGCCGATGAACTCCGATCGAAAGTAGCATTGATCGAGCGGCTCCAGCACCTGCTTGACTAGATTGACGGCAAACTCGCGATCAAAACGCTGCGCGACGATTTTTTGGTTTGCCCGCACCAACGCATTCATGCCTGTTTCAGATAGGGCAATCGTATATCTTTCCATTTCACCTCCTGCTGAAACAGAGAGCGACGAAGTACACAAGCTCAAGATTACGATGAGATCTGTCATCTCACGCCGGCTTGCCGGGATCACAGAGTTGTTGATTTTGGGTTCATTTCTCTGCGCGTTCCGCGTAGTCAGCGAGAGATAAAATGCCATCGAATTTATGAAAATGAACACGACGTCAAACTGCGGGGCGCAAAAGTTCTGCTCTGCACAAATTTGCAACAATCACGCCGCAAGCAAAACCGGAAATTTCTCGCAAGATGATAGCTTTTAGGCAGCCGCCAAAGCGCTTTTTTGTCAATTCAAACCTCCTGCCCAAAATTTTGGTTTATTCGGAAAGCGCTAAACAACTTTGAACAAAAACACATTGCGTCATAAATATCTTGCATTAGATAACGCAATGTGCTATAATCACCCGTGATCTTGAATTTTATTAACAAAAAACGCAATAAATTTGCCATCGACATTTGTTGTCTCATTGCGTAATAAATTTACGCAATGCGTTAAATTTAACTTGACTTTTATAACGCAATGTGTTATTATTGGAGCAACCAATGGTTCGAGTAATCAAACGCTACGAGAACAGAAAACTCTATGACACAACCGAGCGGCAATATGTTTCGTTGGAAGAAATCGCTGGCTTGATTCGAAGTGGTGTTGATGTTCAAGTGGTGGACAACACAAATGGTGAAGATATTACCACACAAACCCTAACCCAAGTCATTTTTGAAGAAGGCAAGAAAGGCCGCAACCCGCTCTCCAAAGATCTGCTGCATGAGTTGATTCGTGTGGGCAGCAATCTCATTGACGGCGGTATTCAACAAGTGCGTCATGGGTTGGATATGCTGGTGCCAAGCTCAATCAACAAGATTTTTAACTCCGATCATGCCGAAGATTTGCGGCAACTGCAAAAGCGGGTAGAATCGCTGGAAAAAATCATCAAGGCTTTGGCCGAGCAAAATGTTACAGAAAAGCCGAAAAGTGGAAACGTTCGTCAATTATGATAATTGGGAAGCGTCATTTTCTTGATATTGAGAAAATCGTTCAAATAAAGCCTGCTTTATTTGACGTAAACTGTTTAAAATTCGCCGGCCCTTTTATGGCCTAAGTATTGCAAAACGCTGGGCGGTGCAGTGTTCGTTTAATTGGAACGTGAAACTCGTCCGGGCGGATGGTACCCTAACGCGTGTAGAACGGTAGTAAACGGTAGTACGCTGTTTGCAGTAAAGCCGCCCGGACGAAATTTCAGGGTGCCGCCAAGCAATGCCATCATGTTGTTGTGATCATTGAAGGTGTTGGCGATTTCGGCATGAGGACGATGCTGAGATCAACATGAGGATGAGCGCGAAGCGAATGGTCAAGCTTGGAAAGGAGAACGTCATGACATCCGAAAAGGAACTCTTCGAACACAAACCCATGGAGAAACTGGTCGACGAGGCCAAAGGCACATTGGAAGTACTGCAAGAAGGCATCTCCAAAACCTCCCGTGAGATTTGGCTGGCAGGGTTGGGCATTTTTTCAACGATTGACAAAGAAGGCGCGAAGATGTTCAATCGTTTTGTGGAACGCGGGCGCGATCTGGTTGAGAAAAATGGCAAACCCTTGATGGCGGCAAAGAAAAACGGCGATCCGGCCCCGACGTATGTCAGCGAGAAAGTCGATCAATTCACGCATGACATTTTCTCACGGCTCGATGATGCAGCCGAATTCATCCGCAAGAGAGTTTTGGGGCCGTCAGAAGCTTCGGGCGAGGTCACGCATGATGAAGTGAAAATCTTGTCCGAAAAAGTCGACAAACTAACCGAAAGCGTGGCATCGCTGGTTCACCGATTGGATGATGCGACAAAAACCGGTCCTCGGGCAAAGACCACAATGTGATATTTACTTGAGCCTCCGAGAACATAAAATGCTAACCGGACGGTTTTTATGTGAGAGTCATAAGGACTTGTAGGGTATGCTTAAGCTGATCCAAGCACCGCCCGGTTAGCGTTCTCGGAAAGGTGGTCAGAGTATCTTGCCTATGAGGTCGGAGATTTGCAGAAAAAGCTGTCAATGCTAAGACAGCTTTTTCTGTTTTGACAGGCCAGGGATGATGGAAACTGCCACGCACACGGCTGCACCCAATGCTGCCTTGATTTCATCAGAACAAGAACCAGAACTCCGGCAGAGAACCAATCATAAATCAATTGCGCCAGCAACCCTGCGTGAGTTGCCTTTAACGGTCGCCCACGCGCGCCCCTATCGCCGGAAAGTGGGACATCGCTTTTTTTTGCTGTATCGGCATGTGCTCGGCTTGCTCGCGGGCAGTCATCTTGCCTACGTCAACAACCTCCCCCCTGACAAACGCAAATTCTTGAATTCTCCCGGCGCGCGCGTGCTGGCCTTCCTGCTGCGGCCCTTCGTCAAGAAAGAATTACGCGACCGGCCCTTTGCTGTGCAGTTGCGCCGGCGGCTGGAAATGCTGGGGCCGACCTACGTCAAGCTCGGCCAGATCATGGCGATTCGTGAAGATATTTTGCCGAAGGAGATCACGGACGAGCTGAGGCAATTGTTGGATCGCCTGCCGGAAGTGCCCTTTGCCGCGGTCCGGCAAATCATCGAAGCCAGCCTGGGCAAGCCGCTGGAAGATTTGTTTTTGGATATTCAGGAAAGCGCCATCGGCTCTGCCTCCATCGCGCAAACCCACCTCGCCAAAACCAAGCTGGGCGAAACCGTTGTGGTCAAAGTCATCAAGCCCGGCATTCGCGAGGCGATTCTTTCGGATATCAAGCTGCTGCAACTCCTCGCGCGTCTGCTGGAAGAGCTTATTCCGCGCTATCAGCCCGAAATGATCATCAACGAATTTTGCGCCTACACCGAGCGGGAGATCGATCTCACCTACGAAGCGGATCACGCGGAAATCTTCGCCGCCAATTTCGCGCATCAACCTGAGGTGGTTTTCCCCAAAATTTATCGTGCGCTCAGCTCGCGAGATGTTCTTTGCATGGAATACTTCGACGGGTGGAAGCCGAATGACCCGCATGTCCGCCAATTCAGCTCGAGTGAGATCCAAAAAATTATTGATCTCGGCGCCGGCGCCATCATCAAAATGTTGTATGCCGACGGCTTTTTTCACGCCGATTTACACACCGGCAATTTGATTGTATTGCCCGGGCCAAGGGTGGGATTCATCGATGTCGGCATGGTGGGCCGTTTCGACGAAAAAATGAAGCTCAGCATGTTGTATTATTTTTACTCGCTGGTCAACGGCGACATCGAAGGCTCGGCAAAGTATTTGATGGCCATGGCGCGCATTGGAGAAGGCGGCGATGTCATCGGCTTCAGGCGCTCGGTTTCGGATTTATTTCGCCGCTATCTGCTGCGCGCCTCCGATGGCCGCCTGAGCCTGGCGCAACTCATCCTGGCCTCGCTGCGAATCGGCGGAAAATACCGCATCTTTTTCCCGGTGGAAATGACGTTGATGGTCAAAGCCCTGGTGACGTTCGAAGGCGTGGGTTTGCAACTCGATCCCAATCTCGATGTGCCCGCGCTGTCGCGCCGGCATATTCGCGCGATCTACAGCGAGCATTACGATCCCATGCGCTTGTTCCAGCAATTCATGAGCGGCCTGCCGGAAATGGTGGATGTTCTGGTGCGCGCGCCGGAATTCATTTCCGAAAGCTCGCGCTATTTGCAGCAACTCTTCAACGCCCCGCGTCCGGAAAGTCCGGTGATCGGCCTGCGCAGCGGCCTCATGGCCGGCTCGTGCATCATCGGCGGCGTCATCGCGTTTGTGGCCGGCGCCCCGCCGCTGCTCTGGGCCGGATTGTTTGCGTCGAGCGTGGTATTTTTCTTCTTGAGAAAATAACCATGAAACCGAATTATCCCATCATCCTCGCGCACGGAATTACGCGGCCGGATTATCTCATCGATTTTATCATCCGCAAATTAAATTTGCACGATTTCAGCCGGGTGGCCGATCACCTGCATTACTTCAAAGGCATTGCCAGCCACTTGCGCAAGCATGGTTTTGAAGTTCATACCACCAGCGTCAGCTTTGCCGCTAATGTCGAAACGCGCGCGAAAGATCTCGCGCGTGAGCTTCAAAAAATTCTGGCGAATACCGGCCATCAGAAAGTGCATATCATCGGCCACAGCATGGGCGGCCTGGATGCGCGCCACATGATCGTCGATGAGAACATGGCGGATTACGTTGCCAGCGTGACCACGATCGGCACGCCGCATTTGGGCGCCAGCGTGGCCGATTGGTTCATGCAAAACGGCTTTTCAAAAATTCTCGACACGCTGCGCAAAGTCATCAATCTTGAAGGCTTCAAGAGTTTGACCTCAGAGGCCTGCCGGGCATTCAATGAATCAGCGCGCGCGGCCGAGGCCACGAACGAGGTGATTTATCAAACCTATGCCGGCTGGCAAAAACGCGAATTGACCTTCCTCCCTTTTCAAAAAACCTGGCAAATCACCTATGACCGGGAGGGCGACAACGATGGCTTGGTGTCAAAAACCTCGCAGAAATGGCAGGAGTGTTTGGTCGCTGAGGACGGCACAGCCAAAATCATCATGCAACACGATTTTCCCGTGGCCGCGGATCATGTGAATCAAATGGGCTGGTGGCATCTCAACGGCGTCGAACGCGCGGAATGGTGGGATTGGGGCGTGTGGCGGGAAAAAAGGCAATATGAAACAACGATTAAAAACGTTTATTTGAACATCGCGCAAAATATTACCCAAAACGAAAACAACAAAATCATCATGCCCGCTGCGTGAACCGGGGCACGGCGCGCAGGCCAGCAAAAGCCGTTTCGTCCAAGTGGGCGAGGCGGCTTTTTTGTTTTTATGATGAGCCGTAATTTTTCCCGCGGCTTGTTGTATTTGGGCATTTATTTTTTTATCCTATTTGCGTTACAATGATCGTTGCGGCAAGCCGTAATTCACCAAAATGAACCGAACGTCTTCCGTTGACTTTCCATGCTCTCCTTGAAAACCCTCATCGTTGACGATGAATGGCTGGTGCGCTCGGAGCTGAAAACCATGCTCGCCGGCTATCCGGAAATCACGCTGATCGGCGAGGCCGCCAACGTCGCCCAAGCCATTCCACTGATTCAAAAAAATCCTCCCGATGTGATTTTTTTGGATATTCAAATGCCGGGCGCTTCGGGTTTCGATTTGCTCGACCAAATTGATACCGCCGCGCGGATTATTTTCATTACCGCCTACGATAAATATGCGCTGCGCGCTTTCGAAGTCAATGCCCTCGACTATTTGCTGAAACCGATCAGCAAAGAACGCCTGGCGAAGGCTGTTAAAAAGCTGGGTTCGAATGAGCTTGGTTCGGCACAGCCGCATAAAAAAGCCGCCTATGATGATGTGCTTTATGTCATCGTCAACGGCGCGCTGAAATTCATCAAGCTGCCGTTGTTGAAGTGCATTACCGCTGAGGGCAATTACTCGTACATTTTTTACGCCGACAAACCCCGCGCGCTGGTTTCAAAAACATTGCAGGATTGGGAAGATCTGCTGCCGGAAAAGCAATTTGTGCGGATTCATCGCTCGGCCATCGTCAATTTTGAGTATGTGGAACAGGTGAGAAAATGCAAAAATTATACGCAGGAGGTTTTTGTCAAGGGCATTGAAAAGCCGTTCATGATGAGCCGGCGTTATGCCTCCAAGCTGAAACACCTGCTTCCCGTTTAACCCGCACCCTGAACGGAGTCCTGTTAACGATTCGTCTTTAATCCCTCAACCTGCCTGACGCGCTTCCAAACAATGTACAAGAAAATAGATACCGCAATCAACTGCGGCACACCCGAGAGCGCCAATAAACCGCCTGCAAAATTGTTTTGCGTGTAGCTGAAAAGCGGCTCCAAGATCAAACGGGCAGCCAAACCCAGATTCAATCCGAAATAGCAGGTTCGCGCCAGGGGCAGCGTGTAACGGCCGCCGCCGTCGGGAAAGGCATCTTTATTGAGGGGAAACATCCACAAGCCCACGCCAATGACGATGTTCACCAGCCAGCCGACAAGCCCCATATGCAGATGCACGATCACCCACACTCGAGGCGCCGGCCCGATCAGCCAATTATGATAAAGAAAAATCGCACCGGCCAGAAACGTGAGCACGAGATAAACGGCGCTGGTACGAATGAACCAACGAACGGTTTGGGGCATGAGAATTTTGGTGGATTGATTCTACTTCGTCAGATTCACTTGCGTGAGCTGTTAAACACACGAAATAGACAAGAGTTTTTCGCGCGTTTCGTGGGCAAAATTCAAATGTGCCTGAGTAGAATTAACAATTGGCAATTTGCAATTAGCAATTTTGAAAGGTGAATGGCCAATTGTTAATTGTCACTGTTGTGATCGAAGCTTGTTGTTCGGATTATTCGCTTCGCCGCGCTGCTGGCTCAAATACTCAGCAATAATGCGAATGTTCTCATCCGGCAGATAGAAAAACGGCGGCATGCGGCTGTTGCTTTTGATGGCATAGGGGTTTTTGATCCAACGCGCCAGCCATTCCGCCTCGCGCTTGGTTCCAATATCATCCAACACCGGCCCAACGCGACTGCCGGTGCCGTGCAGTTTGTGGCAGGAAAAGCAGCCGTATTTTTTCATCAACGCGTGGCCCTCGCTGCCGTTGCCTGCGGCTGAAACGTTCGCCGAGTTGTGAATTGCCAAATTGATCGTCACCGCCGTCAACAACATCATGCAGAATCCGGCGAAGAATATGAAAAAAACTTTTCTGCTTGGGGTGGTCATGAATGAGATTTTGATTT
>QEVD01000711.1 GCA_003576975.1 Candidatus Zhuqueibacterota bacterium
TTATAGGTTCAGGAAATCCTCAGGTCAAAAGGGTCTCCTCTCAAAAGAAATAACTCAACCCCACCCGCACGTTCCGGGGATTCCCGGGCGTGAAATGCAGCTCGGACACCGGCTCGCTTTCATTGCGCAGCCGCGATTCCGTGTCGAATTGCGCTTCGTTCCATTCGGCGTCGGTGAGGTTTTCCAAAATCAAATGAAGCTGGACGCTGCCGAAGCGGTAGCCGGCAGTGAGATCGAACACGGTGTGGCCGAGTGCGGTGACGGTGTTGGCTTCATTGGCGGGGCGGTCGCCAATGTGGCGATAGCGCAAACTGCCCTCCATGCCGGAGGGATGCTTCACGGTGAGGCCGCCGGTGGAAGTCAAACGCGGGGCCAATGGAATTTCATTCGCATCAGCCGGCTCGTCGCGCAATTTGCCGCGCGAGAAATTGACGTCGGCATCGGCATAAAGCCAGGAGGTTAGCCCAAAGCGGGCTTCGAGATCGAGGCCATAGCGCTGCGTGCGGCCGCTCAACTCGGTGGTGCCTTCGTCGCCAATGTACACGAACTCGCGCTCGAGATTGAGGCCCCAGGCCGCCGCGCCGAAATTGGCGCGATTGCCCAGGCGCAAGCGAAATCCGATCTCCCCGCCGGTGGCGCGTGGGAGCGTTTCATCATCGCGAATGGCGGGATCGAGATTGGCCGCTGCTAGTCGTGAGGAAATCTCTTCCTCGCTCAAACCTTGTTGCTGAAATCGTCGCCTGGAATCGCTGACGCGCCTGGCAATAACCACGTCACGTGCATCATTCGAATGAAATCCGGCGCCGAAATTCACAAAAACATCAAACGCATGAGCCGGGCTGACCACGAGATTGGCCTTGGGACTCAGAATTGTCTTTTGCGCGAAGCCCGAGGCATGCGGCAAAGCGGACGGCATGCCTTCGAGATGATCCTCGACGTCGTAGGTGAAATAATCGCCACGCAGACCAAGCTGCAAGCGCAGCTTTGGACTGAACACCAGTTCCTCCTGAGCCCACAGATAAAGATTGCGCTGAAAAATGTCGGAAATCACCAAGGCCTGTTGGCGCACGCGGTTCGGACTGCGCCACAGCGCGACTGCAATGTCATCGCTGCGATAGCCGCCGCCCAGCGTCGCGGTCGCAAGAAATCCGCCAACGTCATGATGAAAACGATATCGGCTGTTCAAACCGAGCAGCGTGCGGCTGTCAGTTTGCTCGATCATGTCGCCGTTGACCGGATCATTCAGGAAGAAGGTGAAATTCGAAAACAGCTTGAAATTGTAACGCGCGGAGTAGGCGCGAATTTGAAACTCACTGTTGCCCTCGCCGTGCGCTTCGTAAGCGAGATTGAGATTCTGCCGGCCGGTGGTGCCGCCTTCGAGATCGTCGAGCGAGCCGAAGCGATCGATCAATCCTGCATTCACGGCGCGCTGCGGAATCTGCCCGGAAGCATCCCACGCCGAGCTGAAGCCGCTGATATCGAGCGACAGCTTGGAAGTCTCGTTCAAGTGGGTGTGAAATTTTCCAAAAAGATTGACGCGACGAAAGCCCTGGGGACTATCAACCGGACCGTCGGTGCCGTAAAACTGCCCGGCGAGGTAGGCGTTGTTGTGAATGCCGGCGCTGGGAATTTGATAAAGCGTGGTCAGGCGATACGTTTCAAACTGGCCGCCTTCGAGCCGCACCACATTGGATTCGATATGATCGCGCGTGCGCATGACCACCGCGCCGGCAGTGGCGAGATCGCCGAACTCCGCAAAGTAGGGGCCTTTGTAAACTTCCAGGGCATCGATCACCTCGGGGATGATGAAGTGCAA
>QEVD01000712.1 GCA_003576975.1 Candidatus Zhuqueibacterota bacterium
GCCGGCGCGCCGCGCAAGTCCTGCCAGGCGCTGCCAATTTCAGCGCCTGCCACAAAAATGATGGCGGTGTAATAAATCCACAACACCAACACCACCAGCACGCCGAACGACCCGTAAATCACATCGAACTTGCCGAGATTGGCAAGATAAAGCCCGAACAGCCATTTGGCGATTTCCCAAAACAACGCGACCAGCAAGGCCAGCGTCAGGATGATGCGCGTCGGAATTTGTTGCTCGAGCGGCAAGCGATACATGAGAAAAAACATTGCCGAGGAGGCCGTGAAGGCCAGGGCCATGGCAATGAAGCTGTTGAGTTTTCGAAAATCATAACTGTGCGCGGCGAGCCATTCGGCCAGCCAGTTTTGCAAATCCGTGATGACATATGAGATGCCGAGTGAGAGAAACAACAGCAAGCCGGCCAGCACCACCATGCCGATATCGAACAATTTGCCGGTAATGAGATTGAATTTCAGCTTGCGGCGAAAGGTGATTTCCAGCACCGCGCGAATGCCACCAAACACGCGCGAGGCTGCGAGCAGCAGCGAGATCAGGCCGACCGCGCCGATGATCTTACGGTCTTTGATGAATTGCTGCAGGCTGCTTTGCAGCTCGGTGAGCGTGATGGGTAGCGCGCGCTCGAGAAATGCGAGAATATCCTGATGCGTCTGCTCGGAGGATTCCAGCAGATAGCCGGAAATCGAGATCAAGATCAGCAGAAACGGCAGGATGCACAGCATCAAATCGAACGCCAGCCCGGAGGCGAGAAAGGGGCCGTAGTCCCGGTCAAACCGGCGGGCGGCTTCGCGCAAAATATTCCAAGTGTACTTGGGTTTCCTCAAAACAGACATGGCCCGGTTTCCTATGCCAGGTTTTTCGTCTTTGAAGAGAATACTCACCGCTGGCCGGCGCGCCGGCGGCGTTCCACCTCGGCCAAATATTCTGCAAACAATTCCGGCTCCAATCCCTGCATTTCGGCGCGCACGTCGAAAGCAATTTCTTTTTGCAGTTGCGATTGATCAATGTAAAGGCAAAGCATGAATTGTTGCAGCGCGTCTTTGCGTTCGAGCATGAGTTTGCCGCCGAGCAAGGAACGGCTGCGTTTGGCAAGGGCGAGCAGAAACGTATTGCCGGCGGGAATCTCTATGGCGTTGTCCCGCCAGGCATAAAACGGCCACAAGCCTTTCATCGTGACCGCATCATCGTTTTCCAGCGAGAGGCGGCGTAAAATCTGGCGCAAGTTCACGTGTTGCAACGACAACAAATCCACTTCGTACGCCTCTGTGAAGAGCAGGCGTATGTAAGCGAGATTGGCGTCTTTCCAGCGCTTGAGCGCATACGCGGCATCGCCGAGATAACCCCAATGCACCGGGCGCGCCAAGTCAGGATGCGCCGTCGCGAGATCGAGCAGATCGCGGTGCGCCTCCTGCCAATGCGCCAGGGCCAAATGGCATACCCCGCGGTGCAGAATTTTTTCCGCGGCGCCGGCAAAAAGCGTTTCGGTAAAACGTCCCGTCAGCAGCCGCCGCGCCAGCAATTGGCGCATTTGTATGGCGGCTGCGGCCGGCAGTGTGCCCGCATGATACGCCTCGTTGGTCAGATGCCATAGTTCCGCGGCTTTTGTGACGGACATTCTCGCGTGCGCCCCGGCGTAGCGCGCGAATTGGCACGTCGCAGCCAGTACCTCGAGATCCGCGAGATAGGGATCGATTTCCTTGGCCACTTCGAGGCTGTCCCAGGCCTGGTCAAATTCAAATGCGTCAAGCTGGGTTAGCGCGCGCTCTTTATGCTCAATGGCATTCGAAAAAAGATTGGCTTG
>QEVD01000713.1 GCA_003576975.1 Candidatus Zhuqueibacterota bacterium
AATTTTTGGGCGACGTGGTGCGGCCCGTGTCAGGAAGAATTGCCGGAATTGGCGCGTTTGCAAAGCAAGTATCGTGAACGCGGCTTGAGTATTTTGGCGATCTCGGTGGACAATGAGCCGGAGAATGTTAAAACCTTTCTCAAGAAATATGACATCAAGTTACTCGGCTTGTGGGATCGTGACAAAAAAACCGCAGAAGCTTACGCGGTTGAAGCCATGCCGAGCAGTTATCTCATCGATCGGAATGGCATTGTGCGCGCGATTTATCGCGGCTACGATCCTAAAGAATTCAAGCGTCTCGAAACGGAAGTCGAGGCGTTGCTCGCAAAATCCGCGGTGAATGCTGCCAGCGCCGCAACCAAAAGCAAAAAGTGATTCGTTTCGGAATGGGTTTTCACTCTTACATCTTTGTGGAGATTTTATGCGACAAAAACTTTTGTCTCTTCGTTTGGTTTTGTTTCTGGCAATGGCAATCCTGTTGAGCGCCTGCGCAGCGGTCAAACCCTATCAGCGCGAACATTTGGCACTGCGCATCATGGATTTTAATAAAGAGCTTCCAGAAGAAGCAATTGAGCGTCATTGGATTGAAACGCTCGAAGCCAGCACCGGCGGTATGGGCGGCTCTGGCGGCGGTTGCGCCTGCAATTGAAGCCTGTCGCCCGTGAATTCTTTTGCTCAAATCAAAGTATGACCGGAAGCAGAAAACCAAATCCCACAATGACGATGGCGTTGAGCGCGATCTTGTCGAGCTTGTGCTCGGTATCGGCAAACAACAACATCGTTGTGATCACGGCTGCCAGGCCCAGAGAGAACTGCACAAATAACACATCGCTGGCCAAAAATCGGTGAATCCCACCGCCGATGAGACTCCATCCCAACGAAATGCCGGCGCTCAATAATGCCATGCCAAGCCAGTTCACGCCGATTTCCCGGCGATACAGTACGCTGCCTTTCCCGTGTAACATCGCGTTTGTAATGACCCACGAACGCACGATGAGGTAGAACATGCAAATCGCACCGACAACATAACCCGCCACCAGCCATTTGAAGATGGTCTCCATTGATGAAGCCTCCTTGCTAAAGGTTTTCAGAGTTCATGCCACGGTAAATGTTCGTGATCTTGTAATTCCCGTTGGTTTCGTGAAACGTGAGGCTGCCATTTGCAAGAATTGTTCCGAGGAAAAATTGCCTTGAAATCATCTAAAGACTCGTGCATCGGATGTAAAAAAGCGTAATTCTACGGGCAAAAGTGTAATCATCCCTGCACACGGGTGAGTATGAAAGGAGATGAGTGTTGCCTTCGGGATTTTTTTAGGCGATTAGCTTTTTGAACGTTGAATAAAATTCTGACTTTTCTTCAGCGAATAGAAACAACCCAGCGGATGAAAAGCCCTTTATCAGTTGGGTTGTTTCAATCCGTTGGAAAATCTTTTTGCTGCCCGAAAGTCCAGGCTTTCAGCTTGTCTGAAAAACTTGTTTAGTCTCTTTAAAGTTGAATCGCTGCAAAAACGCAAAAATTTTCTTATCACCAAAGCGCGGAGGCGCTAATAAAAAAATTAGTGACTTCGTGGCAAAGTTTGATTCCGGCTTGTTCGGGTTAGGAATTCTGATAACAACCCCAGGTTGCCAAAAAGGAGTTGTTGAAAATTGATTCCAGTAATTGCTTGCTTATTTGAGGGAAGATTGTAAACTACGCAATACAAAACCCGTGCTGTTTCACAAAATTATCAATCATTACGTAACTATTCGAATCATGAGCCACATTCTCAACGATTTGCGCGTTGATTATGCTCAGCGGCAACTTCACGAAAA
>QEVD01000714.1 GCA_003576975.1 Candidatus Zhuqueibacterota bacterium
TCACCTGGTGCGCTTGATTCGCACGCCCATAACCTCGCAAGAACCGACGGTAACGTGGGATCCCGACGCCGGCAAAATTGATGCGGCCGGGCTGGAAGGCATGGATGCAGTTGTACATCTCGCCGGCGAGAGTATTGCAAAAGGCCGCTGGACGACGGCGAAGAAAGCGCGCATCGTTAATAGCCGTGTGCGCGGCACAAAATTGCTGGCCGAAACGCTCGCGCAGCTCAAGCAACCGCCCAAGACGCTCATCAGCGCCTCGGCCATTGGCTATTATGGCGATCGCGGTGACACGATTTTGCGTGAGGATAGCGCTCCAGGCTCGGGTTTCCTGGCAGAAACCTCCGTGGCGTGGGAGAGGGCGGCGGAACCGGCGGCGCGTGCCGGCATTCGTGTTGTGCATCCGCGCACCGGCGTCGTGCTCAGCACGGACGGCGGCGCATTGAAAGAAATATTGCTGCCGTTTCGTCTCGGCGTGGGCGGCGTGATGGGCAGCGGCAAGCAATATTGGAGCTGGATCGCGTTCGACGATTTGATCGGCGCGCTGCAACATGCGCTCAAAAACGAATCACTGCAAGGCCCATTCAATGTCGTCGCGCCACAACCCGTAACCAATCGCGAATTCGTCAAAACGCTGGGCCGCGTGCTCTCGCGTCCCACGATTTTCCCCGCGCCGGAGTTCGCGTTGCGCTTGTTGCTGGGAGAAATGGCCGAGGGCTTGTTGTTAGCGAGTGCGCGTATCGAGCCTGCAAAACTCACGGCAACGGGTTACACGTTTCGCTATCCAGATTTGGAAGGGGCGTTGCGCGCGTTGCTCAAATAATGGTGAAACAAGATTCACAATGCGAAAATCTGAAAAATTTCTATCATCACTGAAGCGAGCCTATACAACAAAAAAAGATGCGGTGAGGCGCAGACGGTGTTTTAACCGCGCCTCACCGCATCTAAAAAGTACTGATGATTATGTGTTATTCGCTCTTCACTAATCCGACCACTTGCCCCTCGGGATCGGCGAACAAAGCAAACGTCACCATGTTCGGAATCGTCATGGTGGGCATGACGGTTTTGCCGCCCAGGCTTTCCACTTTTTTCAAATAGGCGTCGCAATCATCGACCTGCACGTAAAACGTGACATAGCCGGGTTGGCCGGGTTGCGCCGCGCCAATACCGCCGCCGATACTGCCTTTTCCCACTTCTTTGCCGCTGGCGACTGCTTCCACCAGGCCATAATTCATGGGATTATCGGCGTTGATTTTCCACTCGAACAGTTTGCCGTAAAAGTTTTGTAGCTTTTTGGCGTCCTGGCCGACGATTTCGAAATGTACCACCGGGGCTGCTGCCATGTTGAGCCTCCACGACTTGATTTTGCAGCGTTTGATTTTATTGGTAAGAAGAATGAGATTTTAGAAAATCGACAGATAAGTTTGAATTTTGGGAGCGCAGACGTCAGTAATACCGCCGCGGAAGCCATTGTTGCACGACTTAAAACTCTTGGGAGGCCGCAGCCTGCCTTGCCGCCATTTCTTTTTGCCAATCGATCGGGCCATCGTCAAAACGGCGCACCAGGTTTCCCAAAACATATTTCCAGGCCTCCGAGAAATACTGATAGGCTCGATCCCACTCCTCATCTTCACCCCAACCGATTTCCGTCAAGGTGACACGCGTTTGATTCTTGTTGATTTCTTTGAGCCGCAAGATGACGCTGGTGCGCTGCTGGCGAACGTTCGGCAGATGCGGCGGCGCATTCCAGGTAAAGGAAAGCATTCTTTCCGGCTGTATCGCCAGAATCATGTTGCCCTCGCCACCGCGCACGCCGGGCGCGGCCTCCGGCATGAAATACATTTCATAAGCGCCGAGTACGCGCAAATCGATTTTGCACGCCGGGGCAAAAAAACTGGTGACGCCCTCTTCCGTCGTCCAGGCTTGCCAGACTTTATCCGCGCTGGCGTTCACGACAACCTCGACCACAACGGCGCGCTCGACCGACGGTTCTTGCGCAAATGCGGCGATCAACCAGGCGAAGGGAAGAACGGCAAGCGAAAGAAAATCGTTCATCATGTTTCTCCTTAATGGATTTTTCGAACTGCCCAAACGAGATCATGTCAGTTGCTGTTCTTCCTTTAAACGCCTTCGCCGTTTTCTTTAGAAAATTCGTGACGATTTGTTCAAATCACCGCCTAAATTTTCAGCAAGCGCGTGAATTTCAACGTGAATTCGCGGTTGCGGCTGGGTAAGCCGTCGCCAATCTTCTCGCCCGGGCGGCCGCGGCTGTCATTGTACACGATAAACAAATCGCTGCCCGGGCTGTGGATGAAATTGAAGCGCAAATTCGTGCTCAACTCATTGGTCTCGCTGTTGTATTGCACCAACGTATTGAGAAAAGTATTGGTGTTCAACGCTAAATTGAAGCGCAATCCAAAAAGATTCGTATTCAAAGCGCCTTGCGGCAGGTCGATCTCATTGCGATCATAATTCACTTGAAAGGAGAAATGCGCGTTCGGGCTGTAACCGAAGCCGCCACCCCAATTGAACAAATCGCCTTCAAAAAATTCCCGCCATAACACATTCGTGAAGCCGATCAACTTGCGTTTGGCGCTGCTTTGAAAATCGGCGCTGAGCAGATGGTTGCGATAATCATCGGCCGGAATCTCGATGCCGCGATCCGGGCGAAACGGAAACGGCTGGTCGAGCCGTTCGAAAATCCGGCCGTAGCTGAAATTTAAATTGTCGCCGTTGGAGAGTTGATTGAAAACCGTCAGGCGATAGTCCCAATCTTGCAAGCGGCCCTCGGCGTTGGTGATGTGTGAGAAGGTCTGAAAAATATTGCTGCGCCGCAGGAAACGCCCGTTGGGCTGCGGGCTGACGCGAAACGTTGCAAAGGTGCGACGAATGTCCGGACGCAACACAAACCCGACGGGCGGATTGAAGTCTTTATCGATGAACATGTGAGAGGCAAACCAGCCCCAATGATCTTTGGTGAAATCA
>QEVD01000715.1 GCA_003576975.1 Candidatus Zhuqueibacterota bacterium
ATTTGCCGCGTTGCTGGCGGTCAGCGCTGGTAAACGAGCCGCGTTCGTGGCCAAAGAATTCACTTTCAAACAACGGCGCGGCGAGATTGCTGCAATTGACGACGAACAGCGGCCGTTCCGCGCGCAGGCTGCGGCGGTGAATCTCACGTGCCACCAGTTCTTTGCCGGCGCCTGATTCGCCGGTGATCATGACCAGGCGATCACTCGGTGCAACGGCGTCGATATCTTCGATGAGCTTGCGCATTGCCGGACTCTCGGCAATGAATTTGGGATACTGGCGCTGCAATTCGTCGCGATAGGCGCGGCGCCATGCCACATTTTGCAGGTGCTGCTTGAGATGCGCACGCAATTCTTTGAGATTGGGCGCCTTACTGCAATAATCGAGCGCGCCGAGCCGGCCGGCTTGATGCGCTGTCTCAATAGAAGCGTGCTCGGTAACGATGATAACGCCGGCATCGGGATCGGCCTGTTTGAGCCGGCGCAGCGTTTCAATGCCGTCAATGCCGCGCCCGAGCTTCAAATCAACCAAAATGAGATCTGCGGCAACCTCTTGAAATTTGCGCAAGCCGTCTTCGCCGTTTGCGGCGGTCACCACATTGAATTCTTCGCCGGTCAGCAGGATGAAATCCTGAGCAAATTGCGGTTGATCGTCGATAATCAAAAGCGTGTGTTTTTCGGAATTCGAATTCATGCGAACCCGGTTCTGGAAGTGAGGTTTGATTAGCTCTACTGTGGTACAATTTTTAATATGCCCAAGTAGAATTAACACGGTAACCAAAATGAAAACCGTACAGGTTAACTCTGAGATGATAGACGAAGCAGAAAAAACGTGACGACAGCATCTTGGTGCCTACTGCGCTGTGTTGTATAAGTATCTCATCTTGTCATCCTGGAAGGAGCTTGTGAAGCTCCAGGCCACATGCCGAGTACTTCACAAGATCCCGCCTGGTGGGATGACATTTCAAGATAGCCTCGAACAAATCAAGATAGCAGCACGCTAGATTTTTACCCCCCTTTGTCGTGCCTGCAGAATGGCACGCACAAAAAAAACTTTACTGGGATGATGCCTCGGCAGATGCGCAGAGATGGTCGCGCGATCAAACGACTCCGTTTTGCTTAAGAAGCGCGAAATTTCAGCCACCTCTTGCGGTGAAATGATGTCATCCAAATTCTCGATTTTTCCATCCAACGCCAATTCTTTCGCATGTCCCCAAATGGTGCTCTCTTCCAATGCGCGCGCTTGCGCCACTTCTGTGATCGACAAGCCTTGACGCAAAAGCTGCAGCGTCTGCAAAAGAGTTCCGCCCTTGATTTTCCTGGGACTCGTTGCGCGCTGTCGTTCGTTCGCAGGGGCGGGCAACGCGGCTTGTCGCTGGCCCCGCAAGACTTCCCAGCCTTTGGGCGTGACTTGCAGCACGGGATATTCGCCGTCGCTGCGAGTGAGGTAACTCGCAGCGATCAAACGCTGAATGTCTTTTTCAATTTGCTTTAACGGCAGGTCACGCAGCAGTCCAAAGGTTGACAACCCTGCAAAACTGCGGCTGCGCTCGGTATTTGAGCCTTTCAGCACCTCAGCCACGGTTTTTGCGCCGAAGCGTTCTTGCATGCGCACGACGCAACTCAAAATTTTCTGCGCCAAGAGAGTTGCCTCGGCGGAAGTCTGCCAGACGATTCCGCAATTGTCACAATTCTCACAGCGAGGGGAGACATGGCTTTCACCAAAATAATCGAGGATAAAATGCCGCCGGCAGCTTGCCAGCTCGCAGTAACGCTGCATCTGGCGCAGCTTGACCGTGG
>QEVD01000097.1 GCA_003576975.1 Candidatus Zhuqueibacterota bacterium
GACCGGTCTGCTGTACGAGATCGTCTGGGTGAGAATTTTCGGATTGATCTTCGGCAACACCACCCTGGCGTTGAGCGCGGTGCTGGCTGCGTTCATGATGGGTCTGGCCGGCGGCGGACTTGTGCTTGGCAAAATCGCCGACCGCCATGAACATCCGCTGAAGCTCTATGCCTGGCTCGAGGCCGGCGCGGGTCTCTGTGCGCTGCTCATCCCGCTGTTGCGCGCGCCGATGGAATCACTTTTTGCCTTCATCTATCCCCAAGCGGCGAGCCAGGCAACGCTGTTCTTCCTGCTGAAATTCATCGTCGCATTTCTCCTCATGTTTCCCGCAACATTTCTCATGGGCGGGACGCTGCCGGTGCTCAGCCGCGCAGTGATTCGTGAGTCCAGCCGCACCGGATTCGGCATCGGCACGCTGTACGGTGTGAACACCCTTGGCGCCATGGCCGGATGTTTCGTCACCGGCTTTGTGCTCATCCGCGTCATCGGTGTCTCCAATGCCATCTATGCGGGGGTGCTCACCAACCTCATCATCGCGGCAGGCGCCTATCTTCTTTGGCGGTATTCGGTTTCGATGAGAACTGCTCCCACGCCTGAACGTGTGGCAGAAGAGGCTCCCCTGGATCACCGCGTCAAGATCGTGCTGGCTGCCGTTGCCATTTCGGGATTTGTGGCGCTCGCCTACGAAGTCTTGTGGGCCCGCGTTCTGGTTTTTGTGATGACCAATTCAGTTTACGCCGCGACCGTGACGTTGACCACCATGCTTTGCGGCATCGGCATCGGGTCATACGTGGGCGGGCGGTGGGCGGATCGTTCGAAACGATTGTTTGCAGTCTTCGGCTGGATTGAAGTCGGCATCGGCTGCGGAGCGCTCATCGCCGCGATCATGCTGATCAACCTGTCGTGGATTCACGACCGCATTTTCACCATTGGCCCGCGGACGTCGTGGTGGACCTGGAACGGCGTGCGCTTCTTCGAAGCATTTCTGGTCATGTTTCTTCCTGCGCTGTTGATGGGCGCCAGTTTCCCCGTGGCCGGCAAGATTGCGGTGACACGGCTGCAACACATCAGTTCGCGGCTGGGGCTGGTTTATTTCTTCAACACCCTAGGCGGCGTGGCCGGGTCTTTTCTCACCAGCTACTTTCTCATTTCAGCACTTGGCACCTCAGCCACCGTCACGGCGATGGTGTTGCTCAATCTCCTGCTCGGTGTCTATCTGATCCAGTATGACCGGCGACAATTGTCGCGGCGCATGGTCGTAGGCTTTGCGGTTGTTGGCGTGCTTGTTATGATTCTGGGCATTCGCGCCACGCCGGCGACGCTGTTCACGGTTGCCTATTCCCATGTTGAAAAAGATTTTCCGCTTATCGACTACCGCGAGGGCATCGAAGGCACGGTCACCGTCCATGAACAGATCAAGCCGTTTTCACGCACCAAAAGAATCGACGTCGACGGACTGAACGTTGCCGGCACCAGCTTCATGCTCAAAACGCTGCAGACCTTGCAGGGACACATTCCCTTGTGTCTGCATCCCAATCCGCAGTCGGCGCTGCAGATCGGATTTGGCACCGGAGAAACCTCCAAATGCGCGTTGCGGCATCCGCTTGCCGAGTTCCAGGTCGCGGAGATTTCGAAGGACGTGCTGGAGCTCTCCGATGTTTATTTTCAAGACCTGAACGAAGGCGTTCTCAAGCATCCGAAGTTTGATTATGCGATCGTCGACGGCAAGAACATCGTCAAATATGCCGGCAGGTATTTCGACGTGGTGAT
This sequence comes from Candidatus Zhuqueibacterota bacterium, assembly GCA_003576975.1. Classification (GTDB taxonomy): domain Bacteria; phylum Zhuqueibacterota; class Zhuqueibacteria; order Zhuqueibacterales; family Zhuqueibacteraceae; genus Coneutiohabitans. The sequence continues at coordinate 1,771 of QEVD01000097.1, forward strand.
GAATGACGGCAACTATGCGGTTGCCACCAGCAGCGCCTCGCTGTTTACCAAAGATCATTTCGAAAACTGCCGCGACCGCCTCAGGCCCGGCGGCATCGTTTCCACCTGGATGACGATCGATTTGGATCCGGTAGATTTTGCCATTGTCCTCAAGACCTTTCAATCGGTGTTTCCCTACTGCGCGCTGTGGATGGCGCCCAATTGCATCAACAAGCAGATCGTGCTGCTGGGATCGGTCGAGCCCTGGCAGATTGATTTTCAGAAACTCAGCGCGCGCCTGGCGATCCCGGCAGTCAAGCAAGATTTTGCAGCAATCAATATCGGCTCGGTGTATGATTTTCTCGATTGCTTCATGCTCGACCATCGCGGGATTGCGGAGATCAGCGCGCCGTATCCGATCAACACCGACGATCGCCCCCTTCTGGAGTTTTCCACGCGCGATATCCGGTCGCGGGATTTCTGCGCTTTCATCAATCTTGGCGCCATTGCCGCGCGCCGTCCGTGGCTCGGCGAAATGATCACCAACCTTCCCGACGACGCAGCACAGCGAGAAAAGATCGAGAACAACCTAAAGCGACACCATGAAGCCACCAGACTGCTGCTCGCCGGCATGGTGGAGGCTTATCAGGGCAAGACGCATGCGTCGCTGCAGACGCTGATGGCGGGTTCAAAGCTCATCCCGGAAAGTAATCTGGCGAGAGAATATTTTCAGCGCGCAGATCTTCTGGGCAATGAGCTGATTGCCGCTGCCGCCCTGGACCGCCGCAACCTCGAAGCGCAGGTCAATCTCTCGCGGCACCTGATCGGATTGGCGAGGTATGAGGAGGCCATGAAAGTGTTGAACGCCGTCGAGCCAACGTACGCTTCCCACCCGCTGGTGCAATACGAGCTGGCGCGGTGTTACCTGGCGCAGGGCAGAGCCGATTCCGCGAAGACGGCCATTCAAAAGGCAACTGCTGCGCATCCGCAGTTTGTCGACGCATTGTTTTTGGAGGGGGAACTCCTTTCGCGTGAAGAGGCGTTCGATCGGGCGCTCATTCTTTATGAAAAGATCCTGCAGATCGATCCGCGCATGTATGAAGCGCATAATGCCATCGGACGGATCTACCGGGGGCAGGATTTACATTCAAAGGCGATTGAGGAATTTAAGAAATCGCTGGCGATCATGGAATTCCAGCCGGCGGTCGTCGAAGTGGTGGGAGATTGCCATCGCGAAATGAATGATCTCAAAAGCGCGATCAGCTTCTATCAACGAGCATTGCAGATGGGAGGGGAACACGCGAATCTGTTTTTCAACTTGGGAAACGCATTCTATTTGAACAAGGAGTTTGCGAAGGCAAGCGCCTGGTACACCAGCGCCCTGGGCCTGGATTCCACCAACGCGGAGATCTACTACAATCTCGGCAACGCGCTGATGATGCAGAAGAAAATTCAGGAGGCTGCTGCGGCGTATGCGCAAGCCGTCAAGATCAACGATGGCGAGCCGGATTATTTCAACAATCTGGCATTGTCCCATCGGGAGTTGGGGAACCTCGCAGAGGCAAGAAGAGTGTTCGAGCGTGGTCTGGCGCTGCATCCCAATTCCCCCATGCTCATCGAAAACTACCGGAGCATTCAAAAAAGGTAGGGAAACGGCATGCGGTGTCCCCACATCATTGTATTCAGGAAACGGAGCTGGAAATCATGTCGAGAATCTTGTGCGCGTTCTTTGTGTTTTGGATATGCCTTGTGCCGTCGATGGTGAATGCAGCCGGTTTTGATACCGGCATTCCCTACGACTGTCTGTTTCTCGAAGATCTCGCGGACAACAAAACGCTCGAGCGCTATGATATCCTGATCTTCGGCCAGTGCAATTATGTCGAAGAGACTGCCTATCAGAATTTGAAAAGTGCTCTGCAGAAATATCTCGCTGCCGGAGGCAACCTCATCATCGACGGGCCACTGGCCACGGCCGATGAACAGGCGCGCGACCGGCGTCATGCTGATCTCGACTCTTTGCTGGGCATCGAATACGCCGGATTCAAAGGCAACTCGGACTTTCGCATCAAAGTCGCCGACAACAGCCATTACATCACCACGCGCTTCGAAAAGAATCAATTTATCACCCAGCACTTGGCGAACGGCCTCAACATCGTGCAATTCAAAAGCGACGGCCGGGCATTGCTGATTTCGAGTGACGAGAAGAGAACCCATCCGTTTTTGTCCTGTTCCAGCGCCTCAAAAAACCGCATCGTACTGGTCAGCGACTTCAGCACCTGGGCCGGGGCGGCGTCGTTCTTTCGAAACGTGCAGCCGCAGGTGTTCTATGCCAACCAGTTGTTCAATGTCATGATCCGCACTGTGCAGTGGGCGATCTACGGCGATCTCGATACGCCGTTTCCGGCGCCGCAGGTTTCCAACGCCAATCTCACCGCCATCGTCCGCCTCGACGCCGACAACAGCAACAACCTGGACGCGCAAATCAAGACCATCAACTATCTCATCGATCTTGCGAAGCAATCCGGCGTGGTGCCGGTGTATGCCTGGGTGTCGAGCAACGCCACCAAGGCCGGCTGGCAGGATCTGGCGCCGTGGGGGAAAAAGATCGAAGAAGTGGGAGGGGAGATCGGCACGCACAGCAAGTTTCATCGCATCAACAAGGAGATGACCCCGGCGCGCTGGGAGGAGGAGCTGGGCGGCTCGATTCAAGAAATCGAATTCAACATGGCGGATTACGATTTTCCCATCGGCAAGGTCGAATGGTTCATCAATCCCGGCAACACGATACAGATGAAGGATTATGAAGAAATCGCCAGGCGTTTTTCATTCTACATGACGCACGGCTTCGAGCAGGATATGCCGCTGGGTTACGGCAATCTCACCTGGTACACCGGGCCACACAAAAATCTGGTGGTGTTGGAAAATGTGCCGTCCCCGGACTATCAGTGGTTCAACGATCCGACCTGGAGTTATACCACGGCGCAGATCACGGCTTATGAAGAAGCCATCTTTGACCACATGTTCAACAACATCGGGCGCGGCGTGATCTTTAATGAAATGTGGCACGATTACTCGATCACGGCACAGCCGCAGTCGAAGAAGGATCGGATTGTGAACGAAAGCACCATCGCCTTTTATGATGCGATGAAAACGAAATTCACGACGCACAAGATCTATTGCCCGACCCCGGAGGATCTCGGCCACAAGCTGCGCGCCATGGCGCAGTGGAACTATTCCTGGCGCAGCGAGCGCAATCAAATCGAGATGGAGTTGGATCTTTCCGGTGTCTTGTTGGATACGATTCCGCACTTCACCGGCGGCATGGGCGTCAAAATCGAAAACACCAGCGATCGCATTCAAAAAGTCACGATCAACGGCAAGCCGCATTTCGCCTTCGATGAGCAGGTCATCATTCTACCCAATTTGAAAAAAGGTGTGAACAAAATCGTTGCGACTCTGGGTCCGCACGCTTCGCCGGAAGCGCGGTTGACCTATATCTCCAAGAGAATGCCGGCCATCGAGCAAAAGGGCGAGACCATCGAAGTTCAAGTGATCAGTAAAACCACGGCACGCTGCAGCTTCTTTGCGCCGAAGGCGGCGGTGGTTTTGAACGCCGACTGGCAGGAATGGAATCGTGCGGGCGAGAGAATGCTGAACGCATCTGTGACTTCTGATCGCAAGATAATTCTCAAGAAGATCGATGGTGGAGAATTCGCCCTCACCCGCGCCGCCGCCCGCATTGTGGACTATAAAGGAGAGTCTTCCAGCGTGACTTTGACGCTGCAGGCGAATGCGCAGCCGGAGGCGGCGATCTGCTTCCGCAGCTCAAAAGCACCGAAAAGTGTGATGCTTGGAAATCAGAAACTGGAATCCGTGAAAAGCGAAAGGGATTATTGTGTCAAACTGCCGGATTTCACCGGGCAGGCAGATCTGGCAATTGGATTCTAACAGCGACTTTTATCGAATTTACGGGAGGCTATATGCACCGCTTTCAACGAATCATACGAAGTCTACTGATGCAAATCGCCGCGGCGGTGGTCTTGCTGATCTCCATCGCTGCTGCGCTGAATGACTGGAAACCCAGCACCGACTGGGGCCATTGGCGGCTGGGGCACAAAACCGATCTTGAATTTTTGACGAAAAACAATTTGACCGTCACCTTTGGCAGCGGTGCGCCGAATTTCGATGCGGTGACGCGCGCGGAATTCGATGAAGCCATGGCCAAAGCCAAAGCCTTCAACAAAGAGTATCATGACAAAGGCTATATCGTTTTGCGTTATTTGTCGACCTCGTTGAATGGCCGGTCGGAATCGAATCAGGATCAACCGCAAAAGCACCAGATCAATCTCCTGAAATTCTACAACGAACGCTGGCAGGATTTCGAAGACTACCTCGGTCCGAAACCGCAGCAAGATCCCACCAACTGGATCACCGTGCATCCGGATGGATCGTTTCCGCATTACCGCTACGCGCCGTACGGCCAAAAGACCACCGCGGGCTTCGAAACCTGGGGCTGCCCGGACAATCCGGATTACGTGAGGTTCATGGAGGGCAAAGTACGCGCGCAGGCCGAGACCGGCATCGACGGCTCCTATGTCGACTGGACGCACATCGCCGGCGGCACCTGCTACTGCGACTACACCAAACAGAACTTCGTCGCGTATCTCAAAAAGAACCTGCCGCCGCAGGTGGGAGAGCGGAAGTACGGCACCTCTGACTACGATGGCATCGACCTACCGCAAAAACGCGGCGATAAATTCTGGATGGAGTGGATCATTTATCGCGGCCACGTGGTCGCCGAGTTTCATCGGCGTTTGCGTACGGTGGCGCGGCAGTACAATCCGCATTTCATGATCTCCGGCAATGTGTATGGCGGATTCGGTTTTGGTCCGATTGCCTATGACGCCGCCGGCAACATGGAAATGCTGGGACGTGAGGGCTATGATGATTTCATCTACTCGGAGATTCAGGAATTCCTCGACACCGCGCCCCGCAAGAACGAAGCGGGATTGAAGATCACCAACAGCCCGGCATTGAAATTCCTCACCGCCGCCGCGCACGGCAAGCCGGTGATCGTCTACGCCACGGAAATCACGCCGCCGATTTTTCCCAATCCCACGGAAAAATGCCTGAGCGGCATGGCGCAGATCAACATTGCGGAAGCCGCCGCCAATCACGCTATCTTTCGCGAGAAACGCGAGACGCCCCCCGGCGCCACGCAGATTTACGGCTTTCTCAGCGCCAATGAGAAAAGTCTGCTCGGTGCACAACTCACCAGCAACATTGCGGTGCTCACTTCCCTGCACCAATATCTTGCCGATGAATTGAGTTTTGCATTCAGCGCCTCACGCGTGCTGGCAGATAATGGCATCGCCCATACGATGATCGTCGAAGATGACCTGCACTCGGGCAAAGTTGCGGAATTCGATCTGGTATTGGTGCCGTACCTGCCGCTCTTGAGCACGCGAAGCCAGCAGGCTTTGCAGAGGTATGTTGAGAATGGCGGCACGCTGGTCATCCTGGGAAATTCCGGCGTTAAAGATGAATTCAACCTGCCGCATGAACAGATTGCGCTGGCCGGACTTTTTGGCGGCAAGGAATATCCGGCGAAGCTCACCGAGAAAAAAGTGGGCAACGGCCGCGCCTGCTATATTCCGCTGGCCATTCCGGCCTCCCGGTTTTTGATCCCCGCAAAAGAGAAGGGCGAGTTCACCACCTTTGGCCCGACTATGGCGAATGTGTTTGCGGATATTCCCGAAGGCTATACGCGCAGTCGCATCGATCCAGCGCTGCGGGAGAAGCTGGACGCGGTTGAGGAACAGATCACCAAACTGCTGGACGGTCGCGTGACGCGCTTGGTGGATCGACGGCCATATGTCGAAATTACGACGATGGTGCCGGATGATCGCAGCCGCATGCTCGTGCATCTGGTGAATTATGATGTCACAGTTGATGGGGAAATCACCCCGGCGAAGAATGTGAATGTGCAAGTTACACTCCCCAAAGGGAAGAAAGCGAAGAGTGTACATTTCGACGGCGCGCTGGCGCAAATGAGGCCGTTGCACTTTGCGTCGGTGAAGAAAGGCACCGCGCAAGTGATTCGCTTTCAGGCGGATGAGGTTCAGATTTACGGCTTGGCTGTCATCGAATTGGAATAGTGTAAGGACGCTTGAGCAGGATAATCACATTCGATTCTTCAGCGCATGCTTCTCATACAAATCCGAAAACGCGGAGATTGTGTTCAGAATATCGCCATGATAGCAGATGTTCAAAACTTCGCGAAAGCGTTTTGCCGCCACCCTCGGCTGTTCGCTAAGGCGACACGGGCCTCCATCAAGCCCGTGCTTGCTAATTTTTTAGCTAGCGCCATAACTATCTTTGGGTGCGCGACATGAGGAGGGTTTCAATCAGCATGGTCCCCGCTCGGTTGCTGAGCGTTGTTTACCCTGAGCGATAAACTCATTCTGATTTGAATGCTTGTGGATTATTCACAGGGTTGATAATATGCCCAGCGGCCTAAAGCATACGGTAAGTAGAACGTTAGGCACAGACGCATTGTGACAGAAAATAAGTCGGACTATTCGGCGACTTACTGAGTTCAGGCGGGTGACGCTAAAATATCACCAACATTGCGAAGATGATCTCCAAAACAAGGGTTTACGCTCAAAAAATGCGCATCACCGTCGGTCTCATAACCCAAAGGTCGGAGGTTCAAATCCTCTCCCCGTAACCAACCTAAATCATTGATTTTGTGTAGCAAGGGAATCCAAAAGATTCCCTTTTTTATTTTGGGGCAGGGACAAATTGGAACAGGGTGTAGCGCTAAAAGAATCGGGCAAACGTAACGTTAGCGAGAAACCGCTCGGGCAATCTGATCATTTTCGGAAATAGCTCGAGGCTTGGATTACCCTCCAGAAACGCCATACTGCAATCAATGGTGAGTGGTGAGGAAAATAATTCACCGTGCCCGTGAAAACTTCTTGACAAACGACGACAAATTTGTTAGTATTACGCAAACGTTTGCGCATTGGCAGAAATTGCACTTTCTCTATGTCCGCCACCATTCATGATATTGCCAGGAAAGCCGGCATTTCAGTATCGACCGTCTCGCGGGTTTTAAATCATAAAACGGCGAATTACCGCATCAGCAAGGAAACGGAAGCCCTTGTTCTCAAAGCGGCAAAGGAGTTGAACTACCAGCCGAATCAACTGGCACGCGGCCTGCGCTTAAAGAAAACCCAAACCATCGGGCTGGTGGCGCCGGATCTATCCAATCCGTTTTTTGCCTATGTTATCAAAAGCGTCCAGACCGTCGCCCACGGGCTGGGATACAGTCTGGTGGTTTGCGATACGGATGAAAGTCTGGCGATGGAGATCGAGCATCTCAATCTCTTGCGGAGCAAGGGCGTCGATGGCCTGATCATCATGCCGGTGGGTCAGACGAGCCGGCATATTGATCCCCTGCTGGAGGAAGGCCTTCCCATGGTGCTTTTGGACCGCTGCTTCGACGGGCTGAATACCGATGCCGTCATGGTTGACAACCACAAGGGTGCCTTCGAAGCCACAGAGCATTTGATTCGCTATGGCCACTCCCGGATCGCTATTATCAAGGGTTTGGATGATACTTTCACCAACAATGGCCGGGTGCAGGGTTACAAGGATGCCCTTGCCAAGCACGGGCTTCCCATCGATGGCAGCTTGATTGTCGGCCGGGATTTTGGCAGGGAAAACGGCTACATCGAAACCAAGCTGCTTTTGAAAATGACGCCGCCGCCGACCGCGATTTTTGCGGCCAGCGATTTGATCACCCTCGGCGCCCTGCAGGCGATTTTTGAAGCCGGTTGGCGCATCCCGGAAGATATTTCGCTGGTTGCGTTTGACGATATGGACTTTGCTCCATTCGTCATGAGCCCGCTCACCGCCGTGGCTCAACCCAAGGAAGTCATGGGCGAGATTGCGGTGAAACTGCTGGTGCAGCAAATCAAAGAAAAGGGCAGTCACGAGGCCAACCGGATCGTTCTTAAGCCCCGTCTCATCGTGCGCGATTCGGTTCGCTTGGTTACAAAAACACAGTACGCAGAAGCGGCAACCGCCTGATTTTACAGCCGTTCCCATGCGCCGGCCACCCAGTGACACGATGCGTTGAATTTATGTAAGCGCTTAAAAATTTTGCGCAAACGATTGTACAAAGAGAATTTCTGATTTCTTGCCGGCTCGCACAGACCGGCGTCCACGACTTGTCGGCAACTGGATTCACCGGCGGGGCAGGAATGCGGGGAGGAGCCGATGTCTGACGCCGCCTCAAACCGTCCGGTCGTTTGGCTGAAAAGTTTTCATCATTTCCAGGCATGCGCCCGAAACTCCACGGAGGCTTTGTGAAACTGAAGCTTTCTCCGCTCGTTGGCGTCATTTGCATCAATTTTTTGCTTATCGGCTGCCGGCAACAGGAAGATCGGCAGCCCGGCAAAACCACCATCGTTTTCTGGCATAGTTTCGTTTCTTCCACCGTTCCCGCACTCAATGAGCTGCTCGAGAAATTCGAGCAGGAACATCCCACGATATCGATCAAAGCCCAGTATATTCCCACCGGTGATGCGCTCATTCAAAAATTGATCACGGCCATCCAAAGCCGGACCGCGCCGGATGTCTCATGGATTCACGCCGATTATCTGCAGAATCTCGTGCAGGCCGGTGCCATTCACAAAATGGACGATTTCATCACAGGCTCCAACGGATTATCCCAAGAAGAGCTTGATGACTTCTTCCCGGCACTGCTGGAAGCGGCCTCGTGGCGCGATACGCTTTACAGCATGCCGATGGAGGCGACCAACCTGGGATTGCTTTATAACCGCACGCTTTTTCGCAATGCCGGGCTTGACCCCGACCGCCCACCGCAAAATTGGGACGAGCTGCGCGAGTATGCCCGCAAGCTGACGTTTGACAAAAACGGCGACGGCAAACTCGATCAAGTCGGCTTTGGCATTCCCATTTATCCGGCTTCGGGTCCGCTGGGGAACTGGATGGTTTGGCAGTGGCTGCCATTCCTGTGGCAGGCCGGCGGATACAACATTAACGATGAACAAACCCAGGTACAGTTCAACAGCGAGGCCGGTGTGCAGGCGTTGACGTTGTGGAAGGATATTTACCAGGAATTGAATCTGATCACCTTCACGCCGGATTTCGACGCGGCCTTCCCCGGGCAGCAGCTTGCCATGATGCTGGATGGCCCCTGGAATCTGCCGCGCTACCGCCAACTCAAGCACATTGATTGGGCGATCGCGCCATTGCCGGCCGGGCCGGTCAAACGCGCAACCATTGTCGGCGGCGAGTATCTCGCCATTTTCAAACAAAGCCGCCATCCGCAGGAAGCCTGGGCATTTGTGAAATGGATTCTCAAGCCGGAAACGCAGGCGCAATGGTCCATGAAATCAGGATATCTCCCGGTGCGGCATGCCGTGACCCGGATCAAGGAGTACCAGGATTTTTTGGAAGCCAATCCCGGATTGAAAGTTTATGTGGAACAGTTGGATTTTGGCCAGAGCCCGCGTCCTGTGGATTTTCACGGCTTGGAAATTACACGCTACATGGCGGAAGCTATCGAAAAAGCCACGCTCGGCAAGCAGGATCCCAAAACTGTGCTCGATGAGGCAGCCGCAAAATCCAATCAACTGCTGCAGCGGGCGACGCAGCCCGCTGGAAAGTAGCGTGCCTTTCAACGCCGGCCGGCGGCAGTCCCGGGAAGCCGCGCTAGCGAAGCCGGATGGAAACGCGTTTGTTTTCTGCGATTTGGGAGAAGAATCCAGATGAACCGCAGCAAAAAAAGCCGGTCTATAATTCATCGGCAGGGCTTCAGCGCGCTGCTCTTTCTCTCGCCGACGCTGTTGATTTTTTCCGCCTTTATTCTTTTCCCCGTGGTTTTCTCTTTTTATTTGAGCTTTCACCAATGGAACATGTTCAGCCCGGACCATGCCTTTGTCGGGCTGGACAATTATGCGCGCGTTCTCGACAGCGAGGAATTTTGGGTGGTGTTGAAAAATACCGCCGTTTACACGCTAGGAACGGTGCCGCTCAACATGGCGCTGGCGCTGCTGGTTGCATATTTCCTCAACAAAAACGTCATTGGCAAAAAATTTCTGCGCACCGCCTTTTTCACCCCGGTGATTATTTCGGCCGTGGCTGCCGCCGTAATTTGGCGCTGGATTTACGAGCCGAATTTCGGCTTGCTGAATTATTTCCTGGGCTGGTTCGGCCTGCCCTCGGTCAATTGGCTGAACGACCCCGCCGCCGCCATGGCCGCGCTCATAATCATGGGCGTATGGAAAACCTTGGGCGTGAACATGGTGCTGTTCGCCGCCGGGCTGGCGGCCATTCCTGCGCATTATTATGAAGCCGCGGAGATCGACGGCGCTGGCAAATGGTCGAGATTCTGGAACATCACGCTGCCGCTGCTCAGTCCCACCACGTTTTTCATCCTGGTGATGTCCATTATCGGCTCCTTTCAAGTGTTCGACATCGTCTACGTTTTGACTTCCGGCGGGCCGCTGGGTACCACGAAGGTGCTGGTGTTCTATCTTTATGAACAGGCCTTCAAGTTTTTTGAAATGGGCTTCGCCTCCGCCGTGGCCTATTTGCTCTTTGCGCTGATTTTCATTTTGACGCTGCTGCAAATCCGGTTTCTCCAGCGCCGGGTGCATTATGCCTGACCCGCGCCGCTAAAAATACGATGAGAGCGATCATGAAGGCATTCTGGAAAATTGCGAAGCCGGTGCTCTTCCATGTGGCCATCTACGCGGCCGCGCTGGCCACGCTGGCGCCGTTCATTTGGATGGTGCTGACTTCCTTCAAGGATCTCGGCGAGATTCTGCTGTATCCGCCCAAGTGGCTGCCCAGCAAGCTGGAGGTTGATAATTACCTCAACGCATTTGCGGCCGCGCCTTTTGGCAGATTTTATTTGAACAGCATTTTCGTCGCGACGACGGTTACGGCCGGGCAATTGATCACCTGCACGATGGCGGCATTCGCATTCGCGCGCCTGCAATTCCGCGGCCGTGAGCCGCTCTTCATGCTTTTCCTCGGCACCATGATGATCCCCGGTCAGGTCACCATGATTCCCAGTTTCATGCTGCTGTACTGGCTGGGCTGGATCGATACCTATTACGCGCTCATCGTGCCCGGGCTGGCTTCGGCGTTCGGCACGTTTTTGCTGCGGCAATTTTTCCTCACCATCCCGCGCGAGCTGGAAGACGCCGCCTATATCGACGGCTGCAGCCGCTCGGGCGTGCTGTGGCGCATCATTCTTCCGCTTTCCAAGCCGGCCCTGGCAACTCTGGCGGTTTTCACGTTCATGGGCGTGTTCAACGATTTTCTCTGGGCCTTGATCGTCACCAACTCCGAGGAGATGCGCACGGTGCAACTGGGTTTGGCGGTTTTCCGCGACCGCTATACCACGGAGTGGGACAAGCTCATGGCCGCCTCTGTCACCGCCACGATTCCGATACTTTTGGTTTTTTTCTTCGCGCAGAAGTATTTCATCCAGGGCATCACCCTGAGCGGGCTTAAAGAATAACGCAGACCGGTGGTCTGCCAGCAACCAAGTCCGGCGGACTGGGTTACCTATAATCAAAGGCGTCTACCATGCGTAGCAAAAACTTGCTTTCTCGATTGCGCTGGATAGCGACGGCGTTGCCGCTGGCATTGTTAGGGCTGTCAGCCTGCGCTGAAGACGACAATCCCCTGGCACCCTATCAAGGCGGAAGAGCCATGTCGAGGCTGGTCGCTGATTCCACCTCGCATGTTCCCAAGATGACGTGGCTGGGCGGATACGTTGCGGCGTTGGGCGTCAATCGCGGCGAGCGTGCGGCTTTGGATTCCACGCTGGTTTGGCTGATCAGCGCTGCGGACGACGAGATTCGTTTTCCCGCGACATTTGGACAAGTCCCGGCGGGCGCGCAAGATCTAACCGGGCAATACGGCGGCCAGCGGCTCGAGCGCTTGGTGGAAGACAATATCTATACCTATTGGGTTATCAAAGCCGAGGCTTGGCGCCAAATCGCCAGTCTGCAAAACCGGACTTTGATTTTGGATCAAAGCCCGGGCGCCGCCAACGTAGCCACGCACAACGATACCGTGTTTCTCAGCCCGATGGTGCACACGCAGGGAAACCAACCTCTCGACGTTTTCGTGAATATCAGGGACGTCCGGCCGTTGGGCCGATTGGGCCTCATCAGCGTACATCAGCCCACTCTCAACCCCAATGTCATGATTTCGTGGAGCATCGCTCAACCCGGCGTAACGGATTCTTCGATATCGGTTCTGGGATTGATCAATGCGCAGCAATACCAGGAAACCGGCAAAGTGTGGGAAGTCTGGTCAGTCGATTCGACCGGCGGGCAAACGGTCTTTGGCGGCAAGAACGTGATCAGCTCTCCGTTGGCGCTGGGGCAGCAATTGGGTGAAACCCGGGTTTTCATCGAGTTTCCAGCCGAAGGCTTGCAGCGCGACGCCGACTATTACTTTTGGATAGCCAACAAAGATTGGGATCGGCAGGGGCGGCTGCGCTCGACAAATTTTTATGCGTATGTCACTTTCCGCACCTGGTAATCGGGCGCGGCAATCGAAGTAGATCGTGCGGTTTGTCCGGCATTCTCGACTGGATTTCCCGGCTCGGTTTCCGTTGCAGCGCGCTGCAAAATTCTTGAAACGACATTAGCAAAAGTACTGTTCTTTTTCAAGCTACGAGGTGTTAACCTAAACGTAAGGAGTGCAACATGAAAAAGCTGGCTACGACGTTGTGTTGCGGGCTGTTTCTTTGCGCCGCGGCTACGCAGGGCTTTGCACAGGATGGCCGCAAAGAAGTGAACGTTCCGCGCGTGGATCCCGCGGCCGTCGCGATCGACGGGCAAATGACGGAAGCCGAATGGCAGACTGCGGCACAGGCGAATTTGATTACAGCCACGGGCTATGAATTTTGGGCGAACAAATACTATCGCGAATCGTTGACCGAGCCGGATTACGACGAATGGTACGCGCGCATGCTCTGGGCGGAGGATACGCTTTACGTATTCGTTCACATTGATGAGATCGTAAACGATTCCACTAATTTATACTGGAATGGAAAATTCACCGGGGACCAGCTTTTTGTGAGTTTGTCGAGCCGGCTGGGTGTGGATTTGGAGGGCAATTACGACGGCAATCCCTATGCGGCGCCGGAAGGGCCGTATCACTTTTTCATTCTTGGAGATCAGGTGACGTTGAATGGCGGAGACCCGACCGGGATTCCCGATGCCTATCAATGCAGTGAGGCGGATACGCTGCCGGTGGTGTTCGAAGCCTCAGCCATTGCGCGCTGGGCGACTTTTATCGACGTGGCCAACGGTGTGTGGAACGTGGAAATGGCGATTTATCATCCCAACGTGACGGCGCAATCCAGCATCGGCTTCAATCTCGGCGGCAGCACCGGCTCAACGCAATCGCAAGAACAGTTTGGGGATGCGTATGCGTACTACACCTGGCAACCGAATGTGCCGGACGATCCCTATGCCACGCCCAATATTCCCGAGGCACAGGATCCGGGATTTTATAACCTGGTTAACTCCAGCTATTGGGCCGTGCTGAATTTCACGCCGGGCGGCAATGAAGTATATGTACGCAAAGAAGTGGACGTGCCCGTTGCCGATCCTGCGGCCGTCGTGATCGACGGGCAAATGACGGAAGCCGAATGGCAGACAGCGGCACAGGCGAATTTGATTACCGCCACGGGCTATGAATTTTGGGCGAACAAATACTATCGCGAATCGTTAACCGAGCCGGATTACGACGAATGGTACGCGCGCATGCTCTGGGCGGAGGATACGCTTTACGTATTCGTTCACATCGATGAGATCGTGAACGACTCGACCGATCTGTTTTGGAACGGCATTTTCACGGGCGATCAGCTTTTTGTGGGTTTGTCAAGCCGGCTGGGAAGGAACCTGGAGGGCAACTATGACGGCAATCCCTACGCGGCGCCGGAAGGGCCGTATCACTTTTTTATACTCGGCGATCAAGCGACGTTGAACGGCGGCAATCCCACGGGCATTGCCGATGCTTATCAGTGCAGCGAGGCGGATACGCTGCCGGTGGTGTTCGAGGCTTCTGCCATTGCGCGCTGGGCGACTTTTATCGACGTGGCCAACGGTGTGTGGAACGTGGAAATGGCGATTTATCATCCCAATGTGACGGCGCAATCGAGCATCGGCTTCAATCTCGGCGGCAGTACCGGGTCAACGCAATCGCAAGAACAGTTTGGGGATGCGTATGCGTACTACACCTGGCAACCGAATGTGCCGGATGATCCCTATGCCACCCCGAATATTCCCGAAGCACAGGACCCGGGCTTTTATAATCTCGTCAATTCCGATTATTGGGCTTTGCTGAATTTCTTGTCCGGCGAGATTGTAGGCGTTGAGCAACGGGATGCGGACGCGGCTGTGCCTGCGCGTTTCTTGTTGAGTCAGAATTATCCCAACCCGTTCAATCCCTCAACGACGATCAGATTCGAGTTGACTAAAAACAGCCCGGTCACTTTGAAAGTTTATAATGCCGTGGGTCAGCTCGTGGCAACGTTGTTGGAGGCCAGGCCGTTTGCCCCCGGCAGATACACCGTGAATTGGAACGCGGGCGATCTCACCAGCGGCGTTTATTTCTACAAACTCGAAGCCGCCGGCGTAGTGCAGTCGAAAAAGATGACCCTCGTGAAGTAAAGGGACGTTTTTGACAAGCAATAGATATTGACCGGTCGCTTAGGATTGTCGATTAAATAACTTGCCCAAATCTCAAACCGCGAATGCACGCCAATAAACGCGAATTTTAAAATTAGCGAATATTCGCGTTTATTAGCGGTTCCCCAAATGAGTAAGTTATTTAATAGCGGTTCCCCAAATGAGTAAGTTATTTAAATGGCGTTCCTTAAATCGTGTTCTTGGTGAAAAATCATGAACGTATTGCGACCGGTCAATGAGTTGCTTAAAAGTCAGCCTATTTCCAGGCCAACGGCTTGGGTTATGGAGTTATATGCGCATCGCAGTTCTTCACGGCCCGCATGATTTTCGGATTGAGGAACGGCCGCAACCGGAGATGCAAGACGATGAATGCCTCATCCGCGTTCGTGCCTGCGGCGTTTGCCATTCGGAGATTCATCAATGGGACGTGAAGGAAGAAGGCTTGGATTATCCGCGTTTCATCGGCCATGAAGTGGCCGGCGAAGTGATTGCCGCCGGTCCGAAAGTGGCGGGCTTCAAACGCGGCGATCGCGTGGCTGTGTGGACCGACCGCCAGGGTTATGCCGAGGCGGTGGCAGCGAAAGCCGACCGGCTTTTTCCCATCGCTTCGCATATTCCGTTCGAGTACGCCCTGGCCGAGCCGATTGCGTGCGCCACGAACGGCGTGTTGCGGGCAAACATCCAACTGGGCGACACCGTTGCCCTCGTGGGCACGGGCTTCATGGGGCTTCTGCTCCTGCAACAGGTGGCACTGCAGGGGGCAAGCGCAATCATCGCCATTGACCCGCGCCGGGAGATGCTGGAACTGGCGCAGCGTTTCGGCGCGAACGTGGCCATCAACCCCCAAAAAGAAAATGCCGTGCAGCGCGTCAAGGAGTTGACTGGCGGCGTGGGCGTGGACGCCGCTTTTGAAGCGGGCGGCGTGCAGGCAACACTCGATCTCGCCGCCGGGTTGGCCCGCATGGAGGGCAAGCTCGTGATCTTCGGATATCACCCGGGTCCGCGGCAAATCGGGAACCTGGGTTATTGGAACTGGATGGCCTTCGATATTATCAACGCTCATTTTCGCGATTTGGGCGTGATTTTGCGCGGCGCGCGCATCGGCACCGGGCTGCTCAACGCCGGTAAAATCAAAATGGCGCCGCTGATCACGCACAAATTCCCTCTCGAAAAAATCGAAGAGGCTTTTACGGCGGCGAAAGAAAAGCCGCCCGGCTTCGTCAAATCCGTGATCGTGATGGATTGATTCACGCCCGCGCCGGAACCCCGCGCGGGTGCAGTTTCCTGGAGATTGATATGACCCGAAAGTGTTTCTGGAAGTCAGCGCTGCCTGTTTTTCTCTTCATTGCCGGCTCGCACCTGGCGCTGGATCAGCACGGCTCGCTCGGCATTCATAAAGCAGAAGCCGGCATTACGGGAAAAATTTCCGGCACGGTTCGTGATGCCAAAACCAGGGAACCGCTGCCGGGCGTCAATCTGGTTTTGGAAGGCACCACCCAGGGCGCGGCCTCGGATGCGCAGGGTGATTACTTCATCGCCAATGTGCCGCCGGGAACTTACACCCTTAAAGTGAGCTTGCTGGGATACGCCGCGGTCACCGTCACCGGCGTGCGCGTGCGCGTGGATGCCACCACGGAATTGAATTTTGCCCTGGAAGAAACAACCATCGAATTGGGCGAGGAAGTGACCGTTGTGGCGCAGCGGCCGCTGGTGGAGAAAGACAACACCTCCTCGAGCGTGGTGATCGAAACCAGTGAAATTGCCGCGCGACCCACGGTCAATTTCACGGAAATACTGGCGACTTTGCCGAGCATCAACGTGGACAACGGTGTTATGACCGTGCGCGGCGGCGCGTTGGAGCAGGTCGCGTTCATGGTCGACGGCGCGCGCGCCCGCAATCCCCTCGATCATTCGCCGTATACCAGCATCAATTTGAGCGCGATCCAGGAGCTGGAAGTGATCACCGGCTCCTTCAACGCCGAGTACGGCGAAGCTCAGTCCGGTGTGATCAATGTGATTACCCGGGAAGGGAGTGACAAGTACGAATTCTTCCTCGATGCCCGCTACACGCCGCCGGGAAAAAAACACTGGGGCACGGCGCTCTATGATCGCGACAGTGATTTGTACTGGGAGAATTCTCATGCGCGGCATTTGCAATGGTGGATCGACTATCCCGATCAGTGGGTCGATCCCAACGGCATTCCCGGCAGCGACCCGGGCAGCATTTGGACGCCGGAGCAGGCGCATCAAAATTATTTGGATACCCACCAGCCGCTGACGGATTACACCGAAACGCCCAGTTATCAAACCGAGGTCGGTTTCGGCGGCCCGCTGCCGGCGCTGAAGAATTTTTATTTCTTCACCACCGGTAGATTCCGCTCCGAAGCGCCGCTGTTCGGCAATTCGTTCCGGGATAAAGGCCGCTTTTTCGACGGCACGCTGAAGCTGACCTACAAATTCAAACCCACCATGAGTTTCACGCTCTCGGGTTTTTTGGGAAAAGAAGAAACCTCCTGGGGCATCGGCGGCCAGCCGGATTATTTCTATGCGCAGAATTTCGGCATTGATTCACGCTACGCGTATTACGATTTTCCCGCCCTGCCGGAATCGCAAACCGAGGGCTTGACGTTGAAATTTACGCATGTGCTCAACGCCGCCACGCTGTACGAGCTTAAGGTTTCGCGCGTGCATGCGTTTCGCAAAACCGACGTCTTCCCGGGCGACCCCCTCGGCTTTCAGGCCTCTGATGCCACGCGCGACAATTTGCGTGCGGTGGATGCCAACGGCAACCCCATTCCCGGCGGTTATGCCAATCGCGTTGGTTATCACACCGTGGGCTACTTCTATCGTTTCAACGATCGAAACACCGAATGGACGCTTTCGGGATTCGCCAGCAGCCAGCTCAACAAATACTTGCAGCTCAAAGGCGGCCTGGAATTCTCCGATTACCATCTCGATCATTTCAACAAATCCAAGCTGCCGGACCGCACCGATGACAACACCTATCATCCCTATCAAGGCGCGCTCTACGCGCAGAACAAAGTCGAGTTTGGCGGCTTGATCATGAACCTCGGGCTGCGTTACGATTTCTACAACCCGAACAACGTGGTTTACTCCGATCTTTTCGATCCCCTGAATGCGGCCACGGAAAAATCGAAGCTGTTTTCCCAGTTAAGCCCGCGGCTGGGCTTCTCCCATCCCATCGACGAGCGCACCGCGCTGCATTTCTCCTACGGGCATTTTTTTCAGCGCGCCCCCTTTGGCGATTATGGCGAAGGCAACAGCGCCGGCCAGGCGCTGGGCAGCCTGACGACTTTTATCGTGGACGGCACCAACGTGCCCTGGGTGCTGGGTAACCGCAATCTCAAACCGGAAAAGACCATCGCGTATGAGGTCGGCATCGAGCGCAATTTCGCCAATGCCTTCGTTCTGGATGTGACCGGCTATTACAAGGACATCCGCAACACCATTCGCGTGACCACGGTGGAATCGCCGCAGGGCGTTTACCGCACCAACAGCAACGGTGATTATGCGGACGTGCGCGGCGGGGAAATATCGTTGCGCAAGCTGCCGGCGCATTATGGCTGGGGCTCGCTCTCGGGCTATGTCAATTTTACGGCGCAGCGTGGCATCAGCGGCCGCAGCGGCGACCCGACGGTCATTACGCCCAGCGGCGTGCGTTATGCGCCGAGCGGCGACTTCATCGTGCACAACAATCCGCGCTTGAAAGCCGGCCTGTTTTACGAAACACCGGACCACTGGAATTTTGCCGGCGGCATTTTCAAAGACATTCTGTTCTCGCTCGATTATCAGGCCGTTTTCCCGAACGAGAATCTCTTGCAGGATTTCTTCACCTTCGAAGGCCGGAAGCACATGCGCCCGGCCGACCAGACCACAAATTTAAGAATCAAGAAGGAAGCAAAGCTGCCGGGCAACGTCGCGATCAGTCCCTATGTCGAAGTGCACAACTTGCTCAATCAGAAGTGGATCAACCTCGCTGCTTTCGAAAACACTGCGCCCGAGGAGCAGCGCAAGTTTGTGGAAAGCGGTTTTGACTATCTTCCCGCACAAACCAGAGACGGCGTGCCGATCATGGATACTGCCAAATACCGCAACCTGCCGCGCGCCATTCTCTTCGGCGCGAGCTTGGCGTTATGACTCGGACGGCACATGCGAGCGCATCGCCAACCGCTGGAGCGGCTTGTTTTTTTAGATGGCGCCGGGCAGGACAAGCTGTGGTTTTCCGTGCCAGGCCTCAAACTGGAGTTGATCAGATGAACATTCTCGATTCGCGGCCAATAAGCAAAGCTTGCGTCTGCAGTGCGCTGTTGCTCGCTCTCATGGCCAGTGGTGAGGCCGTTGCCCAAGGCCTGGAGGAGCAGCAGCACAAACGCGGCCGCCTGTGGGAGAACGTGCGCAACGACGGCTGGATCGGCAGCCTGGGCGCGTGGGATTATCTCGTCTCCTCGCCGCTGGGGCTTTTCCCCGGCTTCGACGGCTATTTCCATCCCGTGGGCGGTGAGGAGAATGCGATCGACGCCTACGCCAATGCCAATATGCACAATTTTCGCAGCGGCTGCTGGATCGTAGTCAAGGGCATGCTGGTTCCCGGCACGCCGCCCGACTTTCTGCCCACGCCCGCGGAGCACGAGGTTTTCCTTTCGGGATTGCAGGAAGATCCCTACGGCGAAGCGGCGCAACGGGAACCGTTGCGGTTGCAGCAGAATTTCATCGAGGCTGAGGGCTTCAATCCCCTGCTACCCGAGGAAATGATCGACGGCCGCTGGCACACCAACACCGGCATCACCGTCAATCGCCGCAGTTACGTGTGGAGTTATCCCGCGTATCGTGATTTTATCATCTATGATTACATCTTCAAAAACACCGGCGCGATGGTGTCAACCCTGACCGGCGCACTGATGCCGGACTTCCCGCAGCAGACTCTCAATGAAGTCTATTTCGTGTTTCATTCCGGCGTCTCGGTTTCGACCAAGAGTCAGATCAATTTTCATTCCGAATTGACCGCGGTGCAGGCCGGCGCCTTTGGCTGGCAGCCCGGCGCCTATCATGATTTTTATCATCGCTTCGACAATGATGAGCTGCTTTTTTCGATCAATTTCAACGGCGGCAGGGAACCCACGCCGTTCGATCCTTTTCCCGTAAAAGCCGGCCAGGCGTGGAAACAAAAATTCGGCGAAGAACTGCAAAGCCCGGCGGCCTTCGGCTGGCTCTCGCTCTATGCCAGCCCCACCGGCGCCGCGCCGCGCACTTCGGCCAGACCCGACTTTGTGAGAATCGATTCCCACAAAGGCGGAACGTTGAACGGACAGGGCAATGATTTGGAGTTCTTCCGCCTGTCCAGCAGCAAACCCAAAAAGCTCTTTTATGATTTTGCGACCACCACGGATTTTCAGCCGGCGCTGGGCAACAACGGCAATCGCATGAACTTTTACACGCTCTCCTACGGGCCCTACACCCTGGCGCCGGGCGATTCCGTGCGCATCGTCATCGCCGAGATTGCGGGCGTGATGGATTATAATGAAGTGATTGCGGGCGATCCCAACGGCCATTTTCCCGACAGCACGATTGCGGCAATTCGGCGCAATGCCGCGCACGCGCGCGAGGCCGTGCGCTGGGGCCTGGGCGCGAATGTGAACGGCCTGCCGCTGGCTGCCGATGCGCCCGAGCCGCCCCCCGGGCCCGCCGTGGATGCGGTCAACACCTCCATCGGCACAGAAGAAGCCGTGATTGCTATTACCTGGGATCAAACCGCTGAGACGCGCACGATCAGCGACGGCGCTGGGGCGGTCTTCTATGACGGCCGCAACGATCTTAACGGCTACCGCATCTATCGCTCCACGGATTTTCAATACGTGAGCGACACCGAGCCACCGGTGTTCCGCGGCGCTGCGTGGCAACTGCTGCTCGATATCCCAAAATCCGAATTTGACCTGTACTTCGATCAAAGCCTGGGCAAATACAAGTATGAAGACCGGTCGGTGTCGTTCGGGTTCCGATACGGTTATTACGTTTCCGCATATCGCCGCACGCCCAAGCCCTGGACTTCGGCGAACGGCACGCTGGTCAACAATCTGCCGGAGCTGGCCAGCGGCGATTACAACCGCACGCCACCCACCTCCGCGGCACCCGGACCGGTTGCGTCGTTTGATATATACGCCGCGCCCAATCCCTACGTGTTCAACGATGCTGTGCGCAGCTTCGGCATCAATGATCCCTATCGCATCGAATTTCGCAATCTGCCCGAGCGCTGCACCATTCGCATCTACACGATCAGCGGCGACTTGATTCGCACGCTCGAGCATCAACCCGACGCGCGCGGCAACCTGTCCGGCAGCGAGGCCTGGGATCAAAAAAGCGATTCCGGCCTGCTCGTCGCGCCCGGGCTTTATATTTATCATGTGGAATCCAAAACCGAGGGCTTGCAGAATGCCATCGTCGGCAAGCTCATGATCGTCAGGTAACGCAGACCGCCGGTCTGGAAAAGCGTGAATCGAAGAATGAATGGATTAGTGGATTGATGGAAAAGCTGATGTCGACAAATCCAAAGATCCAGCAATCCAGGAATCCGTTGATCTCGAACTTCCTTTTGAGTGTGATATGAAAAAAAACCTCTTGTTCCTCGTTGCGCTTGTTTCAACCATGACGGCAAACGTCCAAGCGCAGGATTTCAACAAGGGCGGCCGCACCGCTTTTCAGTTCACCAAAATCGGCATTGGCGCGCGGCAGGCGGCCATGGGTGAAGCGTCCATCTCGCACGTTCGCGATGTGAACGCCGTGTTTTGGAATCCCGCCAACCTTTCCGGCATTCAAGCGGGCGAGGCCTCTTTTTCTTATGTTCGCTGGCTGGCGGATATGAACCTGCTCGCCGGCGCCGTGGGCTGGCGCTGGCAGGGTGTCGGCGTTTTCGCCCTGAGTTATGCCGCGCTGGATTATGGCGACATCGATGAAGCGCTGGCAGTCGGCGGCAGCGGCTCCAGCGACACCCGCACCGGCAATGTCTTTACCGGCAGCGACTTGCTTTTCGGTTTTTCCTTTGCGCGCGAGTTCACGGACAAGCTGGCCATCGGCCTCAGCGCGAAATTCCTGCAGGAAAAGCTGTTCAACTATTCGGAAACCGCCTTCGCTTTCGACGCCGGCACCAGTTACGAGGTGGGCTTCAAAAGCATACGCCTGGCCATGAGCCTCCAAAATTTTTCCGTCGGCTCGGCAAAATGGCTCGCCGTAAGCGATCGTACCGAGGGCTACGACATTCCCCTGCTGTTCAAGCTCGGCGCCTCCGTGGCACTTGCCGGCGCGGGCGAGAAGGATTCCTTTCTGCGCCTCGGCGAAAACCATCGCGTTCTGATGAGCATCGAGGCGATCAATTCTAACGATTATGACGAGCGCATTCATCTTGGCGGCGAGTATACATTCGGCGGTTTTTTTGCGCTGCGCGGCGGGTATCGCATGAACTACGAAGAAGGCAGTTGGTCCTTCGGCCTGGGCTTGCAGCCGCGCGTATCCAACCTCGATATGCGCCTGGATTATGCCTATGTGAGCTACGAATTTCTTGATTCGCCGCACCGGTTGACGGCATCGTTTGCATTCTGAAAAGTGAAGTCGAACTTACGCCGGCGGATTGGAAAACCAGGCAGAGCCGTCGAGCGCAAGTTCGACTTCGCCAAAATTATAGAGGAAAGACATGCCATTCTCCACCAAACTTCTCACCGGCGTACCCCTCACCAAAGAAAATTTTAAAACCCCGCCGCGTGAACTGGGCATTTTGCCGTTTTGGTTTTGGAACGGCGATCTCGATCTGCAGGAAATGGAATGGCAGATGCGCGAGTATCACCGCATGGGCATTCCCGGCGTTTTTATTCACGGCCGCTTCGGCCTGAAAGTGCCGTATGTTTCCGGCGAATGGTTCGAGCGCGTGAAGTTTGCGGTTGAAAAAGCCAAAGAGATCGGCCTGGACATGTGGGTTTATGATGAAATGAATTGGCCCAGCGGCACCGCGGAGCGCAACGTCCTGAAACAGTATCCGCATCTCACCCAGCGCTATTTGGAGCTGGTCGCGCTCAACATCGACGGGCCGCTGTTTACCTTTCTTGAAGCCACCGACAATCGCTACGTCAACACCGGAAATTCGTACCCGATCGCGGCGTTCGGCTGCACCGAGGAAGAATATCAAACGGAAATCAAAAACCTCATTGACCTGACCCCGAATCTCTCTTTTGAAAGAGTCATTCCCTGGGAAGCGCCGGCCGGCAAATGGCGCCTGCTTTATTTTTTGGAAAAGGAGGTGCCGTATTACATCGATACGCTCGATCCCGAATCCACCGAAAAGTTCATCGAGATCACGCACGAGCGCTACAAAGCCGCCGTTGGCAAAGATTTCGGCACGATCGTGCCCGGATTTTACACCGACGAGCCAGCGATGCATTATTATCACGTCGGCATCGACAACTACGTCGTGCCGTGGTCGAAGCAGATGTTCAAAATCTTTCGCGAGCGCCGCGGTTATGATTTGCGGCCGTATCTGCCCGCGCTTTACGCCAACATGGGTGAAAAAACTGCGCAGATTCGCTACGATTTTTGGCGCACGCTCACCGAACAGTATGCGGAAACGTACTACAAGCGCCTGCGCGATTGGTGCGACGCCAACGGCGTGCTGTTCACCGGCCACCTCCTGTTCGAGGAATGGCTGCGCATGCACGCGCGCTGCGAAGGCAATCTCTTCAAATACCTTCAGCACATGCACATCATCGGCGTCGACCATCTTTATCCGAAGATCGGAACGGCGCAGGAGCCGGACCAGCATGTGGCCATGAAGATCGGCAGCTCTGCGGCGCATCACTTCGGCAGCACGCGCCTGCTGTGCGAGTCCATGGGCGGCACGTACTGGGATTGCACGCTGGAGCGCATGAAATGGATGACGAACTGGGAATACGTGTTGGGCGTGAATCTCTTCAACAATCACGGCTATCATTACTCCATCGAAGGCGAGCGCAAGCGCGACTGGCCGCCCTCGCAATTCTATCATCACACCTGGTGGAAGCATTACGGT
>QEVD01000098.1 GCA_003576975.1 Candidatus Zhuqueibacterota bacterium
GATTATCATCAGATCGTCGACTACTTCAAAGTGTTAGACGCCGCCTCCGGGCGTTTGCAGTTGCAAAATTTGGGTAAAACCACTGAAGGCAATGATTTGATTGTAGCCCTCATCAGCTCGGCGGATAATCTCAAACAACTTGCCAAATGGCAAACGCTGCAAGGCCGGCTGGCCGATCCGCGCAGAATTCGAGAAACCGAGTTGCCGGCACTTCTGGCTGCGGCGCGCAGCGTGGTTTTGATCAATTGCAGCATTCACGCCACTGAAGTGGGCGCAACGCAAATGGCGCCTGAATTGGCGTTTGATTTGATCACGAATGAATCGCCGGAAGCGCAGGAAATTTTACATAATGTGATCACGTTGTTAATGCCCTGCCATAATCCCGACGGCCAGTTGCTGGTGGTAGATTGGTACCGCAAAAATCTTGGCACCGCGTTCGAGCAGGCGGACATGCCGTGGCTGTATCACAAATACGTGGGCCACGACAACAATCGTGACTGGTTCATGTTTACTCAAAGGGAAACGCGACTCACGGTCGCAAAGCTGCACAATGTTTGGCATCCGCATATTACGATCGATATGCACCAGATGGGCCGCAAAGGCGCGCGCTTATTCGTGCCGCCTTATATCGATCCGGTCGAGCCGAATGTCGATCCCATCATCGTTTCGTTGCTGAACATGCTTGGCACGCACGTGCAAGGCGTGCTCACCGCGCAGGGCAAAACCGGCGTGGTGAGCAATGCGATTTTTGACGCCTGGACGCCGGCGCGCGCGTATCCGCACTATCACGGCGGATTGCGCTTTCTCACGGAAGCAGCCAGCGCGCATCTTGCAACCCCGGTGATGGTTGCTCCGGAAACGCTGGGCAGCGGGCTGGGCTACGATGCGCGCAAAGTCTCACATCGGGAATTCTGGCTGCGCAGTCTGTTCGAGGTACAGCGCCGCACTTGCGATTCCAACCGCAAGCCGATTGCCTACGTGATTCCGGCGCAGCAGCGCGATCCGCAAGGTTTGCTCGATTTGCTCAACATTTTGCAAACCGGCATGGTTGAAATACATCGTGCAGAAAAAAATTTTCGCGTGCAGGGCGCTCCGTTTCTGGCAGGCGATTATGTCATCCGGCTCGATCAACCTTATGGCAATTTTGCCAAAGCCTTGCTGGAAGCGCAGGAATACCCGCACATGTTGGCGAGTGACGGCCGGTCGCGCACGCCTTACGACATGACGGCGCACACGTTGCCGCTTTATCTCGGCGTCGAGGTTTTTGCTGCAGAACAGTTGCCGGCAGATGATCCGCGCTTGCTTGAAAACGTGGAAATGAAATCCCGTTTGACGGGAAGCGCCAATTCGAATGTGGTTGCGCTCGATCGCCGCAACACAGCTTCCTTTCGTGCTGTGAATGCCTTGTTGCGCAAAAATATTCCGGTGTTCACCGCACCCAAAGATTTTCTTGCCTCCGATGTAGTCTGGCCGGCTGGCACTTTTCTCGTTGAGGGCCGGGAGCATATTAAAACGATAAAAGAATTGCTGGGGAAAAATAATTTTGATGCGCGTGAACACATCGCCCCCGTTTTTGTTGAATTTTGGAGTCTGCCGCCAGATCTGAAAGTCGAGCAAATCCCCGTAAAGCAAGCCAGAATCGGACTTTACAAAAGCTGGATAGCCAACATGGATGAGGGCTGGACACGCTGGGTCTTGGAGGAGAACGGCTTCGCATACAAAAATCTCTGGAATGCCGACATTCGCGCGCAAGACTTGCGAAATTCATTCGAGGTCATTATCTTGCCCGACCAAACCGCGAGCAGTATCATGAACGGCCACAGCGCAGAAGAAATGCCGGCAGAGTATGCCGGCGGTTTGGGAGAAATCGGCCTGCGCAACCTGCGGCAGTTTGTCGAAAGCGGCGGCACGTTGATCGCCTTCAACGCCGCGTGCGAGCTTCTGCTGCAACATTTTTGGCTGCAAGCAACGGATGTTACAGCCGGCATCGAGCGCAGCACATTCAATGCGCCCGGTTCGCTGCTGCGGGTGCTTGCCAATCCGAATCATCCACTGGCTTATGGCGCGCAACGCGAGGAAGTCATTTTTTTTGCGAATAGTCCGGCGTTTCGCGTGCATGAGAGCGAATCGGTTTTGACTTATCCGCCGCGCAATCTTTTGCTTTCGGGATGGCTGCACGGTGAAGACTATTTGCGTGAGCGCGCCGCGCTGGTGGAAGCGCCGCTCGGCAAGGGCCGCGTGATTCTGTTTGGCTTTCGGCCGCAATTTCGTGCGCAAACACGCACAACGTACAAGTTTTTTTTCAATGCTTTGTTCGCAAGCGATTGAAGCTTTTTGATTTTTTCAAAGGATTCAGCCGTAATTCCCTCCGGGGCTTCCGCTCCCGAAACAAGGAAAGTGAGTATTGTGCAGAGGATTCTCATGGCAAAAGTCAAGACGCACCGGAATTACCTCGCCAGCGTAAAGGATTGGAAGGTGCGCAACATGATTCAGGGCTATTTGCAGGCCTGTCATGCCTACCAGGAAATGCGGCAGGCCCGCGTCAGAAAACAGCGCGCCCCCTCGTTCGAGGTGTTGAAGGAGATCAGCGACACGCTTTACCGTGTGAAAGAAGATCATCACCTGATTTTTCGCCGGCCGGATGAAGCAAATTCCAAAAACAGCGGGCACAAACTGGTGCCGGGTTATGCTGACACGGCCTTCATCGACCATGTTGGCCTGCTCTTTCACAAAATCATGGTGGCGCGCGAGTTGCGCTACATTCTCGAACATTATGCGCACAACAAAGAAAACTGGGAAGCACATTTTCAGGCTCTGCAAACGAACTTGCAGCTCATCGACGAGGTGTTCGAGAAAGGCCTTGCGCTGGTGTTAGAATTCATGCGCAGCCATTCCGACAATACCTTGTTGCTGGCTTTCTTCATCGAGCACGACAAGAAAATTGCCAAATGCGTCAGGCTTGATGCCAAAAAAGTATTGCACGAGTTGATTACAAAAGTCGATTTGCCGCAGGCTTATTTCAAGGTTGCGCAATATTATTACGACAGCGGCTGGCCTGATCGCGCCCTCAAGGCGGTGCAACGATGTTTAGCGGAAGACGCCCGGCACGCCGGAGCGCGGGAGTTGCTGCAGCGCGTGCGAGCGAACGCTCCGGCGCACAATGGCGCGGGCAGCATGAGCCACGATTCGCCGCCAGTCATCGAAGCCACCACCGTTGCGTCATGATTGTTGCCGCAAATAAGCTCGCAGCAGCGCAAAAACAGGCAAAAAGTAAGACGGGTGGCGCGGGCTTTATTTAATTCGAGCTTGTGAAGATCATGCGGGAAAAGGAGTCCTGGTTGAAGTTGGTTTATCCATCACGCACGCGCAGCATCTGCCGGGTAGCAAGCGGAAGTAGGGTTCAGAGGTGGGAGAATGTTCTCTGAAAAATGGATTTGGGGAGCACGAACGCGCGTTTTTTTCATCGGTCTCACGGCGGAATAAATCAGATGCGCTGCCTGTCGCTTTTGAGCGCATCACCTTTCGCCATGCCAGACCCCAAACATTCATTTCATGTAGGAGAGGTTTTCTCATGAGTATTCGCTCTAAGGTTGGAGTCGCCGTAACGTCCGTTGTGCTCGCATTTTGTTGTGCGGCGTTACCCCTGGCTGCGCAGCAAAAATCGTTGACCCGCCAATTCGACCCCATCGTGTTTGACGCCGTCAATACGCCACTTTTGTTAGGCTTGCAGATCGACTCGCTCACGGCCTATCGCTACAATGCCGCGGGCGATCAATGGATTGCGATTCCCTTTCAAATCGACAAAGTCGACGCCAGCGGCAGTTTCTTCGGCAATGAAACCGGACCCATCGACGCCAATGATGAAGTCGTATTCATGCCCGGTGACGCCGGCGACCGCGCACCCGCCGACAAATGGTTGAATGACGCTGGCGCACGCCAGGCCTCGCGTTTCGAGCTTGAAGTCGAGGATCCGCTGACCCCCGGGCAAAAAGCGTGGGTTTATCTTTATCGCAACGTCACGAATCAGCCCACGGTGCCAGGCTATATGAGTTATGATCGCGGCGCTTCACAAAACGCCGGCACAGATACCGTCTTTGGCGCGAGCTACAAAGTCTCGCACGCCTCGAATGGCTTGCCCAACTTCACCGCCGTCAAGCAGGGCAATGGCGCCTTTTCGCCGAATTTGATCGATCGTTTGAAAGTGCGTGTCAATGGCGTGGCTGCCGGCCTTTTGCCCTACAGCGTTAATGAACAAGCCAATCTGAAGTTTGAGAGTTTGCGCTTTGCAACAGGCC
Source organism: Candidatus Zhuqueibacterota bacterium (assembly GCA_003576975.1). Classification (GTDB taxonomy): domain Bacteria; phylum Zhuqueibacterota; class Zhuqueibacteria; order Zhuqueibacterales; family Zhuqueibacteraceae; genus Coneutiohabitans. The sequence continues at coordinate 4,296 of QEVD01000098.1, forward strand.
CGGTGCGGGGATATCGCTCTCTGACGGATACGCTTTCGGTTTTATTCTTGAATCAAACGTTTTCGTTTGAAATGCAGTATTTCCCCTATTCGTCCAGCATTATTTTCAAGAACGCCCGCATCGACAGCGCGGATGCGACGCTGTACGGCATCAACTTTATCCGCCAGTCGCTCGATCTGAATGAAAATGCTGCCGGAATGACGCGCAAATTTTTCAATGCGCAAAACGCCGGCGGCGTTACGATCGATGGTGTCGCCGATAACAGCGTTGCCACCGGCGTTGTCGACAATCGCGTCAATTGGTTCATGGCGTCGCAACAAGCGGCCGGCAGCAATCCCATGGCCCTGCTCGTGCTGGTCACCGTGCCTCAAATCGGCAATGCGCGCAGTTTATATTACAAAGATGACAGCGCCGTGGATGCCAATGATACCGGTGATCAAAAATCCTTCGGCGACTTTGGTTTGCAAGTCACGGGACAGCGCATTCAAGGCCAATTCAGTTTTGATTTCACGACCTTCCATTTGAGTGACATCACCAATGAAGCCGCCACAGGCGAGCAATTCAAAAATTGGCAGGAAACGCCGGTGACGGTTACGGCTCTCGAACAAAGTGTGCCGAGCGCCGTTGCCGGTCATGGCGGCGACACGCCGATGACGTTCGGATTGTATGACGCCTATCCCAATCCCTTTGCGCCGCAACGCGAAGCGATTCGGTTGTCATTCAGCACCGGCGCAGCGCGCGAGGGCGCGCAATTGTTGATTTATAATTTGATGGGCCAGGAAGTGATGCGTTTTGCCGGCCTTGCGCAACTTCGCAGCAATGCCGGCCGCCAGGAAGTTTCCTGGGATGGCGTTGATCGTTTTGGCCGCGCCGTGCCTGCCGGCGTCTATTTTTACAAGCTGCAAGCCGGCAATCAAGTGGCAGTGAAGAAGTTTGTGCTGGTGCGCTAAAACAAAGTTGATCTACCGGGGTGCAATTCCCAGAAGTTGGTGCAGTAAATATGTCACCCTTCGGGATTTTCGGTTCGGAAAATCCCGAAGGGATGACATGATTATAGTCATTTGGCGTTTTTTCTTCATGAAACCACGAAGTGGTGATATAATTTTGTGGCTCGATGAAGGGATATTTTGAAACACCTACTTTTGGGGAATTGCTCCCCCTCCGCACGATTTTGATTGCCGCCCGGGAAAATTTTCCCTAAAATTAAAACGCCCCTCGTTGGAACTTGAACGAGGGGCGTTTTGCGTTTCAGGTAATACAAGCCGTGAGATGCTCAAATGGTATCTACGGCGTCTCGCGATGGGCGGCAAACCGGCCCTTGAGATAGGCCATCACCTCATCGTCAGTTTTCGCCCGACGGCTTGCCGGTTGTGTGCCGTCCTTTGTTGCTGCCCCGGCAGGCTGCGGTTGAGATCCTGCCCTATTATTTATCGCCGTTCGCATGGAATTTTCTGCTGCCGGCAGCGCCGACTTGGGTGTGCTCGCCGCAGGCGTCTCTCGCGGTTTCGCCTCGCGATATTCATTCGCGAGTTGTTGCAACTTGGTTTGATGCTGTTGCGCCACTTGCAGAGCCGGGGCATCGTTGTAGATCATGCCGTCGAGCACAGCAGCGGCGCGCGTAAACACTTCGATGATTTCAGGCGTGACCTTGAAGATACCTTGCAACACGCGTTCGGCAACCTCTTCCAGCGTGCCGGCATACTCGGCGATTTTATGAAACTCCAGCATCTGCGCCGAGCGATTGATGCCCTCCATTGACAGCTTGATATTCTGCCAGGTTTCCTCGTCTTGCGGGTTTGCCATCAGATAAACAACCGCTTCCTGCAACGTCTGCAAATTAACCAGATTTTTTTCTTTGAAGGATTTTTGCTTCGATAACAAACCTGCGATCGGCCGTGAGTTGAAAGCCGCGGCGGGCGGCGGGCCGGCAGTCGCCGATTTTGGCTCAGACGGCGCGGGCGCTTTTGCCGGAGCTGGCGGAGTGAATTCAATCTTTGTTTCGCTTTTGGGTGGCTTTCCCAAAGAAGCGTTTGATTCTTGCGGCTGCACCGGTTTTGCCGCTGGCTTTGAAGGCTCCGGGAATCGTGGGGTGTTGGCTGGAGTCGGAGAAACGGTATTGCCAGTGGAATTTGTCTGTGCCGCTGGCGGACGAACTTCTTGTGGCATCGCCGGTTGAACCGGCGCTCGCCGGATATGATTAGTGTTCAACTCGTCTTCCTCGAGTGGGGTCATATCCAGCGAAACGTGCAGCGGGCGGGAAGATTTGCCAAAGCTTGTCGCGCCTTTTTTGGCCGGCCGCGAGGGCGCAGGTTTCATTTTTTCCTGCGCCGGTTGCATCTGCTTTGTTGCCGCCAAATGTGTGTTCGCGTCGTGACTCGCGTTTTCCGATTTTTCGACGATGGCCGGCGCGGCGATTTTAGCCGCTGCTGCAGATTCTTTTTGCAATTGCAGCGTGCGATCAGCGCCGAGCATCAAATTTTTGCCTTCTTGGAAATTCGTTACGATAACCATGGCGCGGACGGAATTCCCCATATCCGGATCGATGCGCGCGCCCCAAATAATCTTGGCGGTGGAATCAAGTTTTTCGGCCACGATTTTCATGATCGTGCGCGTATCTTTCAGCGACATTTCCAAACCGCCGGTGATGTTGATCAACGCATTGCGCGCTCCGGTGATGTCGATATTGAGCAAGGGATTCTGCAGGGCCATTTCGATGGCGCGTTGCGCGCGGTCGGGGCCTTCGCTCTCGCCGAGGCCGATCATGGCCGTTCCGCCATTTTGCATAATCGCGCGGATATCGGCAAAATCAAGATTGACCATGCCCTTGGTCGTCACCAGGTCGATGATGCCTTTCACGGCATTCACCAAAACTTCATCGGCGACTTTGAAGGCCTGCCCGAGCGGCAAATCCGGCGCAATCTCATAGAGCTTGTCATTTTGAATGATAATGATGGTGTCGGCATTTGCGCGCAGCTTTTCCAGGCCAAGGCGCGCATTCTCCCAGCGCATCACGCCCTCTTCCCAAAACGGCAGGGTCACAACCGCAATAGTCAATGCGCCCATGCGTTTTGCGGCTTCTGCCACGATCGGGGCTGAGCCGGTGCCGGTGCCGCCGCCGAGACCGCAGGTGACGAACACCATATCTGCGCCCTGCAACGCTTCTTCGATTTCTTTGCGATTCTCGCGCGCGGATTCTTCGCCAATTTGCGGGTTGCTGCCGCCGCCGAGCCCCTTGGTCAGCACGCGGCCAATGAGAATCTTGTCATCAGCCTTCGCGCTCAACAAATCTTGTGCGTCCGTGTTGATCACGAGCGTGTCGACTCCCGTCACGCCGACTTCCATCAAACGTGTCACGGTATTGTTGCCGCCGCCGCCGCAACCCACGACGCGAATGCGGGTTTGATGCGATTGCAGCAGCGCTTCGATTTCTTGGTTTTTATTGACAGTCATAGCGGAGAGGTTTTTGTCAGCAACCTGCAGTTTCACGGAATCCCTCGAATTGTCTTGTCTTCACAATAGAACCCTTGCTTTAATAATTGCATATACCTACTTTTCAAGTGGGTGCGGAAGTCGGCAGCCCGCGAACGGTGATGCGTGGAATGGAGTTTGTAATGGTATTTACGGCACATAGTCATCACCAACTATTTTGTGGAACTGCGATGATCAGAATAGCTTACAGATTTTTGGGAATACTGTGGGTGAGTTTGTTGAGCAGTGCCGTTTTGGCGCAAGCTCCCCACATACAAGACCAAAAAGTGAAAATAGATTCACTGCTTCAAAGCTTGCTTGAAGTTCAAACCAAACAGAAGGTTATGTCGAGGCAGGCTGATAGTTTGGCGCGTGCGATTGGCGCACTGAAGCAGCGCCAAACCTCACCATTCGAGGCGCGCAACCTGGAGGCGGCGCTGGCACGTTCGCAACGGATTGCCGATTCGCTTCAGCTTGTGCAAGCTCGGGAGCAGAATCTGGATCGTTTGGTGCGGCAAAAAGCTGAGTTATTGCTCAAAAATTTGAACGATGAGATGTCGCGTCTCGCAGAATTAGGCAAGCAGGCAAAAAAATCAGGCGACACCGCAGAACGCGAGCGCGTGACGCGCGAAATTAAAACGTACCGGCAATGGCAATCGTTCTGCCAGCAAATTTTGGCGGAACCGCCCCCGGCGATTATTATTTACGAAGTTCGCGCTGAGCCGAACGACGATGAAGCGGCGCTCAAACGCAAAGCCGATTTTCTGCGTGATCAAGCCGATCGCCTGGCGCGCGAAGTCAAACGCCTCGATCAACGGCTTCAAGACGTTCGGGAAGAAGAGGTGATGCGGCGGCGTGTGAATGAATTCGCCTCGGAAATTGCATTGCTGGAACCGCTGAATGAGGGCGTGCGCAGCAGCAATTCCCAAAGCACGGCGAGTTTCGGACCGGCGCAAACAGATAATCTCAGCGTCACCGAAGGTGTGACGCGCAGCGCAGAAGTTTTCTCGGCTGCATCGACGGGCGGCGCGATCGTTGCATTTAACCTGCCGGCAAAAATTTCCGATCTCTCCAGCCAGGACTTGCGCAAGTGGCAGGAACGCTTGCGGCTGCTGTTGGAACAGCGCCAGGCCCAGGTGGATAGCTTGAAGCGGCGCGCCGAGGCGTTCGAACAGCTTGGTCGTACCCGCTCGCATTGAAAGAGTGATTCATCTCGCCAGCCATCTTGCCGACTAAAACTCTTTATGCTTCGGGCAGAACAATTGCAAAAATTGTCCTGCCCGAAGTTTTTATTTCGGCATGGATAAACGCGGATTTCCGCTGCTCTCTTGGTAATTGATCTGTTGGCACTTTCAAATGCTAGGAAGTCAAGTCGAACGAAGTTAATCAGGCGAAAGATTTTAGTATTTGTCCTCCCATTTTTTCTTTTTAAAATCATCTGAAGAATTGCGTTTTTCCCAGGTTTAAAGTATTTTCTCTGCAAGCGTCTCTAAAATTCGTGGCGATCATGTAAATCAGCAGGCCTAAACCCGATTTCCGCAAAGTGTCCGCAGCAAATGGCATGATGATCTCTGTGCGAAAATAAAAGATCCAATGCACGATTTTCGTTATCAACTCCCGCGTTTTTTTTCCGCTTTCGCATTGCACATTCTTCGACCCGCACTCCCCGTCCTTCTGTTCCTTTCCCCTTCGACCACGTTTGCGCAAAAACCCTGGCAGCTCGATTATCGCGTGCAAGCCGGTTTTGAAAACGATAGCAATATTTATGAATCCAGCGTCGCGCCGGTTTCCGCGCCGGTTGGCCGCCTCTTGTTGCAAAGCAAAGCCGAACGGGTGAGCAAAAATGTGCGGCTGCTGTTCGATTATTCCGGCGCGCTGCTCTTGTATCACGCGCACAATGACGAGCATAAATTGCTGAATGATCTTAAAGGCGGGGTTACATTGCGCGCCAACGACTGGCTGCGTTTTTTTGTGCAGGGCGAAGTGACTCTCAAAAATTATTTGAATAATACCGCGGATTATGGCACCTCCGGCGGCATTCTGGGCGCCACCACCGCCCTGTCCGAGCGTGCCGCGCTTGAAGCAGGTGTGGAAAACGGGCAACTTGATTATGCCGCTTCAGACTCGCTGTTTGACTATACCTTTTGGGGCGCGTTTCTATCTTTGCGCCACCGCCTCGCGCAAAGCACTGTTCTGGAACTCACGGCGCAGCGGCGCCGGCTCGACTATCTCCGTTTTGCATATTTGCACTTCAACTCAACGCTGGTACAGCGCGCGCCTTATGCGCAACAGGAGAATTTCAGCGCCTTGCGCCTCACATTCACGATGAGCCGCAAATGGCTGCTGCGGGCCAGCGTCGAGGCGCAATTCAATCGCTCCAACAGTCTGGGGTATGATTATGATCGTCTCCGGCTGCAGGCGCTCGCGGCCTGGAGTCCGGCCAGGCGCTGGCTGATTCGCGCCGCGGCCATGGTGCAAACCAAAAGCTATGCAGAATCCACTCCGCCCATCGTGCCTCCGGAGTTTGATGCCGAGCGCGAACAAAGCAACAATTTGATTTTGGATGTCTCACGCGACCTTTCGAATGAACTCACGCTGCTCGCTCGCATCTCCTATCACGACAATGAATCCCCGATTCGAAGCGTGTTTTACCGCAAAACCGTCTTTTTCACCGGGATGGAATTGCGCTTTTGAGGCACATTGACTCTCAAATAAAAACGCCGCCCAACTCTGGATTGACAACGAGGTGAGTAGAAAATCATTTGATTAATCCATCCTGTTTTTGCCCTCGCTATACGATTAGCTTTTCAAGATCAGAACAGATTTCTGAAAGTTTATGGCAGAACGATATGAAATAATTCTGTCGATAAATCATCTTGCCAATTTTTTGGGGACGATGTTCGATCACTTTGGCGCATTTCGGCAGAAAAGCTTTGTCACCGATGATCACCGAAGACGCCGAGTTTCGCCGAATATTTTTTGCTGTTTCGCAGAAGCTTTGATTTGCCGCTTGCTTGCAAATCGGGGCAGGCCATAAGGCGCTCAAAGTTAGAATAAAATTCTGAAAGTGTTTCGTCCGCTGAAATGAAATCCCACCGAAAAGGCTTTATTCTTTCTGTGGCAGCTCTACTTCTGTAGGCGAAGTTTTCAAAGCTGCTCGAAGAGCTTCGATTTTCAGCTTGTCTGAAATTCGGTGTAAAAATTTATGAAGTCCCAATAAAACAAGATACCCGAGCCTGTGGTCGGAACCGCCTGCCTATTTGATGTATCTTTTTACGCCGAGATAAGCAGCCACAAGGCCGAGCAGAATGCCAAAGCCGGCAAGCGCAGGCATGAAGTAGGAGGGGAAGCGAATGATTTCAGGGTAGGACGAAAGCAAAAATTTTTGCAGTAGATAGAAAAAAGCCCATGCCAAAGCGCTGCCGGCAATGCCTTGAAACAGGCCTTGCAGCAGCAGCGGCGTAGCGACGAAAAAGCGGGTTGCACCAACCAGCTGCATCGTTTCAATGGTGCGGCGCTTGGCATACGCCACCAGCCGCACGTGATTGATCACCACGAAAAGCGAGCCCAGGCAAACCACCAGCCCGATGATGAGGCCCGCAAGCATCGCAAAATCGATGTAGCGTTCCACCTGTTGCACAAAATCGCGGCGGTAAACGACTTCATCAACGCCGTCGAGCGCGCGCAAGCGGCTGGCCAGTTGCTGCGCTGCGAGGCTGTGTTGATGCGATTTTTGCAGCGCAACTTGGAACGAAGGCGGCAGAGGATTCGACGCGAGCAGGTCGATGAACCCGTCGCCGAATTCCTTGCGGAAAATTTCCGTAGCCTCTTGCCGCGAAACATATTTGACCTTGGCCACGCCCGGAACTGTCTCGATTTGCCGGCGCAATTTTTGGATGCCGGACTCGTCGCGCGCATTATCAACAAAAATTTCCAATTCGATACGGCTGCGCAGAGAGCCGGCGATCTCGACGAAATTGTGCGCGGCCAGCGCAAACAATCCCATGAGAACGAGTGCGCCTGCCATCGTGAGGGCTGCGATGAGCGCTGCCAGTTTCGCGCGTGTTAATCCGTCAAATGCCTCTTTGAGGCAGTACCACCAGCTCAAGATGTCGTCACTCCTCCCTCGATGCGCACGACGCGCCGGTTCACGCCTTCCACGAGAGAATACGTATGCGTTGCCATCAAAATTGCGGTGCCGCGCGCATTGATTTTGTCCAACAGCTCCATGATGCCGGCGCTGGTCGCCGGATCGAGGTTGCCGGTCGGCTCATCCGCCAATATCATAAACGGGTTGTTGACCAATGCGCGCGCAATCGCCACGCGTTGCTGCTCGCCGCCGGACAACTCGTGCGGCATGCTGTAACGCTTGTGGCTCAACCCCACCTGGGCAAGCACACGCAGCACGCTGCGTTTGATGTCTTTTTGTTTGCTGCCCGTAACAATCAACACGAAGGCAACATTGTCATAAACGTTGCGATCTTCCAACAAACGGAAATCCTGAAAGACGATGCCAAGCTGCCGGCGTAACAATGGAATTTGTTTTGCCGTCACCGTCTTTGAATTGAAACGCCCAACCACCACCGTGCCCTCCGAGGGCTTCTCGGCCATATAAATCATCTTGAGCACGGTGCTTTTTCCGGCCCCGGTCGGGCCCACGAGAAAAACAAACTCGCCTTTGCGCACAATCAAATTCACGGACTGCAAGCCATCCCCGCCGGGATATTTGAGCGCAACATTTGACAGCCGAACGAGATTCATAATGAAGAATTGCTTTGATCAATATCCGCATTTCGCTTCAGCACGAAATGCACACGCTCTGCCCGCTCCTGCCCGGGGCGACGCGACATCCCGCTAAACCGGCCAACTTCCTGCCAGAGGCCGTTAGCCATAAATTGCTCGGACATTTCACGAATGGAATAGACACGTTGGATATGCCGCTCGCAATATTCCTGCTCACGATTCGTTTCATCAATAATCTTAAAATCATTGAATTGCAATTTTTTGTAGGCTTTGTAATAAGCATGGCGCGTGTAGGAAAAGTCTGAGGTGGCATCACGCTCGATATAATTGCGGAAATTTCTGCTGCAATTGTGCTGCGTACAAATATCAAAAATGAACAAGCCGCCGCCGCGCACGAGCTGCGCCACACTTTTAAACACCCGCTGCAAATCTTCCGGCGTCAAGCAGTAATTGATGCTGTCGTACAGACAAATCGCGGCATCGACTTGAACGGCGGCGGCAACCTCACGCATGTCTCCACACCACAAGTTGGCATGCCGGCCCTCGCGCATGAGCCGCTGCCGGGCCACGCGCAACATGGCCGCCGAGCGATCACTGCCGAAAACTGTAAATCCCGCTTTTGCAAGCTCAACAAGCATTTGACCCGTGCCGCACGCCAACTCCAAAACCCGCGTGACTCTGGCCCGCGCGGTGGCTGCGCGAGTTTGCCGATCATCTGCCAGCGGAAACAGCGACATGACATAGCTTGCCCAGCGCTCATAATTCACGTGGCGCATGAGATGATCGTAAAACTCCGCCACCAGGCTATACGGGGCGATCTCCGTCGTTCTTTGTGATGATGTCCACCGCAAGCTGTATTGCCTCGATCATACTCGTGGGATTCGCAATGCCTTTGCCGGCGATGTCGAAAGCCGTGCCATGATCCGGCGAAGTACGCACGATCGGCAGCCCGGCCGTGTAATTCACTGCCCGGCCAAAGCCAGCCATCTTGAGAGGAATCAGGCCTTGATCGTGATACATCGTTAGAAAGGCATCAAACGATAATTTTTCATCGCCGGTGCGATTTGCATATCTTCCAAAAAGCGCATCTGCCGAAAACGGGCCGCTTGCAGCAATGCCCTCGCGTTGAGCCTGCGCCAACGCCGGTTTAATGATTTCTTCTTCTTCCTTGCCTAACATACCGGACTCACCGGCATGCGGATTCAAGCCGGTGACAGCAATTTTAGGCGCGGGAATGTTAAAACGACTGCGCAATTCACGGTGCAGCACACGCAGTTTATCGATAATCTTTTCCTGCGTGATTGCCGCCGCAACGTTGCGCAAGGGCAAATGCGTCGTGACCAGCGCAACGCGAAAGCTGCCGGCGATCAACATCATGGCAAAGTGTTTTGCGCCCTGGCGCTCCGCGATAAATTCGGTTTGGCCGGGATAGTTGTAACCCGCCGCCGCCAGCGCGACCTTCGCTATTGGCCCGGTGACGATGGCATCGA
>QEVD01000716.1 GCA_003576975.1 Candidatus Zhuqueibacterota bacterium
CATCCACTCAGCGCGAGGATGAACGTATACAACGCGAACACAAAAAATAAAATGAACAAGCACCACGCCTTCCAACTGGCGCCACCCGCACGGCGAAGAGACGGCTGCCCGACTGTGAATGACATACTAAAAATCTCTCCTTCGGCAATTTGAATGAATATCTTTGTTGTTGCGATCGGTAAAACTATGGTTTGGCGTTCAGGCGGCGTTCGTGACGACGCGCGCTTCGATTGCGCCGAAACGCAGCGGCGCCTGCAGCGGAATCGCGATTTCCGTGAGCGCGGTTTCATCACCGACAAACGTATGATTCCGGCTGCCCAAATCGCGCACGCTGACTTTGTCAAAATTAACCACCAGCACGGCATGCCGGCGCGAGATCGAAGGATCATCGATGCACACTTCGCATTCCGGCGCGCGGCCAACAACATTTTCTCCGGCGTTGAGCTGAAAATTTTGCCACCCGCCGCCGGTGTTTTTGACTTCGAGCAAAAAGTCTGTTGCTTTGCGCGGCCACCCCCTCGCGTCAAACGCCGCTTCGATCCTGGTTTGTTGAAATTCCTGGAATTTTTCTGCTTCGAACGACGCGTCCGAAAAGGACGGCGGCAGCGCCTCGATCATCGTGCGGCTGTAACTCGAACGCCGCCGTGCGCGCGCCGGCGCTTCGCGTTTGATGAAAACCGGTTTGGCCGGGCCGATTTGATTTTGAGCGCTTCCGTTCAAGCGCGCGGGCGTTTGTACTTTGAAACCATTCTGCCTCGCTGCCGGCAACCCCTCGTCGGGCAGCGCTTGAAAAACGAAATCAAACATTCCCGCTAGCGTGATAATGTGCAACGCTCCCAGCTTCTCCCGGCGCTGCACGCGCATGCCATCGAGCTGCGTGCCATTGCGGCTGCCGAGATCTTCAAGCCGGTAGCATTTTTGCGCGTCATCCCAAAAGATGCGGGCGTGGCGATCGGAAATCTGCGGCGGATCCAGCACGATGGTGTTACCGCCGTTTTTTCCAATGGTCGCCTGCTTGCCGATCTCGAATTTTGCCCCGGACAGCATGCCGGTGGTGCAGAAGAATTTGGCTTTCATGTGATGCCCTCAAAACAATGAGGAATGGGATCAATCAAGATACATCAACAGACTCGAACGATTGGTTTTGTTCGGATGAAAAAAATGACACGTGACACAACGATTCGACGTCTCCGAAGAATTATGGCAACTGCGGCAATTCGCAATCTCCGGGATATTTTGAATGGCGGATTGGTCGCGCACCGGTTGGGTTGTGGCCGCCGCAGTAGTCTGCGCCAAAATCGGAATTTCCGTATGGCAATCAAGGCAACGCCGCTGCAAAATATGCGCACGATGATTGAACTCGGCGCGCCGCAAAACTTGCTGATCTTTTTGCACGCGCTGAATCGCGGCATTTGCGACGGCATGGCACCGTTGGCAGCGCCGCGTGAGATCGTCGGCGAAGGCATTGATCTCCTGCGCCTGTTCCGGAGAGACCCGGGAATTGAGTTTCATCGCAGGCATGAAAAGCTTGGCGTCTTTTGCCTCAAACGTCTGGCGGCGTATTTTATTTTGCGCGACTTTGAGCAACGAATCGATTTTAACCAGCTCTCGTTGCAGCTCCGGCTCGGGGCGACCGCGCAGGGCCTCGGCATAGCCCCGCAGGGTTTGCAATGCTTCATCATAAACCGGTTGCATCATCTGCATCTGATGCGGGGCTGCACTGTGCCCATTTGCCTTAATCAAATCCGTCAAACCGTTTTCAGGATAAAGCATGCGCCGCAGCG
>QEVD01000717.1 GCA_003576975.1 Candidatus Zhuqueibacterota bacterium
GATGCGCGGGGTTTATGGCAAAGCGCAAGGCTCCGGCAACGCCAATGAATGGCGGCTCGATCCGGCGTTGGCCGGCGGCGGCATTTTGTTCGATCAGGGTATTCACATGCTGGATTTGTTTCGCCACTTTTGCGGCGAATTTTCGGAAATCAAGAGCATGTGCACCACGGCTTATTGGGATTTTCCTTTCGAGGATAATGCCTTTGCCTTGCTGCGCAACGACGAGGGCCGCATCGCAATGCTGCACAGTTCGTTCACACAATGGAAACACCGTTTCACGCTTGAAATTTTCATGGAAGATGGCTATGTAATCGTGGACGGCATGCCCTCTTCCAGTCGAAGCTATCGCGACGAATGGATTATCCAAGGCCGCAAGCACCAGGGTTACGCCATCGGCAATCCGCCGGAAGAGGCAACGTTCTGCAACACGGATCCCTCGTGGCAACTGGAGCTGGAAGAATTTGTGAAATGCATTCGCACCGGCGAACCGGTGCGCTACGGCACCTCCAGAGACGCTTATGAAACCATGCGCCTGGTCTTCGGAATTTATGAGGCGGATGAATCTTTCAAACAAAAACAAGCGGTCAAACAGTAAGGCAAGTAGAAAGAATTTGCATGAAGAACAACACGCCGATTGCGGTCACTTCCCGATCCTTTTCGCAACATCCTGTCTTGCGCGCCGAGTTGCTGGAGCGCTATTCAAATGTGCGATTCAATGATGACGGTCTGTCTTTGCACGGCAAGGAGCTGATTGAATTCGCGCAAGGCCGTCGCAAATTAATCACGGCGTTGGAGCGGATCGACGAATCCATACTCGCGGCTTTGCCGGAGCTGGAAGTCATCAGCAAATACGGCGTGGGCACCGATATGCTGGACAAGCAGGCCATGGCCCGACGAGGTATTCGCCTGGGCTGGACCGGCGGTGTCAACAAACGCTCGGTCGCTGAGTTGGCAATTGCTTTTATGATCTCCCTCCTGCGTCATGTTCCGCTCACTAACCAAGAAGTCCGCAGTGGCATTTGGAAAAACAGACAAGGAAAACAACTCACCGGAAGAACCGTCGGCGTCATCGGTTGCGGTCATGTCGGCAAGGATTTGACGCTGCTCCTGCGAGCATTCAATTGCCGGGTGTTGGCGCATGATATTTTGGATTTCCCGGAGTTTTATGCCGCAAACCAGGTTGAACCAGTGGGATTGGAAGAACTGTTGCGCCGCTCTGACATTGTGACGCTGCATGTGCCGCTGGACGACAGCACGCGCAATATGCTCTCCGCCGAACGATTGGCATTGATGAAACCGGAAGCTGTTTTGATCAATACCGCGCGCGGCGGCATCGTCGATGAAACGGCCCTGAAGCATATGCTCATCGAAGGCCGGCTGGCCGCGGCTGGTTTTGATGTCTTTGCTTTGGAGCCTCCGTTGGATTTGGAGTTGTTGCGCTTGCCCAATTTTCTGGCCACGCCTCATATTGGCGGCAGCTCTGCTGAGGCCGTGCTGGCGATGGGCCGTGCCGCGATTGCAGGGCTGGATGAGAACGAAATACCAACCGCCGACTAATCAGACTCGAATAGTACTGCACCGTTAAGTTCGAGGCTTTGCCCAACTTCTTCGCCACGTCATTTGATGGAATCCTGTGAGGCGATGAGCTAGATCGCGCTTTTTGCAGTTTTCTCTATACTTCACAAGATTCTTACAGAATGACATTCCAGGCGTGCGCAAACTCTGTTGGATTACCTCATAATTTTGAAGAGAAAAAGATTGCGACCTTTGATATTTCACTTTGACAAATTTTCGTTTTAATACTGATTTATCCAGCAAAGGAATTTGTGATGCGAAAAAACACGATCAAAGAAATCTGGGCGAGCGGTGGCGCGGTGCTCAACGGATGGTGTTCGATCCCCAGCTCATTTTCCGCCGAGATTATGGCTCATCAGGGTTTCGATTCGATTACCATCGACATGCAGCACGGACTCGTCGATTATCAAGTGGCAACCACCATGTTGCAAGCCATCTCCACCACGGCCGTCATTCCGCTGACGCGCGTGCCGTGGAACGATCCCGGTTTTTTGATGAAAGTTCTCGACGCCGGCTCGTATGGCGTCATCTGCCCGATGATCAACACGCCCGAGGATGCGCAAGCATTGGTGCGCGCATGCAAATATCCGCCTACGGGTTTTCGCAGCTTCGGGCCGATCCGGGCAAAATATTATGGCGGAGGAAGCACGCACGGCGGCGGCGATTATCA
>QEVD01000099.1 GCA_003576975.1 Candidatus Zhuqueibacterota bacterium
CACATTCGAAGAAATTTCAAGCACACGGAAGTCATGATCGTCACCGGTTCTGCTGCAATTCGAGAGACTTTAGTGGCTGCCAAAGCCGGAGGGGCCGAGTATTTGGTGAAACCCTTTACTGAAGAAGAGCTTTTTACCGCGGTTCAAAGGGCTTTCAGCAAATTGAGTGTGCGCCAATCAAACCAAGCACGCGCCTATTTGGCAAGAACGGGGCATGAAGCGATCGTCCCCAACCATTTCTCTTGAGAGCGCAGCAAATAAGATTTACTCCCGCATGAATCGGTGAAATGCCTGCCTGCCGATTGGTTTCATTGGGATTCCCCGGGCGGGGGCACTTGACTTTCACCTGCAAGGAGGGTATCTTCTTCGCGAATTTCAATTGATGTCGACGCTATGAATCAGGATCGTTATGAACATGACGCACACGCAGCAGATGTGACGGACTCCGCACAGCGCGCAAAACGGGATTTGCGCGAACGCGTCAAGGAACTGACCTGCCTGTACGGCATCATGCAAATTGCCGTTCGCCCGAACCTCTCCCTGGAAGAGCTTCTGCAGAACATCGTGAATTTGCTGCCTCCCGCCATGCAGCACCCGGAATTTGCCGTTGGCCGAATCATTCTCGATCATCGCCCCTACACCACAACAAATTTTCACGAAAGCCCGCGCAAGCTCTCTGCTGACATCGTCGTAAATGGCAAGCGCCGCGGCGCCGTGGAAATTGCTTACTTGGAAAACACTCCCCCTTCAGAACTGGGATTATTTCTCAACGAAGAACGCAGCCTGATCGAGGCGGTTGCCAATCACGTCGAACTTATTGTCGAGCGCCGTCAGGCTGAAAGCGACAAAGCGCGTCTGCAATATCAACTGCAGCACGCTGATCGATTAGCCACCATCGGCCAGCTTGCCGCGGGCGTCGCGCACGAGTTGAATGAGCCGCTGGCAAATATTTTGGGTTTTGCACAGCTTGCCCGAAAATCTCCCGGGCTGCCCGCGCAAACGGAACAGGATATTGAAAAAATCGTTTCATCTGCGCTGCACGCGCGCGAGGTGATCAAGAAATTGTTGATGTTTGCCCGGCAAATGCCGCCCACCAAAGCGCGCGTCAATTTGAATGAGATTGTGCAGGAAAGCCTTTTTTTTCTCGAGTCACGCTTTGCCAAGCAGGGTATCCGGTTGATTCTCGAATTGGCGCCGGATCTGCCCCATATCACGGCCGATGCCACGCAACTGCAGCAGGTGTTGGTTAATTTGGCCGTCAATTCATTACAGGCCACTCCGAACGGAGGATGTTTAACTGTTGCGACTTTTGCCGATGACAGCCAGGTTTCGCTTGTCGTCGAAGATACCGGAACAGGCATGACGGACGATGTGAAAGCCAGATTGTTCACTCCGTTTTTTACAACGAAGGATGTGGGACAGGGAACGGGTTTGGGCCTGGCAGTAGTTCATGGCATCGTCACCTCACACGGAGGCTCGATCAACGTCGAAAGCAAAGTCGGGCACGGCACGCGCTTCGAAATCAATTTGCCGATCGTGGAACCTCCGGAAAGCTGAAGTTCTGCGCCGGAAGCAGCGCAGGCGTTGCATTCCGACGCTTTGCCGCAGAATCAGTGCAAGGAAAGGCATTCCTCATGCTGATTTCGTGAATGTCATGCCCACTTGCTCCGACTCTTGTTTGAGAGAATGAAAAATGACAACCGCTTCCGATAATAAAGGCCGCATCCTCGCAGTCGATGACACGCCGAGTACGTTGGAATTGCTGCAACGGAATTTGACCTCGCAAGGGTATCAAGTTTTCACGGCGTCCAATGTGACGGAAGCCATTCGCATGCTGGAGTCCGCGCCGGCAGACTTGGTGATCACCGATTTGAAAATGCCCGGCGCCAGCGGCATGACCCTTATTCGCCATATCCGGGAAAACTTCAAAGATATCGAAGTGATGATGATCACGGGTTATCCGACCATTGAAGGCGCGGTCACCGCGGTCAAAAGCGGCGCGGAGGATTTTCTTGCCAAACCGTTCACGGATGATGAGCTGCATGCTGCCGTGCAACGCGCTTTCGAGAAATTGCATCGGCGCCGCGCCGTGCAGGCCGTCAACTTTCAAACGCCGCACTCGCCGCAGGGCCTGATTGGCAAATCGGAAGCCATGCAGAAGCTGCTCAATGTCATTGCCAAAGCCGCCACCAGTTCGGCGACGGTGTTAATCACCGGCGAGAGCGGCACCGGCAAGGAACTGGTGGCGCGCGCAATTCATTACAGCAGCGCGCGTGCTTCGGCGGCATTCGTACCGGTGAATTGCGGGGCCATTCCGGAAACGCTGCAAGAGAGTGAGTTGTTTGGCTATGTCAAAGGCGCATTCACCGGCGCCACCGAAACCCGCAACGGCTTTTTTCAAGCAGCGGATGCCGGCTCGCTTTTCCTGGACGAGGTTAGTGAGACCAGTCTCGCCATGCAAGTGAAGCTGTTGCGCGTTTTGCAGGATAAAGAAGTCCGCAAAGTTGGCAGCACGGTTCCGCAAAAGGTGGATGTACGAATCCTTGCCGCAACCAACAAGGATTTGCCGGCTTTGGTTCAAAAAGAAGTCTTTCGCGAAGATCTCTTCTATCGTCTCAATGTGATCGCCATTGAGATTCCGCCGTTGCGCGAAAGAGGCGATGACGTGTTGCAATTGATCAATTATTTTGCGGGCAAGTTTGCTGAAGAAACAGGGCGTGTGCCGCTGCGCTTTTCAGACGAGGCGCTGCAAACGTTAAGAAATTATTATTGGCCAGGCAATATCCGCGAGCTGGAGAACTTGATGCAACGGCTGGCCGTAATGACTGACGAAGAGGTGATCGAAGTCGTTGATCTGCCCACGCACATGCATTTCTCGACCGAGCGAGGCCATGGCCTCCGGCGCACGCTCGCGGAGGTGGAAATCGAGCATATTCGCAACGTGCTGGCCAGCGTGGACGGCAATAAGACGCGCGCTGCGGAAATTCTTGGCATTGACCGCAAAACCCTGCGCGAAAAGTTGAAACAACAGAATGCGAAGTCGAACTAAAAATAGCTGCATCATATGATTGTCAATCATGACGGCAACATCGCGGCATCGCGCATGCCGGTTTGAACCCGTCGATACAAACGAGAGCTTAGAAACCAGGTTGCGTGCTTGAGCGTGCACCGAATTCGCGAGACAAGATTATCCCGGAGACCGCGACGAATTTGACAAAAATAGTCCATTTGGACTAGCAACTCCCGCCGGGACCTGCCGTATCCGGTGCAGTTTTTCATTTTATCATGCGTAACTATTCAGATCACCGCCCGGGCGGTAATTTCTGACGAACGGAACAGTATCTCACATACAAAGAAAGAAGAAATCTATGTCCAAGCCTGTGTTGCTCAAATGTGTTATGATGATTTGCCTGGTTGCGTTTGCCGTTTTTGTTTGGAATGGCGCGGAGTTGCATGCGTTTGCCTCCGGTCGAACCGATCGTTTGAAAGGCGCGCCGTTCCTAAAAACATACAACAAGAAAGCTGTTGTCAATAAAGCCGCCGCCGGGTTTGTCGCCCTCAGCTTTGACGAATTAACCAAATCTGAATTTTCTTATGCCGGGCGCGAAAAAGCGTTGCAGCCATTGGCCGAGGCGATGAATGCTTATTTGGACAGCCTCGGTTGGGGCAAGCATTTGGCCGGCGAAGCGCTGGCGGAAAAGGGCGCGCCCTATGTTTACGTCGGCAGCGCCGAGGGTGAAGGCGCGCCGCCCGAAGCAGCCACGCAACGCCTCGAACATGACAAATATCCGCCGATGGTCATTCATATCCTGAATCCCTCGAAAGTCTGGCGCGCCGCGCTCGGCGCAGCGATGCAAGCCCATCAAGTTGAGTTTGTGTTGTTGCTCAAGCTCGGCTTCAGCGAATATCCCAAAGCCAATAAGGGGATGTTTGGGAAAAAAGTAGTGTTGGGAACGGGATACGAAGAAGGCATCCGATTTTTGAGCGCGGAAGACAAGCCCGTGGAAGTTCTGCAAGTCACCGGCATGTTGTTGGATCGCGAGGGCAACATTGTGCGCGCCGGCGCGGAAGGCATTGCCGCCAAAGACTCGCCGTTTTGGGTGCAGGTTCTGGAAGCGCAGGAGGCCATGAGCAACGAAGCATTGCAAACGTTGTTGCATGAAGAACGCCGGGAAGACCTGGCAGGCAAGCCGCTGAAGTGGCAGGTGGCGCTGCGCAATCTCGTGGCGCAATTGCTGGCGCAACCGGAATGGCTGGTTAAGTAAGGATTCTCGTTTTTCAAAAGTTTAGATTTTAAACTTCTAAACGCGTACGGCAAGGAGTAAACACAAATGGCTGGCAGAATCTCAAGATTTGTGGTGTTGTTGGCGTTTTGGACAAGCGTGGCTCACGCGCAATGGCAGGCCGTGCCCTCACCGGCTGACCGCGTTTTTGCTTTCGTGCAAAGCGGCGCGCGCATTTTTGCCGGCAGTGAGAATTCCGGACTTTGGATGAGCGCCAATGGCGGCGCCAGCTTCGCGGTTCATGCCACGGGCCTGGCAGAAATGAATTTCGATATACGCGGGTTCGAGGTGCGCCAGGACACACTGTGGGCGGCCGTCGTAGGCGGCGGTATTTGCCGCAGCACAAATGCTGGAACGACGTGGCACGCTTTTAACGAGGGATTTGAAACCCAGGCGTTCGCCATCGGCGTCAAGCAATTTGGCGACACGGTTTATGCGGCAATCGACTATTGGGATGGCTTGCAACCGAGCGGAGTTTACAAGACTTCCGTCAAGCAGGCGAATTGGAAGCGCGCCGGCGCCGGTTTTCCCCCAGACCTGAGGGGTGTAACGTCCTTTGCCGTAACCCAAAGCGGGGCCATGCTGGCGGGTGCAGCGCTTGCGGGCGCGCGAGGAAACGTGCAGGTGAGTGTGGATCACGGAAACTCGTGGCTCAATCGCCGCATTGCAAATGTCGGGGATGTTTATACCCTTGAAGCGGTTGCCGATACGGTTTATGCCGGAACCTCAAATGGCATTTATGTGACGAAAGATTTCGGCGCAAGCTGGCAGCCGCTCAGCGCGCAACTGCAAAACACGTTTGTCGATGATATTTTGGTTTTCAACCGCATGCTGTTCGCTGCAATTGATCAGGTGGGTGTCATGTACTCCACGAATGGCGGCGCAACATGGAGTACCCTCACCGGCAATCTGCCCATTGACAACGACTTTGTCAGTGCGCTGGTCATTCATGATGGAAAATTATTTTCCGGACTCTCGGCGACGCGCGGCGTTTGGAGCAGGCCGTTGCCCGCCACCGGCGTCAAAGAACCTGAAGACGTGCCGCGTACGGCTGTGCTCGAACAAAATTTTCCCAACCCTTTTAATCCGGGCACGCAAATTTCGTTCACGCTGCCCCGGGCGGAATTTGTCACGTTAAAAGTTTATAATGTTCTGGGCAAGGAGGTCGCAACGATAGTTGATCATGAGAAAAAAGCTGCGGGCAGCAACACCGTTTGGTTCAACGCGGAAAAACTCGCCAGCGGGTATTATTTCTATCGTTTGCATGCGGGCGATTTTATGCAAACGAAGCGAATGCTTTTGTTGCGATAAAATTGGGGAAACGCGGGGGGACGACGCCAACTCTTTCATGTCTCTGAAACCGCTAATAAACGCGAACGCGCGCTAATTTCTGAGTCGCGCTTATTGGCGGTTTCAAACATGCGAAGAATGATGTTCGAAGTTGGCCGGCTACGGTGCTGTAATGATTTCGACCCCCTTGTCTTCCTCGGGAGCAGCGCTGCTTTTACCAAACCAGCGCACGCCGTAATACACCCACCATGTACGCGGCAAGAACATGCCGTCTGCTTTGCACATATCCCGCAAAATTTCGTCCGCGCGCCTGCGGTCGGCTTTGTGATCCAGCAGGCTGAGGCGCATCAATTGATATAAGGCATCGTGTACCAACGAGCCGCGCATGAAGCTTTTGGTGTCGAAGGTCGGCCCGCTCGGACCATCCCAGGCGTAACGCTTGCGCACCGTGAGCTGCCCGCCGGCAGAAAGCGAGATGTACGGATGATCGATGTCTTGCTTGGGCTTGAGAGCGATCGTAACCGTGTAATCTTCCATAACCTGATATTTATACTTTCTCAATTTGCGGTAGAAGATCGGCATAATGAAATCCTTTGACATGCAGTGATTTTTTGGGCAAAGTGGTTTTGACCGGCGAAATTCAGGCCGCATGATAATACTTCGGTAATACAATTTCAATCGCAAAGATTTTTTGCCGGTTGCGGCGTGGTTTTGTTGGCAGGCTGGAAGGCGGGTGGGCGGCGCGGCTCTAACGGTTGTCGAAGCGCTCGACCCAGAGTTCTTTGGTGTTTTTGAGTAGGCCGAACTCTAGAAACGCCGGACGCGCGGAATGATCGCGGTAGAGCGGATGATTGAAGCAGAATGTGCCGGGATGCTGGGCGCAATACTTTTCCATCTCGCGGAAAAGCTTGCCGCGAGCGGACCAACCGCGATTCAAGTCGCGGCGCTGCACGAAGACGTTGGCTTCGATACCGTCTACCGCGCCGCCGAGGGAATGCGCGATGAAGTGTCCCTTATCCCACTCTTTGCCAAAACTTTCTTCTGTGCGGCCAACCCAGCCGCGCAGGCGGTAGTCATCGCGGCTGCGTTTTATGGGATTTGACCGCCCCAAAACCGCCACGAGCCTGGATTCGGAAGCACGATCGTATGCGGCTTTTCCCGCAGCTTCCAGCGATCCGTAATCGTCGAAAATATATTCAAACGTGCCGTGCGTAAAGCGGCAGACATTGGTTGGGCGTGGCGTCATTTTGAGATAGGCGTCATACCAGAGGTGGGGAAGTTCTTCAAAGAGGTCAGACTTTTCGCGAAGAGGAATCACAAAGATTTTTTGCAGGTTACGGCGCGGTTTTGTTTGCAGGTTGGAAGGTAAGGTAGCGTCGATGGTTAACTCATTTAGGGGGATCACCAACTCCCGGGGAATTGCCAACAGGCTCCTCTCCTTCAATCATGGTCCCAGGCCCCCCAATAGGAGAATCGCCTCCAGGCTCCCCAATAATAGGATCATCGCCTCGCTGTCTACGGGAAATCAAATCCCGTATTTTATGGAGATAAACATAGTTTGAATCTATAGCTAATCCTCTATTACAGATTTCACTTGCTTCACTATACAATCCCTTGTCATATAGTATCCGACTCCAATTGTTATATGTCACTGTAGAATTAGGATTCAAATCAATCGTTTTTTGATAATAACTGATAGCTTCATCAATGGAACCCAACTCGGATAGACAATATCCTAATTGATGATAGGCTAAATCATCCTTCGGATTAAGGATCAATAATTGCTTGTACCTCACCCACGCCCGATCGTATAAACCCAATTCAATTAGACATCTACCCAAATTATGATATACAATTTCGACTGTTGCGTCAAGCTCAATCGCTCTTTCATATCTTTGAGCAGCCCTTTCATAATGATTTAGAGATTCCAGAGTTTGTCCAAGTTCATAATTCCAAACAAAGCTGTTTTCCCGAGAGTGCACTATCAGTATTGATATTATGGTAAGGCTGGCCATAACACCTCCTAAAATTAACCTGCTTGCTCCAAGGATATCATTTTGCCTGGCCCTAGACTTTCTATTTTCATCAATTTCATAAACGGATTCCCTTTCTTCAATTATTCTGAGTATCAGGTTCCTTAACTTCAAGCCGAACAAAAGCAAGTAGGTTTTGTGGAGGGAAAATCGTGCTTTGTAGCCTTTTGTTTTTTTTGCATAGTTTTTGCCAAGTTGCAGTATTACGTCGTATAAATCGCCGATTAACGATAACCTAAGAAGCTGCCATCCCGTAGTGAGGCCACACAAACAAAGAAAAAATAGCAGTATATTAAAACTCATCATATACCGAACGGCTGTGTCGACAGTGTACGTCTCGTGTCCTAGAAAAATGAATATAATTGTTAATATAAGAGCAGATAGGCTGAAAAATCCTAAGATCATGATCGGGATCATAAGAAAAAGCTTTGCTTCCCACTCAAACGCTCCAGGTGCGGGAATTTCCCTCGTTAAATCTATAATTGTTCTTAATGTAAGCGAGCTCTCTTTTCCGCCATTTGCAATACTCAAGCATTGCAGCAAATAGCTCTTTCGAGAAAAAATGCAAGTCTTTGTATACCAATGCTTGACGGCCCATCGTTTTTTACGGGGGACGTCGTTAACATGATTTTCTAGCTCACCTATTGGATCCATGTTTGATAGTGTTTCAGCAACTGCTTTTGAGCGTAGAGCGGCAATAGACAACAACGAAGCCCATAAAGCTGTTCTTGTTTTTTCTTCTACTGTTTTCTCCTTTACAAGCGCCAGAAATGGCGACTGATCACAGTTTAAAATAATGACTTCTGGAAAATCCCTGGCAAGATCGATGTTACATATTTCAGCTAAACGAAACGTGGCCGCAGCATCCCGTGTTGCATAAGCTTTCAAGAGTTTTGAGAGGCTCTCTTTTTGTTTTCCTACCAATGATCGAAAAAATGAATCTGTCTCAATGGTGTTATCAATTGAAGGTAGATATTCAGAGCAATGTTTGGCATCATTAACGACGACGTTAAAGAGATGTAACTCTTGTAGCCATTGTTCATCCCAGTTCTCTTCCAGAGTGCTAAGCAGTGATCTGCTTTTGGCCTGAGTAAAATCAACCCAGCTTTGATGATCATATGCTTTCGTTTCAAGAAAGCATCGAGCTACAAGGTTGTAATCTTTCAGTTTTGCTACTTCTGAATGCGCCTCTTTTCTTTTTACTCTGGGTAAAAGACCACAAGCAAATGGAATAACCTCTATTAGGCGAGTTCTCAGATAACTCTCTTCGGTATCATGAAATTTGTAATGTGCATTGATCAGTTGATGAAACCCATCGTGCCTGCCCTGAACGGCTTCGTGAGCTGCTAGGAATTCGCAAAAAGTTAAATGGATAAAACGAAACGTTTCACGCGGTTTTTCCTCGGAAATTATTCCCGTTTCTTTTGCGATCTCAAAAACCTTGTCCTCCGCCTCTTTTTTGCTACATTTCAGGATATCTTGAGTAACCACCAATGCTGTATTCCAGCTCAAAGAATTGATTGATTGACCCCGATTTAACATGTGCTCAAAAGCAATTCGCCCAAGAATGCGCTCCCGTTGTTCTCTAAGCTTTGATGCGGCCGCCATGGGCCCAGTCTGTAGTTGTCTTCTTTTAATAATCAGTTCTTCTAGAACTTTTGAGTAAAATTCTGTCCTCGATTCGGGAGTAATCGAATGGCCAGTTGCTTGATCTTCAGCGACGTACATAGACAGAATGAGCGGATTCCTACACATCTCTCTCAAACTGGGGCGATCTGTTAATTCTTTATAGATTCTAGCAACGTTCTGTTCTTTGTTTTTTCGAAAGCTCCATCGTGTCAGAAATTCATAAATATCACCAGGGGCAAAAGGGTTCATTATCATCAAATGAGGAAAACTATCTCGATAAGAACCCTTTATCTGTTGATGAAATTGAGTTCGCATCGTAAGAATAACAGTATTCTTTTCACTCAAGCCACTCAACAACTGACTTAATTGACCTATGGCAGTTTGAACCTTCGGGTAGTTGTTGCTTGATACCTCATCAAGCCCATCCAATAGAACTAATAAACCATACGTTTCAGAATGGTTATAATAACAATTTCTTATTTGGAAACTAGCGTTTCGTTCTGCTTCGGAGCACAAATGCTCATAAAGCCACTTTCCTAAGTCAGAATGCGCGATTTCCTCCGGGAATCTTAGATTCCTTAATTCAAACAAAATGGGCAAAGGTTTTGCAAAAGGATGCGATATGGCTTGCTTGCAATTATCGCGTAGCAGTTTTTTGACAAATGAGGATTTACCGGAGCCGGGATCTCCTATTACTCTTATTCGGTTTCCAACACTCAAGATATCGCCGTGGTTATACTTTTTCTCATTACCACTTTGATAATCCAGCGATAATGTTACATAGACGTCGTCAATATCCAAATTTATATCTAAACTAGAGGGAACATGAAGATATCTATACTTTTCGTTGCCCAACAATAGGCGGCAATATCGTCTAAGTGTAAACGCACTAAATATCGAATGCTTAACCACTCGATTTAGATTGTAGAACAATCCTTCGATGCCTAAATCTATTATCCCCAACGAGTAAGCAATTATCCTCTTACGTACTCGAAACAAGATTGTAAGAATTACGCCGGCACAAAAAGCGACGATTACGTTCCATTCTGATATAAATTCAGTTACTTGTTCCATTTTAGTGAGTCCCCGAAACAAAATACGGTTTTATCCCAAGACTTTTCATTACGAATTTTTCATTAACCAGCCCTGGAATGAAGATGCCTACGCGCGACAAAAATCTGTGAATCAATCAGTCATGCTCAGTGCCATCAGATTTCTGAGCCAACGTGGCTAGGTAGTTAATGTCTATAAATATAGCGTCTATAACCACTAGTCTGCGGATTGCTTAAATCAATCTCAATAAACATAGATACTGAATTAAATCAGCAGTGTGTTACTTCTACAGGTGCTTAGGGAAATGAACTACTTTCTATGGGTCCTCTTTGGGGGGGCAATTCGGAAGAAGAATTCAATTCTAGATAAATTGGATTTCAACTATATTTTCCCGCTTGAAATTTTTCAGGGCATTCTGTTGAGGAAATATGCATGGTGATCCACTGACCTGGAAAGTATATGGTTTTCCTTTCGGCATTTACTCCTGCGGAAAAATTCCGCATTCCCCCGCTTACCCCGCAAAACCGCAGGATTCCAACCTCGTTGCAATTGCCTGTAAAAATTTGAATTATCGCTCCCAATCCCAACTGGCATCCGCTTTGCCTGAGCACAAGCGCGAACGAACAACTCAAGATCAGTAAAAAATTCATCAGGAGGCTGTGTGGAATTCAAAATCAGAAATTATGCCGGGCGGCGTATGCGGGTAGCCGCACTGCTGGCGTGCAGTTTTTGTGTGATGAACGCGGCTGCCATGCGGGCAGACGACGCCACGAACATAAAAAACGGCGAGATCAAGGGCCTGGTCATCGCAGCGGAAACGGGCGAGCCGTTCATCGGCGCAAATGTTCGCGTGCTGGGTTCGCGCCTAGGCGCAGCCACTGACGCCGAGGGCCGCTTCGCGATTGCCCGCGTGCCGGTGGGAACGTATACGTTGCTGGCCACCGCCGTGGGTTACGAGTCGCAGCGCCTGGAAAATTTAGTCATTAAAGAAAATGCCGCAATCGAAGTCAAATTTGAGTTGAGCGAAGCGCCGGTGCGTCTGGCGGATGTCGTGGTAACGCCCGGGCATTTTGCCATTATGCAAGAAGAACCGGTGACGCAGCAAACGTTGACTGCCGAGGATATTCAAAACATTCCGCATTTCGGCGAGGATATTTACCGCGCCGTGCGGCGCTTGCCAGGCGTGTCTGCCAGCGATTACTCAGCGAAATTTACCGTGCGCGGCGGCGAAAACAACGAGGTGCTGGTGCTGCTCGACGGCCTTGAGTTGTACGAGCCGTTTCATCTTAAAGATATTAACGGCGGCGCGCTCAGCATCATCGATGTACAGGCGATCGGCGGCATCAATCTCATGACCGGCGGTTTCACGGCAGAATATGGCAACAAGTTGAGCGGCGTGTTCGACATCAACACCATCAAGCCGGAAACGGAGCGCCATCGTACCTCGCTGGGACTGAGTCTGCTGCATGCGCGCGTCATGAGCGAGGGTACGTTTGGCAACGGCAAGGGCCATTGGCTGGCTTCGGCGCGGCGCGGTTATTTCGATCTCGTGATGCAAGTCGTCGAACCTGAAAGCAAATTCCGGCCGACGTATTACGACGTGCTGGGCAAGTGGCAATATCGCTTGAGCAACCGGCACACGTTCTCTGCCAACGTGTTGCACGCCGGCGATAATCTCGATCTCGAAGAAGACGGCGACGTGACCGACACCGGCTATGGCAATTCTTACGGCTGGCTGGGCTTGCAATCGTTTTGGTCGCCGCAGCTTTATTCGCGCACGGTGGCGTCTGTTGGGCGCGTGAGCCAGGATCGGCGCGCGATTTATTACATCAGCGGCCGGCGCAACGTCTACATGGATGCCTTCGAGCAACGCAGGCTCAACGTTTATGCGATCAAGCAAGATTGGAGTTTTGGTTTGGCGGAACGCCATTTTCTGAAATGGGGATTCAACCTGAAGCGTTTTGCCGCAGCATACGATTACTTCAATAGCGATCCCTATGCCGTCGGGCGCGGATCGAATGATTTGCTTTTTGAATATGACACCACTGCCGTGCAACTCGATCCGAACGGCAGCGAAATGGGTTTTTATTTCGCCGATCGCATGCGCCTCTTCGCGCCGTTGACGGTGGAAGTGGGCATGCGTTACGATCGCGTTTCACACACGGATGATGCAAATTTCAGTCCGCGTTTGCATGCTGCGTATGCGCTGGGCAAAGCAACGGTGTTGCGTTTGGGTTGGGGACGTTTTTATCAAGCTCAGGGCTTGCAGGAATTGCAGGCGCAGGATGGCGACGCTGATTTTTATCCGGCAGAACTGGCCGAGCATCGCGTGTTGGGCGTGGAGCATCAGTTTGAAAATGGCGTCAATCTGCGCGTCGAAGCTTATCAAAAACGGCTGTCGCAGTTGCGGCCGCGTTATCACAATCTTTCGAATTCACTGGAATTTTTTCCGGAGGTGGATGATGATCGCGTGCGCCTGGAGCCGGAGCGCGGCGATGCGCGTGGCGTGGAAGTTTTTGCGAAGCGCGATGCCGGCGGCAAGCTGGCCTGGTGGGCCAGTTATGCCTATGCCATTGCTGAAGATGAAATTTTGGGACAGAAGGTTTTGCGCAATTTCGATCAGCGCCACACGATTTATCTCGATGCAACATACCGGCCGGCGCCGCGCTGGCGGGTGAATTTGGCCTGGCAATATCATACTGGCTGGCCGTACACGCCGGCAACGGTCGAGCCGGCGCAATATCCTGATGGCACGAGGTATTATCGCACAGTTTATGGCGAATTGAATTCCGAACGCTATCCCGCCTTTCACAGCATGGATGTGAAAGTGAGCCGTGACTTTGACGCCGGGCAGGGGCGCGTGACCGTGTTCGTGGAGTT
>QEVD01000100.1 GCA_003576975.1 Candidatus Zhuqueibacterota bacterium
CTTCAAGCAGGAAGATGTTCAACACCCGCTCGATGGTTTTGGCTTTCTCGCTCCCAAAAAGGAAAAGCGCCAGATTTTGGGCACGCTGTGGAATTCCTCGATTTTTCCCGAGCGCGCGCCGGCCGGGCGTGTGTTGTTGACAACTTTCATCGGCGGGGCGCGCCAGCCGCATCTTGCTGATTTGAGCGACGAAAAACTTATCGAACTGACGCTTAAAGAGCTGCGCGAACTCATCGGCGCGCAAGGCCTGCCGGAGTTCATGCACGTGCGCCGCTATGCGCGCGCCATTCCGCAATATGCGCTGGGGCATCAGCGCTACCAGCAGATTATCGATCACGTGGAAAATGACTTCCCAGGATTGCATTTTGCGGCCAATTATCGCGACGGCGTTTCGGTGAGCGATTGCATCGTCAGGGCGCACCGCATCGCCGAAACGATTGTGCAGGCGCATGCAAGTTCTAAAAAGCATGAGGCGTTGGCATTTGTATGAATGACATCTCAGTATAGAGGTTTTTCAGGAATAGATAGTTTGTCATTCTGCAAGAATCTTGTGAAGTCCTAAACAGAGTGCTGAATGCCTCACAGGATTCCTGCTGAATGACAGCTCAAATGAAAAACCGATTGAAATTAAGTTAGCTGTGTTCGTAACCTAGTGCCATAACCAATCCAAGCCAGCCCGGGAGAAATAAAATTGCACACTCCGCTTATTCGTCCGCGACGTTTGCGCCGGACGCCGGCCATTCGCAGCATGGTGCGGGAAACCAATTTGCAGCCCGCGGACTTTATCCATCCGCTTTTCATCCGGCACGGCCAGGGCGTGCGCGCGCCCATCGCCAGCCTGCCGGGACAGTTTCAACTTTCCATTGATGAAGCGCTCAAAGATGTCAAACGCGCGCATCGCCTCGGCATTCCCGGCGTGATTCTGTTCGGCATTCCCGCACAAAAAGACGCCACCGGCTCCGAATCTTACCACCCTGAAGGCATTATTCAAAAAGCCATTCGCGTATTCAAAGACGCGGTTCCGGAGATGACGATTATCGCCGACGTGTGTTTTTGCGAATACACTGATCACGGCCATTGTGGCGTGATCGAAAACGGCGCAGTGGACAACGACAAAACACTCGCGCTGTTGGCCAAACAAGTTTTGGCGCAAGCGCAAGCGGGAGTTGACATGGTCGCGCCCTCAGGCATGATGGATGGCATGGTCGGCGCGATTCGCGAAGCTTTGGATGCGAACGGATTCACGCATATTCCCATCATGAGTTATTCCGCCAAATATGCCTCGGGCTTTTATGGCCCGTTTCGCGAAGCAGCGGAATCGGCGCCCAAATTCGGCGACCGGCGCACGCATCAAATGGATCCTGCCAACGTGCGCGAGGCTTTGCGTGAATGCGAGTTGGATGTTAACGAAGGCGCGGATATGCTGATGGTCAAGCCTGCGCTGGCGTTTCTCGATGTGATTCGCGCGGTCAAAGAAAAGTTCGATCTGCCGTTGGCGGCTTACAACGTAAGCGGCGAGTACGCCATGGTCAAAGCCGCGGCGCAAAACGGCTGGATTGACGAGCAGCGCGTGACCCTGGAAATTCTAACCTCCATCAAACGCGCCGGCGCAGACATGATTCTAACCTATCACGCATTGGAAGCCGCCGAGTGGCTGAACGGGAGCGATGATTAAAGAACTTTCCCAATTTCCAACCGCGAATAGACGCGAATGATCGCGAATTAAAAAGCATTAACGGCCATTCGCGTCAATTGGCGGTTTAAAGAAAATGAGTAGGTTATTTAAATGACGATCCTTGACAGGAGAATAACGTGCCTTCAATAAATATCAAATCCGTGGATTGGTTTGGCCGGGCGCAGAACTTTTTTCCCGGCGGCGTCAACTCGCCGGTGCGCGCATTCAAAGCGGTGGGCGGCGTGCCGCCAGTGCTGACAAAAGGTGAAGGGCCTTATGTGTATGACATCGATGGCAATCGCTATTTGGATTTTGTCGGCTCGTGGGGCCCGTTGATTGCCGGACATGCACACCCGGAAGTGGTCGAAGCCGCGATCAAAGCCATACGCAGCGGCTCTTCCTTTGGCGCGCCCACGCCGGCAGAACTGGAGCTGGCGGAATTGATCAAGAAAGCGCTGCCCTCGATGGAACTGCTGCGCTTCGTCAGCTCGGGCACGGAAGCCACGATGAGCGCATTGCGGCTGGCGCGCGGTTTTACCGGGCGCGAGAAAATCATCAAATTCGCCGGATGTTATCACGGTCACGCCGATTTGTTACTCGCTCAAGCCGGGTCCGGTGTGGCAACATTGGGCTTGCCTGACAGTCCGGGAGTTCCTCGCGCGGTGACGCAAGATACCATCGTGTTGCCATTTAATGATCTCACTGCAG
Source organism: Candidatus Zhuqueibacterota bacterium (assembly GCA_003576975.1). Classification (GTDB taxonomy): domain Bacteria; phylum Zhuqueibacterota; class Zhuqueibacteria; order Zhuqueibacterales; family Zhuqueibacteraceae; genus Coneutiohabitans. The sequence goes on from QEVD01000100.1 coordinate 2,384, forward strand.
TCGAAGAGGTTTTTGCTCGCCAGGGGCGGGAGATTGCCGCGCTCATTGTCGAGCCGATTGCAGGAAACATGGGCATGGTGATGCCGCAAGCAGGATACCTCGCAGGGTTGAGGCGATTGACGGAGCAGGCTGAGGTCGTGCTGATTTTTGATGAAGTGATGACCGGCTTTCGTGTGGCGCGCGGCAGTGCGCAGGCATTGTTCGGCATCACGCCGGATCTCACCTGTTTGGGCAAAGTTATCGGCGGCGGTTTTCCGTGCGCCGCATTCGGCGGACGCCGCGAGATCATGCAGAAGCTGGCGCCCCTCGGACCGGTTTATCAAGCTGGAACCCTATCCGGCAATCCAGTGGCCATGGCAGCGGGCGCTGCAACGCTGCGTTTGCTGGAGCAAAACGCTGCCTATAAAAAACTCAATCAGCATTCCCAGCATTTGACTGAAGGCCTTAAAAATATTCTCTTCCGCTGCAAGTTGCGCAAGCCGGCGGCATGCTGGGCATGTTTTTCGCGCCTCGCCCGGTGCAAAATTATGACGACGCCCGAACCTCGGACACGAAACGCTACGCGCGTTTTTTTCATGAGATGTTGAATCGCGGTTTTTATTTTGCGCCGTCACAATTTGAAGCGGCGTTTGTTTCGCTGGCGCATACCGCGAGTCAAATTGATGAGACGCTCGCTGCTGCCGGCGAGGTGTTGGCGTTGTTGGCCAGCGCAGCAGAATGAGGCCGCCTTCTTTCCGCAAATGGCAAAACCGCCCGGGCGGTTAGTCATGGAATGCGTGCAAGCTCAATTAACAATTTATTCTTTCCTTGCAAACCGTCCGGGCGGTGACCTTTCCGAGCCGACTATTGATGACACAAAAAAACAAGATTGGCATTCTGTTGGCGCAATTGGGCACACCTGATGCGCCTACGCCCAAAGCTCTGCGCCGTTACCTGCGCCAATTTTTGGGGGATCCCCGCGTCATCGAATTGAATCGAGTGGTGTGGTGGCTCATTTTGAATTTGATCGTGCTCGTGGTGCGGCCCCGCAAATCGGCACGATTATATCAAAAAATCTGGACGCCCAACGGTTCGCCGCTGCTGGTGACCAGCCAGGCACAAGCCGAGAAGCTCGAGCGCGCCCTCAATCAGGAGCATGGCGCGCGCTTCAAAGTCATGCTCGGCATGCGCTACGGCAATCCCTCCATTCCCTCCGCACTGGAAATGCTTTGCCGGGAAGCGCCGGAAGGCATTTTGGTTTTTCCGATGTATCCGCAATACGCCGGCGCAACCTCGGCCTCGACTTATGATGAAGTTTACAAATATCTTCCCAAGCGGCGCTATGTGCCGGCGCTGCGCATGGTGCGGCCCTATTACGATCATCCCGCCTACATTTATTCGCTGGCAGAATCGGTACGTGAGAGTTTGCAACAACTCGACTGGCAGCCGGAGAAAACCGTGATCAGCTTTCATGGCATTCCGAAACGTTATGCCGACATGGGCGATCCTTACCCGCAGCATTGTGAAGCTACGGTACGCGCTTTGGCGCACGAACTCGGCTGGCAAAACGGCGAATATGTAATGTCTTTTCAGTCACGCTTCGGCAACGAAGTTTGGCTGCAGCCTTACACCGATGAAACGCTGGCAGAATTGGGAAGACAAAAGCTCAAGCGCATTGCTGCACTGTGCCCGGGTTTTGTCACCGATTGTCTGGAAACTATCGACGAAATCGGCGAGATTGGGCAGGAACAATTCCGTGCGACCGGCGGCGAGTGGCTGCATCTCATTCCCTGCCTCAATGACAGCGAGCGTTGGATTCAAGCGATGAAAACCATCGTTTTGGAAGAAAGCGCAGGATGGCTGTGATCGCACAATTTTTAGCGAATGATTATTTCAAGCCGGGGTAGCTGTATTTTCGGTTATAATCAGTACTTCTGAAAATGAACTGCTGAACTGCACTGAAGCAAAAAAACAAAAGCGTATCTCGAAACTTTGAGATGCGCTCTTGCTTTTTTACCGGCTTAGCAATCGTTGCGGTTGGAGTTTCTCCGCATTCAACATTTTTGTCTGCCTCATTTTCATTCAGGTCAACTGACCTTATTTCGCGAACAACATGCGTTTGGTCAATACCTGTTCGCCGAAGCGCAATCGATAGAAATACACGCCGGTTGCCAAAGTCGATGCATCGAAGTTGACTTCATGCCGTCCGGCGCGCATCGCTTGATCGACTAACACGATGACTTGCTGGCCCATGGCATTGAAAATCGTGAGCTGGGCTGCGCCGTCTTCGGGCAGCTCGAACGCAATCGTAGTAATCGGATTGAACGGGTTGGGATGGCTTTGCTCTAGAGAAATCAATCGGGGAATCTCGCTATTCACATTCTTTATGGCAGTGAGGGGTTGAACGCTACGATGAACCCCTAGAGACGTTCCAGCAAAAACGCGCCCCACAGAGCTGAAAGTAAATGATGAGACGCGCTTGGTTGACAAGCCGGTATTGATTTGTAACCAGTCTCGACCATTGTTTGTTGAGCGAAAGATTCCATTCTGCTCACTTCCCACAAAAACGTCACCAGTGGACGGATTTATAGCGATTACTCCACCTTCCGCCAAACCCGTGTGAGACCATGTTTCGCCATTATCAATCGTGGTAAAGATGCCAGCACTCGTGCTCGCAAAAATCTGACCCGCAGAATTCACTTGTAGAGAGCCGATAGGCCCACTCGTTAGACCAGTATTAATTGCAATCCAATTCTCACCTTTGTCGGTTGAGCGAAAGGCGCCGCTATCTGTGCCTGCATAAATGTGGCCATCAGAATTCAAAGCACTTTGGTTCACAATAAAACTGTTCAAGCCGATATCTTTCCACTGCCGGCCATAATCGTCGGATCGCAGTATGCCGCGATCAGATGTGCTGACAAGCACTTCTCCCTCTGAGCCGCACACGACATCGAATATTCGTCCTGAAGGCCATGTGCCCACTTGCAAAACTTGGTTCCAAGTTTGGCCGTTATCGGTTGAGCGGTTTAGGGTCGCATAACCTGCGTCGCCAAAAGAATAGCTGAAAGCGGCAAAAAGATAGCCTTGCGCGTTTGTTGCAACAGCGAATATTCCAGTTGAGGTTGGGCCGATCGGTGCCCAACTTTCACCGCGATCAGTTGACCGATACAGGCGGTTCGTGATATCCGTTCCTGCAAAGAGATAGCCGGCAGCGTTGCTGGCCAGGGTGTATACCGGAAGAGATTCTAAACCAATGCGGCCTTGCTTCCAAGTGTCTCCGTTATTCGTCGACCGAAAAACTCCGCTATCAGGAGTGCCTGCAAAAAGAAAATGGCTATCGGTGGCAAGAGTCTGAATCCTACTGCTGCCCAACCCGTCATTGATTGCCATCCAACTGTTGCCATTGTCAGTTGATCGAAAAACTCCTGAGCCATTGGTTCCCGCAAAAATGTGCCCGTCAGAATGTGATGCCAAAGATCTGAACTCAACATTGGGCAAACCATTAGAACTGGCGTGCCAAGTATCACCATTATCAATGGAATTATAGATTAGCCCGTCTGTCCCGGCAAAAATACGGCCATTGTTACTGGTAGCAAGGGCAAAAACTTTGTCTTTCGTCAGGCCGGCATTGATTGCCGCCCAAGTTTGTCCTTGGTCGATAGATCGAAAAACGCCTTTGCTATCGGTTCCTAAAAGAATATGGCCTTGAAAATTTATGGCGAGGCATTGTGACCTGCCCGGCAGAGGTGTTGTGCTTCTGGTCCAGGTTTCGCCGTTATCTGTTGAGCAAAAAAAGGCTGATTCACCTGCAGCAAAAATATGGTTGGAAGAATCAACGGCCAAGCAGAAAATTAATGTACCAATCTTAACCTGTTTCCAAGTTCCCCCATCATCGGTCGATCGATAGATACCGATAGATGTACCGGCAAAAATATTATCGAAAGCACTTTTAGCGAGGGTCCAAACATTAGCTCTGTATAAGCTCGTTGGCTTCCAAGTCTCGCCGTAATCTATAGATCGATATATACCGTTACCGACCGTGCCGGAATCGAAAAGCCCGGCGTAGACGAGACCATTTGAGCCAACTATAAGAGCATGAACAGCTTCCCACGGTGGTGAATAAGACGGCCCGGCAGTTGGCTCCCAAAAGTTTTCTTGCGAGAAGACTTTCACCGTACAATACAGCGTGAAGACGCATATGGCTAGCGGCGCTAAACGTTTTGAAAGTTCCATGACGCAAATTCTACACTCTATATTAGAAAATACTATTTCGCGAACAACATGCGTTTGGTCAATACCTGTTCGCCGAAACGCAAACGATAGAAATACACGCCGGTCGCCAAAGTCGAAGCATCGAAGTTGACTTCATGCCGTCCGGCGCGCATCGCTTGATCGACTAACACCACGATTTGCTGGCCCACGGCATTGAAAATCGTGAGCTGGGCTACGCCGTCTTCGGGCAATTCGAATGCAATCGTAGTAATCGGATTGAACGGATTGGGATAATTCTGTTCCAAACTGAATTGCCGCGGCGTTTCGCCGGACTCCGCGACCTCCGTCACAACTCTCGTGCGGAAACGCCAGACGGTCGACCAGTCACTCTTGCCGATGGCATTGCTGGCGCGCACCCGCCAGAAATAAAACCTGTCGCCTTGCAGCTCGCTGATCTGATAAGAGGTGTCAGCAATGCCCGCCATATCGAATGCCATTGCGGCAGAGTCGAATAACGAAGTGCTTGCAACTTGCAGATGATATAACTCAGCTCCCGGCGCCGCCTTCCAGGACAAGGTGGGCTGGGTGGGAATATCACGCAAGTTGTTCGACGGTTCAGCCAACAAAACGGTTGCCGGGAAACCGGCGGTGAAGCTGAAAACTTGCGACGGGAAACTCGTTCCGCCGGGATTGCTCGCACTTACCTGCCAGAAATATTTTGTCTGTCCTTTCAGCCCGCTGATGGTTTTGAACGTATCCACCAAACCGGTTTCATTCACCAGCAATTCCGAAGCAAATGTCGAATCCGTCGCAACCTGCAAATTAAAGGACGCCGCGTTCAGCGAATAATGCCAGCTCAAAGTTACGCTGGATTGGCCTTCGATTGCGCCATTCACCGGCATGGCCAGTATTGGCGACAGCGGCGGAAAAACCTGAATCACATTGCTGATCCCGCTTTCATTGGAATTGTGATCGAGCGCTGTCGCCACATAATAATGCGGGCCATTGCCGGTGGGCGTTTTAGGTGTCGCAGCTTTGTCGCCGGTGATCGCAACGATTCTACTGGGATCCTCCAGGGCGAGTGGATTGATGTTGAGCGTGGTAAAATGATAAATGACATAGCGTGCAGCCGTGTCGCCGTCGCCGGCAACTGCCGGCCCATCCCATTGCAGCGCCGCCGGCCCGCCGGAGGCTAGGCGTTCGTAACGCAGATTTTGTGGTGCATTGGGCGCTACCGCATCTTTCCACGCCATTACCGGCGACAGCGCCGGATGGCGAAAGAGATCCGTGCGCAAACTGTCGGCAAAGCCCTTGGCATTGTCCCGGAAAAACAGCGCGCGAAACATGATGCTGCCTTGCACGTTGGCATTGGCGCGATTGGCACGCACCTGCCGCGGAATTTCGTTCTGCGGCCAATCCACGGCGCGATAAATTGCCTGGCCCGGATAAAAATGACGCTGGTTGCGCTGCGTGCCCCACCAGGGCATGAGCTTGCCGTAATCCTGGCCGCCGCCAAAGGGCCAGTAGAGTTGCGGGGTGATGTAATCGACAATCTGCCGCTGCAACCAGGTTACGGCGTCGCAATAGATCGTGCTGTAAGCGTCCAGGCCGGTGATGCCGGAAGGCACGCCGTTTTTCCAGATGCCGAACGGACTCATACCGAACTTTACATAAGGCTTCACCGCTTGAATGCTGTCATGAATCGTTTGAATGAGCAGATTGACATTGTCGCGCCGCCAATCGCCGAGATTTGTAAAACCCCGGCTGTAATTGGCGAAGGTGGCCGCGTCTTGATTACCCATTTGATTGGGGGGATAGGGATAGAAATAATCGTCGAAGTGCACGCCGTCAACATCATAGCGGCTCACCACATCCATCACCACATTGGTGATATGCTGGCGCGCTTGCGGCAGGCCGGGATCGAGAATTTTGATCGTGCTGATTTGAATCACCCAATCCGGGTGCTGTACCGACACATGTTGAGGGTCATTGGGATAGTTGCCAACTTGCCGCGAAACGCGGTAGGGATTGAACCAGGCATGCAGTTCCATGCCGCGTTTGTGCGCTTCCGCAATGGCAAATTCGAGTGGATCATAATACGGATTGGGCGGTCGCCCCTGCTGCCCGGTGAGCCAGTAGGACCACGGTTCGAGGGTTGAGGCATACATGGCATCTGCTTCCGAGCGGACTTGAAAAATGACAGCATTCACGTTGTGCGCTTGTAACTCATTTAACAAGCGCACCAAATCGGCGCGCTGGGCAGCAGGCGCTTGGTCTGGCGAAGCCGGCCAATCGAGATTGATGACAGTAGCGATCCAGGCGCCGCGAAATTCCCGCTTGGGCGGGAGGGACTGCGCGAACGCCGAAACAGAAGTTGTCAGAAATAGAATTGTGCCAAGCAGTAGCGATTTTTTCATAACACCTCTCAAGAGTTCAAGTTCTCAAGCCAATGTCGCGCCGGCTGCTGCAGAAATTCTTCCAGCGCAATGCCATCCGGGCCGACCAACAAGGTTTTGGCCGGCGCAAATGCCCGCTGAAACGCAGTCATAGCCTCAAAATGTCGCCGCCGTCCGCTTTTAACCTCGATGCCAAGCAGACGCTCTCCCTGCCGCAGCACAAAATCAACTTCGTGTCTGTGATTGCGCCAGTAATAAATTTCAACGCCCGTGCCCAGCGCGCTATTGACCAGATGCGCGCCTACCGCTGTCTCCACCAAACGTCCCCAGCGTGCGGCATCCTGCCGCCAAGCGGCAAAACCAACGCCCGCCGTGCCGGTTAGCAAAGCATTATTCAAAACCAGCCATTTCGGACTGGAGGCGCGCCGGCGCAAAGGCGTGCCTTGCCACTTTTGCAGGCCTTTGATCAACCCGGCGCCTTCGAGCAGATGTTGATAATGCGCCAACGTCGTCGTGTTGCCGGCATCCAAAAGTTGTCCCAACAGTTTTTGATAAGAAACGATCTGCCCGGAATATTCGGCAGCCATGACGAAAAGCTGCCGCAACAGCGCCGGTTTTTCGATGCGGGTGAGCAGCAAAATGTCCTTGCTCAAAGTGGTTTCGATCAACGATTCGCGCACATATTGCGCCCAACGCTGCTCATCCCTGATCAAGGTCGCAGCGCCGGGATATCCGCCGAAGTACAAATACTGATTGAGATTCCAGCCAAATGCCGCCTGACATTCGGGCCAGGACCAATGTGTGGCATGCAATTGTTCGAAGCGGCCGGCCAGGCTTTCGGTCAATCCTGCTTGCATGAGCAGCGCGGCAGAACCTAAAATGACAACGCGAATATCACGCCCCGCGAGGGTGTCTTCGTCCTAGCAGCGTTTGACCGTTTCCGACCAGCGCATGATTTTCTGTACTTCATCCAAAACCAGCAGTACGGGTTGGCCCGTTTGCGTCTGAAGTTGTGCGAGTTGCCACTGCTGCTCAATCCAAAGTTGGTCCGGCGGCGCGGTCAAATCAGCGGAGCCATAATGCGATGCGCCCTGCCAGTTTAGCAACACTTGCTGCGCAACGGTGGTTTTGCCGACTTGCCGCGGGCCGGTGAGAACCTGGATAAATCGTCGCGGCTCGCGTAATCTTGCCAGAAGTGTGCCGGCGATAGGCCTTTGATAATCAGAAGGATGCATGATGGCTTAAAAATTTACTCAATGGTCTGAGCAAAAATAGGCAGATTGCCACGCAAAAGCAAGTGGCTAAATTTACCAACAAAAAGGGCGCGGGGAATGCCCTCGCGCCCTTTTCGAAAAGCGATTGGCTTCTGTGTGTCTCGCTATTTCCAATCAGGTCAACTGACTGGTCACTTCTACAAAAATCTTCCGAATACAGGTTTTGTGTTGTAGTGACCGGTCAGTGCCAATTGTCCTTATTTCAACAACATCATGCTCTTCGTAAACACCTGCTTGCCAGCATACAGCCGGTAGTGATAAACTCCAGAAGCAAGGCCGTCGGTCTCGAACATGACTTCGTGGCGGCCGGGCGGCATGACTTTATTCACCAGCGTTTTCACCTCGCGTCCCATGTTGTCATAGACTTTCAGCTTGACGATGGCAAACTGCGAAAGCGAGTAGGCAATCGTGGTGTTCGGATTGAAGGGATTGGGGTAGTTCTGGAAAAGCTCGTACTTTCCCGGAACGCTGGAAATCGGCTTATCATCAACTGAAACTGCACCCTTGACAAAACGCATCAGCCGGCTACCGTCGAAGCTGACCGCGTAGGCCGTGTCGCCAGTGACGCTGAATGCGACATTACGCGGGCCATTGCCGATAACCGCACCAGACGAGTTTACAATCTCCGGCATGGAAACGATGGAATACTCAGACGTTTTGAAATTGAAAACATACAATCCATTCGCGGAGTTGTCGACCGGCGTGCTAGCCCGATCCACTGAAACCCACAGCGTGCTGTCAATCGGATGCCAGTTCATCGTCTGGCGGTTCGTCCTCATGATCAACTCGCCCTGGTCGTTGGTGTAAATGCTGTCGGTTTTGGCATAGTTGATGAAATCAGTTGTCGTCCAAAGATAAAGTGGGCCGCCGTTTGAACCTAGATCCGAGGTGAAGATCGTTGTCGCATCGGCCGTGATGCCGAGGCCGCGGCCAAATCCTGGCGGGCTTTGAAGTATAACTTGTTGCGATGCAGTAAATGTAAAAGGATCAATGACACTGATCGGATTGAAGCCGACCACCAAGCCAGTCCAAATAAATCCGTCTCTATCAACCATGGGTCCCACAACACTGCCGGTGGCAATGAACTGGTTCGTCGCTTGCCCGGTTGCCGGGTCCAGGAGGAATATTCGCGAAGCGCGAGCATAGACAATGTTTCCATCATTGTCCATTACCATACCGCGGCAATTGTTGGTGGCAAACGAGTCGGTACCCACCTTGACCTGCTGGATCGGTGAAATCGGATCCTCGGTGCCGTCGGGATTAATTACTCGCAAGCGCGCGGCGGTACTGAAGTTTCCAATCCAGATACGATTTCGTCTATCGACGGCAATGCCGTGCCCGCCACTGACCAGTGTATCGGCGCCAATAAAATCCGTGAAGGCATAGGGTGAAGCGCCGGTAAATTTCCATTTGCCGATGGGAAGAATTTCGATGGTACGAAAAGCTTCCACCGTACCATCCGCAAAGACAGCGATCAAACCCAGCTTTTGGCTGCCCTGGTTATTCGCGGGCGTGACAAAGCCCGAGGCAAGAACAACTGCAGATTTGCCCGCATCCGTGGTGAAGTCACCTTCATAAGAACCAACCAGGGTTGCACTGTCATTGCCGGGCCTGACATCATACGTATACATCCCGGGATCCACGGAAATATAGCCCGAGCTTTGGCTGTAACCCAAATCATCAACAAACGGCGTGGTGCTGCCAACCGTAAAAAAATCCAGCCCGGAAAGCGGGCCATCGGTATTGCCGTTGTTCACGAAAAATTCCACTTTGGTGGGATCGCTCGCAGCTTCGCGCGCGTTGGGCACGGCAAAGACAGAGATCAGGATGTCACGGTTCGCCGGATCCGGATTTTCATACCTGCCTAAATTCACTTGCAAGATGCCATTGATCACGCACACGTACGTGCTGCCGCCAGTAAAAGCCACGCTGACTTCAGCGACAATTGAATCCGGATTGGTGGGATGCGTGAGAATGATGGGGGCATCACCGGACGGTACATCTACAAACGCAGTCGCGGTCCGAAACGTGAATTGATCCACGTACAGCGAATCGCCCACATAAAGATCGATCGGCCGGGTGTCAATATCGCCGGAGTTGTGAATGAATTGCACTCGGGCATTTTGCGCTAGCGCCGGCAAGGTCAGCAGGCTCATGAGCAAAAAAATCAAACTGCTTTTCTTAGCAACTGTCTTCATCGGAAACCTCCATTCGCGTTTTTGGAGTTCAATTGGATATTAACTGGATGTTTCGAAACGATGCTGCTTTCAAATTCTCATAGGCTGCTCCTCTAAAATAGATTTTGCGCACGGATAAAATCAGGTCATCGCGCCAAACACAAGACTGCCGGCCCTCGCCGCTTCACTTGACAAAGGGCCGGCGAAACTTATCGAGCATTAAATTGCCGGAGTCATACTTGGACACAATGGCTCTCGGCTGCAGGTTGATTTGTGGAGTCCAAGTCTTCGCTTACTAACTCAAATCTAACGGCGCCCGTAATAGGGCGCGCCTGGTTTTCCAACGTCGATTTTGATCAGATTCGACGTGTTGCTCAATTGCTGGATGGCAAAAAGCAAATTCCCTTCCCCCCACGACATAGCATAAACCGTGGGCGCAACCAGGCCGGGATACAACACCTCATGGCTGCCATCGGGGCGCAAGACAAACGTGCCCTCGGGATGATTCGTGCCTAGGTACATTTCGCCATCCGCAGAGAACGTCAAGCTGAGCACGTCTCCGCCCACGAGCCAAGGCGCCGCAGCAATATCCAAAACGACCTCTTTCGCGCCGAGGGTTTCGCCCTGGATTTGGCTGCGCCAGATTTTGGCTTCACCGGTAGCGGCGTTCTTGCCGGCGGCGTACACATAGCCATCGTAAACTCGCAGTGTTGCCAGCGTGACCGGATAGGAGTCGGCTCTGGCCGTGGTTTTGTCCGGTTTGACGAGATAAATGTCGGTGTCAACAGTCACCCAAATATTGCTGTTGGCATCGAAATCCAAATCTTGCGGAACACCGGGCAACGAGACAAATACACTTTCGGTTCCGTCTGGCGCGATGGTGGAGATTCTTCGGAGCCGCGCAACCACGTTGGTAACATAAAGAACGTTGCCCGGTCCCACCTTCAATGCGTTCGCACGAATAAAACTGGCATTCGATTTTAGCACACTCAATCTTCCATCCGGAGCGACTTTCTTAATCGTATTCAATTCGGTTGACACGTAAATGTTGCCGCCTAGATCCACGTCCAAGCCAAAAGCCTTCACCACGTCCTGGCCCGGGCTTTTCAGGTCGCTTAAAATCACGGCGGCCGGCTTTAATTTATACCACGCGGTCGAACTAAACAGCGGCGCGCCCTGGACGGCAATTCTGATGGAAATAGAGTCCGCAATGATATTGGGGGTCTTGACTCTCAGCTCTGTAGCGGAGGCTGCCGCCACCACGGCCGGCTCTGCATTAAAATAGACCAGGTTCTCCTGCGGCACGGTTGAAAAATTTTGGCCCCTAATGGTCAATTCGCCGACCCCCGCCAGCGAGCTGTCCGCGGGTTCAATCGCGGTGATCACTGGGTTCAATTTTTCCGAAGCGTTGGGATCGAAGAGGCTCGGGGTTGGCTCATCTTCGCAACTGAGATGCAGAAGCGCAGCACACAGTACGAGAGCACAAGCCAGGCTGCGCGAGCTGTACATGTTTTTTCTCATAATGATGTTCCAATCTTTTTCATGACTCAAGTCGTCTCACCCTTTCTTGATGCATGGTTCGAAAGAAGTCGCGCACACCGCCCGCCCGGCACAGCGAGCGCCGTTAGAGTCCGATGCGTATCGAGAAGCGATGCACCGGATCGAATAAACCGAAAGGGGTGTAGGCATAATCCAGCGCCAAATTCGAAGCCTTGCGGAAACCCGCGCCGGCGCTGAAATGCTGTTCGTCATTGGGAAACGCGTAACCGGCGCGCAAGGCAAACGAATTGACAAAAACATACTCCGCGCCAATGTTCATCTGCTCGGCATAGTCGCGCGGGTGTATCGCATCAACTGAGACGATGAAATCATGCTGGGTCTCCGCGGCTGCCAGCAGATCCATGGCGTTCATCGACAGGCCGATCTCAAAGGTCAGGGGCAATTCAAAGGACTCGTCTTGATATTTGATCTCTTTGGAGAAATTGCGCACGTTCATGCCGAAGTCCAGGCTTTTGAAACCGGTACGATAGATAATGCCAAAATCAAAGGCCATGACATTGACGCGGTTGTCCGTGAGCATTTGGGTGCCGTCGGTATTGAGGCCAATGATACTGCTCTGCAAATCCTGTTTCACATAGCGGAGATTTCCGCCCACGGAGAATTTGTCCGAGAGCGCCTTGGCATAGCCGAGGCCAACGGACAGGCCAGTGGGGCTGAAGGTGCCGGTGTCGAGAAAGCCGGCTTCATTGTCGGCGCGAATGGTGCCGAAAACCTCGCCATAATCAACCGACAAGAAGCTCAAGCCGAGCACGCCATATCGGCCCTCGGCCAAGTTGAGCGCCAGGCTGCCATAGGAGTATTTGATATCAGCAATCCATTGCACCTGGCCCAGTGCTGCTTCAATCCTGGTGTCCATACGTGCCATGCCCGCCGGGTTGAAAAACATCGCGGCGGAAGTGCCGCTCAGAGTGGCGGTGGCCTCGCCCATCGAGCTGGCGCGCGCGTCGGTCGTTACGCTCAAAAACTTCAGGCCGGTTTGCGCGAGTTTCTGCTGGCCCAGCAGGGGCGTGAGAGCCAGCGCCAGAATCAGGCAACTCCACTTCCAAATTTTATTCGTTTTCATCATTGAGACACCTATTGTGCTGGGGGTTCTTGGTATCCATCGCATGAAATCTCAATGCTGGCGGATCTGTTATCCCAATCTCACCGCTTCAGCGAATCACCACAAATTTCACAATGGCGCTTTCACCGGTATTCTTGTCCGTGACCACGGCGATATACAAACCGCTGACAATGACTTGATTGGATGAGGTGATGGAATTCCATTCCGCATCGCCGCTGCCGTCGGTATGCTCAATCGTTTGAACCAACTCGCCGCTTTCGGTGAAGATCTTGATGGTGCACTGGCCGGGAATATTGAAGAACTTGATTTGATTGGGCTGATCAAAACGCAAGGCCCCGCGCGGCGCGGAAATGTGAAAGGGATTAGGCACAACGCGAATCTGGCTCAATGAGGTGCCGGCTTCCCGCTTGAGATTGGCCTGGTTGTAGGCTTGGGCATAATAACGGCTGCTGCGCAAAGCGCCGCGGGGCGTCAAACCAGTGCCGTCATTGTTTTCCGGTTTGCCGACCGAGACGACATAATAATAATAGTCGCGACCACGAATCGGCGAAGTATCTGTGAAACTCCGCTCATCGGGTCCGGCGCTGTAAATCATGGTATGCGTGCTGTCTTTCGAGCCAACGGCGCGATAGATCTCGAAGCCCGCGAGATTCGGATCACTGGCTTCATAGGTATCCCAAGACACCGTAATACGGTCGCCGCCGCCTTCAACTGTGACCGCTCGCGGCGGTAACGGGGGGCGTGGAATAGCATAGCCGGAATTAAAGTTGGCGATCGCGCGCCGGAACGTTTGGAAAAGGGAATCCCGTCCCGACATGACCCAAGTGTTTTTCTCACGCGCGGTGATTTGACCGCGTTTGTATTGCCGGCCAATGGTTTCCTGCCGTTCGCGGCTGATGCCCGCGGCGCCTTCGGCCATGACGGGACCCAGGGTGTAGGGGCCATAACCATTGGCGAACGAAAAACCGCCGGGCGTGCCCAGTGCCGGATCACCGGTTGGCTCGATGAAGTTCCCGCTCGGCTCGACGCGGTCGGCATGTCGCGGCTGGTGGCCTTTCGACATCCAGCCATATTCCAGGGTCATCTTGGGAATGTTGAAGGCGTCATTGTTGGATTGCAGCGGCTCATCCGAACCTTCGGTGCTGGTGGTGGAAGGCTGGGCGGGGTCATCGGTTTTATCGGTGGCCGAGCGATCGGCGTGCAGCGTGACCACGCCGATGAACTGGGTGGCGCCCAGGCGGCCGGTGGTGTCGGCCTCTGTCGTGCCCACGCCACTGCCCGGGTTCCAGATTGGGCCGCCGATGTTGTCGTAGAGCGTGAAGGCCGGGTACTTGCCGTGCCAGGTGAATTGCGCGCGGAAATTTTCGCCCGGCGGATCGGGTTTGATGCCGTCGCCGCGCGCATCATTCATCGCATTGATCCCCCACCCTGTGGCATTGCCGATGACATAGCGGGTGGCGGCGCAAACCGAGTTGCGGTACTGAAAATAGAAATACACGCCCTCCAGCGTGGTGTTGGGCAATTCGATATCTGCATCGCCGTCGGTGTTGCCGGTGTTGGTGAAGGTATAATCATAGACGAAGTAATTGTCATGATAGTCCTGGCTGAATTGCATGATCTTGCGGGTCATGGTGATGCCA
>QEVD01000101.1 GCA_003576975.1 Candidatus Zhuqueibacterota bacterium
GAAAATCTTACGGCGCGTGAAGTGATGCGTTTTTACGATCGCGTGCGCAAATTACCAAAAGCGCTGGCGGATGAAGCGCTCGCGGCCGCAAACTTCAACGGGTTTTCCGACAAGCCGGTGAGTGAGTTTTCCGGCGGCATGGTGCAGCGTTTGGGGTTGGCGGTGGCGGCGCTGCCCGATGCGCCAATTTTGCTGCTCGATGAGCCTACGGCGAACCTCGACCCTGTAGGCGTGAAGCGATTCCGCGATTTTGTGCTGGAACAGAAAGCGCGCGGCAAAACCATCATTTTCTCCACGCATTTGCTCGCCGAAGCCGAACAACTCGCCGATCGCGTCGGCATTTTTGTGAGCGGCAAGCTTGTGGCGCAGGAGGCGATTGGGAATCTCCGCAAAACGTTTTTAGCCAACGGCACGATTGAAGATATGTATTTGCATTATGTCGGAAGTGAGAGACATGAAGAATACTAAACATCTTGACAGGATGAAAAACTGCCAACGGATAGAAACAACCCAACCGATAAAGAAATGTTTCACCTGTTGGGTTGTTTCTATCCGTTGGAGATTTTTTTTGCTTTGTTTGCTTTTCACGGGATCATTGCTCGCACTGAACGGTTGCGGCCCATCCGAAATCAAACCCGTTGACATTTATCCTGAAGACATGTGCAGCCAATGCCGCATGGCCATCTCAGAGCCGGTGTTTGCCTCGGAGATCATCACAACTGATGGAGACGTTTTCAAATTCGATGATCTCGGCTGTTTGGAGAAATTTCAGGAAAAGTCCGGGGAGCTTAAGATTGCGGCAACCTTTGTGAAGGATTACGAGACCAAAAACTGGCTGCTCTACGAGCACAGCACCATCGTGCAGACGAGCCTGCAAACGCCCATGGGCTCCGGCAAAGTCGCATTTGCCGATCCCGCGCAAGCGCGAGAGTACCGCGAAAAATTTCCAACAAGAGAATAATTTTTTAATTACGGCAAGCCAAAGCCGCGCGTTGTTATTGCATGTACGGCATGTTTCCTAAACGTCATCGCAGGCAGAAGGAGGTAATCATGTCATTCAAGATTCGTCGCGTCGATTACTTTTACACGACCATCAAAGATCAATCCGGCGAGGCGTACAAACTACTTTCGCAACTGGCAGAGCTTGGCATCAACCTGCTCGCTTTTTCGGGCGTGCCCATGGGGCCGATGCGCACGCAACTCACGCTTTTTCCGGAAGACACCTTGAAGATGAAGAACGCTGCCGACAAAGCCGGGCTTGCATTGGACGGACCGCACCCCGCGCTTTTGGTGCAGGGCGATGATGAACTGGGCGCGCTGGCCGGCATTCACATGAAACTCTATGAGGCGAACGTCAATGTCTATGCTTCCAGCGGCATTTCGGACGGCAAAGGAAGTTATGGTTATGTCATCTACGTTCGCCCGGATGAATACGGCGCTGCCGCAAAAGCTTTGGGAGTATGAAACTGCTAGCGATGCTGCGATATCTGAAATCAAAGCATGCGCGCACAACCGAGAATGCAATAATGGACACGAAAACAATTTTTGACATCGCCCGGCAAGAGTTGATCATCAACATGCGCAACAAATGGACGCTCATTTTCGCCGTTGTGTTCGGCGCGTTGGTGGTGAGTGTTTCGTATTTTGGCATGCGCGCGGAAGGCTTTGACGGCGTGCAGAATTTTACGCGCACCTCGGCGAGCATTTTGAATCTCGTGCTCTATCTCGTGCCGCTCGTGGCCCTCATCATGGGCACGCTGAGTTTCACGGGCGACAAAGGCGCAACCGAGCTGCTCTATTCACAACCGGTGCTGCGCAGTGAAGTGCAGCTCGGCAAGCTGCTCGGCGTGTTTGGCTCCATGGTTATTTCGACGCTGACCGGTTTCACGGTTGCCGGCGCCATGATCATTGCGGCGCACGGCCCGGGCGAGTTGCTGCGTTACGCGATGTTCGTTGCGCTTTCTCTGGCCCTGGCGTTGGTTTTCTTGTGTCTCGCCGTTTTGGGTGCCACCGCCAATCAACGTAAAGCGCGCGCCTTTGGCGTGTCGCTTTTTTTGTGGTTCTTTTTCGTACTATTTTATGATTTGCTTGCAGTCGGCGGCACGCTTTTGCTCAAGGGGAAATCCGCGAATGCGTTTTTGTTCCTTTCGTTATTCGGCAACCCGGTTGACATGGTGCGCGTGGCCTCTCTCATTGTGATTGACGGTGTCACCATCTTTGGCGCCGCGGGTGCGGCGTTGTTGCGTTTTCTCGGGGGTAAGATGGCGAGCGTGTTGCTGCTGGTTTTCGGATTGACGGTTTGGATTGCAGTCCCGCTTTTCATCTCGCAACGTTTGCTCAATCGGCAGGATATTTGAAAAGGCGAAGTCAGGCTTGGACGGAAAGAGCTATGATGCTATCAAAACTGATGGAGTCCAAGTCTGACTTCACTTTTTTTGAGGCGAATTGGTGACGAAAAAATTTTTTATCGCTGCCGGATTAGCGGTCCTCGTGCTCGCCATTGCGAGTTTCGCATTGGCAAAATGGTGGGCCGAACGCGAGCGAAATGAACAGCTTCATTACCGGCGGGAAGAAACCGAGCTGATCGTTTCCAACCTCATTAACGCGCGCGTTGCTCTTTTCAAAGCGGGAAAAAATCTTGCGGACACTGCCGGTGTCGCGGCATTCAACGGCGAGCGGCTCTGGTTGCCGCGCGGCAATTATTTCCTGCGCGCCGAGCATGGCGGAAAAAATCTTTTCATTCCCGCGCCGATTCAGGGCTATCGTTCCGGGCCGGATGACGGCGGCGCGTTTCTTGTGACGCTGCGCCCGCTGCCCCGGATTTATCCGCCCCGCCTTCTCTCCCATTCGCCGGAATTTGTTTATATTCCCAGCGGCAGTTTTCTTTTTGGCGATCGTTCGAATCCGCGCGAGCCGCATTACCTTTGGCTCACGGCATATTTTATCAATCCCTTTGAAGTAACGAATGCCGAGTTCCGCGAATTTCTCGACGATCCTTCGGGCTACGCCGATGCGGCAAACTGGACGGAGGCGGGAAAACGCTGGATGGCCTCCAAGCCGTCTCACGTGACTGCCCGGTTGACATCTGAAGATGCGGACTACCAACGCTTCGGACAGCCCGATCAGCCGGTGGTGTGGGTAAATTGGTTTGAAGCCCGTGCGTATTGCAAATGGCTGACGAAAAAAATCGGCAACGGCCGCTGGTTGTTCGTTCTGCCCACCGAAGCCGAGTGGGAGAAAGCCGGCCGCGGGCCCGATAATTTGGATTATGGTTTGAGTATGTTCATCAGCGACAATGAAACGTCATTATATAATTGGAAAAAAAATCCCGACGCAGTCGTGACTGTCGTCGGGATACAAGATTCCTACTCCGCCTACCGCCCGAATCGTTTCGGCATTTACCATCTCACCGGCAACACGGTGGAATGGACGCAATCGATCAACCGGTCTTTCAATAAAGAACATCCTTATGTTGATGATGAGCGCAACCACGACGACACGCCAGGCTTGCGCGTGGCGCGCGGCGGCTCGTGGTACAGCGCGAGCGTGGCGCTGCTGCACGTTGCCTATCGCGATGCGTTTCAACCGGAGCACAGCAGCCAGGATATCGGATTCCGCATTGCGGCGCGCCTGCTGCCGTGAAACCGTTCACGAGGAACCGCGGCTGAAACGGCGCGGTTTGGCGGCTTTGCTTTTAAGCTTGGCGGCTGCCGGCAAATTATCTTGTGCCATACGCAACAAGGTGCCGTTGCGCAACGCAATTGTAATCGTGTTGCGAATGCCCTTCCAACGAGAATGAAAGGGACAGGGATTGACGTCGCTGCACGCGGGCAGGCCGAGCGCGCAATTTTTGGTGAGGGCGTCGCCATCGATGATATCGACGATTTCCATAAGAGAAATTTTCCCCGGCGAGCGCGCAAACGTGAAACCTCCCCGGCGGCCTTTTACGGAATGCAGAACCCCGCCCTTCACCAACAATTGAAACGTTTTGGCGAGAAAAGGCGCGGGCGTGTCGGTACGGGCCGACAGTTCTTGCACGGCCCAGGATTCCTGCTCGGGTTGTTGCGCCATTTCCAACAAAGCCCGCAAGGCATATTCACAAGCGCGGCTGAAGATGACAGGCATAACCGTTTCCTTTGTTGTTTCATGCTTCGCCATCGCGGTTAAACTGCACGCCGCCAATATAGTGCACACACCGGTGAGATGCAATAATACAGGATAAAAAAATCCGAAAAATCTCTTGACAATAATTCGGAAAGCTTTATATTGCACAAAAACAGGATAAAAATATCTTAAAATCGTGCCGCGTTTAGACTATCCCGCGCGCGGCTCACCTTTCTCAACGGAAGGGCCCCGCCATGAAAATTTTATCATCTCCTCGTGTTGCCGCAGGTGCGCTGTTCCTCGGCCTGGCCGGACTTGGTTTGCTGGGTTTTGCTTCTGCGTGGCATGCCGATGATCCCCACTCCGGCCTCATAACCTTTGCCTATCGCCCCACCCAAAAAATACCCAGCTCGCCTGCGCTTTTGGCCGAAGGGAATAAGATATACGCGCAACAATGCGCCCCCTGTCACGGCATAAACGGCGACGGCGAAGGTGAGGCGGCTTATCTACTCTATCCCAAGCCACGTGATTTCATCGCCGGCCAATACCGCATCGTCTCAACTTGGGAAAGACTGCCCACCGATGAGGATTTGTATACGACAATCTCACGCGGCATTCCCGGCTCGGCCATGCCCTCGTGGGCGCATTTGCCGGAACAAACACGCTGGGGGTTGGTGCACTATATCAAAACCCTTGCACAAAACCCCATTCAACCGAATACCGCTGAGAGTGAAAGCGACGCGGGCGTTATCAAAGTTCCGCCGGAGCCGCCGTACACTGCTGAAGCTGCCAGCCGTGCACAAGAATTTTTCCGCGATGCCTGCGCCTCTTGTCATGGCGAAAAAGGCAAAGGCGATGGTGTGCAGGAACAGTTTGACGAGAAAGGTTATCCTACGCGGCCGCGCGATTTGACCGTCGGCGTTTTTAAAGGCATTCCCGAGCCGCAGGAGGTTTACCGCCGCATTGTTGCCGGTCTGCCTGGCACGCCGATGCCGATGAGCGATTGGTCGTATGGCGCTGATGCCTGGGACTTGACGCATTTTATTTTGTCGATGTCGAGTCCCGAGCAGCGTGAACGTGCAGAGATGAGAAAATTCCAAATCGTTGCGCGTTATGTACCGCTGATTCCCGATCATCCCGATGCGAGTGTTTGGCGTGAGGCCACCCCGGTCAATCTCCACATGATGCCGCTGTGGTGGCGCAATGATCGCCCGGAGATATTGACCGTGCAAGCTCTCCACAATGGCAAGGAACTGGCGTTGCGCTTGATGTGGTATGATGACACCAGCGACAAAACCGCCATGCGCGTGCAAGATTTCCGCGACGCCGCGGCCGTGTCATTTACGCTCGATCCTGATCCGCCGTTTTTTGGCATGGGTGAGAAAGGTCGCTTCGTGAATATCTGGATGTGGAAAGCCGAGCGGCAAGCCGATATGGAAGCGGCGTTTCAAGATCTCGACAAAGTCTATCCGAACCTTGGCATTGATTCGTATCCGAATTTGATGCGTACCGCGCTCGAGCAACCGACGCGGCACGCACTCACCATGCAATCCGATCCGACGTTTATCACGGGCTGGGGCGCCGGCAATATTGTGTCCGATCCCACGCGCGCGAGTGCCGCAGAGGCGCTGCACGCGCAAGGCTTCGGCACGCTCAAAGCGCATCCGATTCCCGATCAACTCGTGACGGCCAAGGGCGCTTATGACATCGGCACGTACCGCGTGATCTTTCGCCGCGCGTTCAAAGGCAACGTGAGCAATGTCAAAGCTGGTGCGAAGATCAGCGGTCTTGATTTTTTTCCAGGTCAAACCGTGCGCGTCGCCTTCGCGGTGTGGAATGGAAGCGCGGGTGATCGCGATGGGAAGAAGTCGGTTACGATTTGGCAGGATTTGGTGATTGCCAAGTGATGCCATATCAATACAGGTTGTGAACATTTCCCGACAATCTTCATCGGTTTTTTCCCCTACTGAACGTGTTACATGAAGCAAGAACTAAGGGTGAATGGATTGACTTATCACAAAGCCCCGATATGAAAATCAAGAAATCACTTTCCGCCCTTCTTGGAATAGCAGGCTTGCTCGTCGTTCTATTCTATCTGGCCTCAACCACCGGGCTATTGAAACTGTCCAGGCATATCATGTTGATTTTCGTTTTTGCATTGGGGCCGATTGCGATGGTCGGTGTGTTATCGATTTCACAACGCTTGTCTGCTACCGCCAATGGCCTGACGCTGAAAGCCGGAACCGTCTTCGGCATCATTGCTTTTGCGTTGTGGGACGTGGTGCAGACGATTCAGCAGGGTATACGAATATATTTTAGAGAACGTCTCATACCGGAAGCCACAACTGAGCAAGCGAAAGAAGCAGCCAATCTGATTTATCGCGGCGTTAATGCCGTGCAATGGACGATGGACGTGGCTTTTGATATTTTCTATTGCCTGCTCATCATCTTGTTTGGAGCATTGATGTATCGCCATCGTGATTTCGGACGTTTTCTTGGGCTCCTGGGAATCATCAGTGCGACAGGCCTTTTATTTTTAAACCTGTGGACTTTTCCTTATCCTCCCGCAGAGTCCGGGCTTTTCGATCTCGGGCCGCTCACCGGCGTGTGGTGGGTCCTTGTCATCATTCAAATGTTTCGCATAGAGCACCTCGAAAAAAAACAATCAGCATTCACGCTTCAGCCAAAAGGAGAAGCACATGTCTGAGTTTAGAATGGAAGGCCTCAGCACGATGAACCGGCGCCAATTCCTCCGTTGGATGGGCGTGGGCGCGGGAACCACTGTCCTCAATATGGGCCTGCCGCTCAATCTTCTCGCGACGGCTGATCCTGATCAAAATCCTTTGGCCGGCTCGGTGAATCGTAATTGGGAAAAAATTTACCGCGATCAGTACAAATACGATTCGTTTTTCGATTGGGTCTGCTCACCGAATGATACACATGCCTGCCGCGTGCGCGCGTACGTGCGCAACGGCATCGTCACCCGTATGGGCGCAACGTATGATTATCAGGACTACGCTGACATTTACGGCAATCATGCGACGAACAATTGGAATCCGCGCCAATGCGCGAAGGGCTACACGTTCCATCGCGTGATTTACGGGCCGTATCGCTTGAAGCATCCGATCGTGCGCAAAGGCTGGAAAGCGTGGGCCGACGCGGGGTTTCCCGAGCTGACGCCGGAACTAAAATCAAAATATAAATTTGACAGTCGCGGTGATGATGAGTTTGTGCAAATTTCGTGGGAAGATGCGTCCGATAATATCGCGAAAGCGCTTGTCGCGATTTCGCAGCGCTACAGCGGCGACGAGGGTACGAAGCGGTTGCTGGCGCAGGGCTATCAACCGGAGATGGTGAAGGCGACGCAGGGCGCCGGCACGCGTTGCGTGAAGATGCGCGGCGGCATGGGTCTGCTTGGCGTGATGGGCAAATATGGCATGTATCGCCTCAACAACTCGCTCGCGCTGCTCGATGCGAAAATTCGCGGCGTCGATCACGAGCACGCGCTCGCCGGACGCAATTGGTCGAATTACACCTGGCACGGCGATCAAGCGCCCGGCCAACCATGGGTGCACGGCCTGCAAGCCTCCGACTGCGATTTCAACGATCTACGTTTTTCCAAATTGATCATCATGGATGGCAAGAATTTGGTGGAGAACAAGCTCACGGATTCGCATTGGTTCATCGAAACCATGGAGCGCGGCGCGAAGATCGTCGTCATCGCGCCGGAATATGGCCCGCCTTCGACGAAAGCTGATTACTGGATTCCGATTCGTCCCGCCACCGACACGGCCTTGTGGCTTGGCGTCACCAAAATCATGATCGACAACAAATGGTACGACGAAAAATTTGTCAAGCAATTCACCGATCTGCCGCTGCTGGTGCGCAAAGATAATCTCAAACGTTTGCGCGCTAGTGAAGTTTTTCCCGATTATAAAACCACGCTCGCGCCGGAGGGCCCATCAATAAAAATTCAAGGAATGACCAAAGAGCAACACGACAAGCTCGGCGATTACGTGATTTGGGATGCGAAGGGAAATAAGCCGCAGGCGGTGACGCGCGATGACATCGGTGAAACATTAGAGAAAAAAGGCCTCGATCCGGTTTTGGATGGCACGTTCAAAATCAAACTCGTCGACGGCAAAGAAGTCGAAGTCGCGACGCTGTGGACGCTCTATCAAGTGCATTTGAAAGATTACGATCTCGCGGCGGTTTGCGAGATGACCGACGCGCCGAAGAATTTGATCGAGCAATTAGCCAAAGACATCGCCACGATGAAGCCGGTCGCCATTCATCAGGGCGAAGGCATCAATCACTGGTTCCACGCGACCGAAATGAATCGCGCCGCGCATTTGCCGTTGATGCTCACCGGCAATATCGGCAAGCCCGGCGCGGGTTGCCACACGTGGGCGGGAAATTACAAAGCCGCGCTTTTTCAAGGCTCACCGTGGACGGGGCCCGGCTTCAAAGGTTGGGTTGCGGAAGATCCATTTGAGCCGAATCTCGATCCCGAGGCACCCGGCAAGAGTATTCACGCGCACGCTTACACAAAAGACGAAGAGCCGGCCTACTGGAATCACGGTGACAAGGCGCTGATCGTCGACACGCCGAAATACGGCCGCAAAGTTTTTACCGGCGACACCCACATGCCGACGCCGACGAAGGCGCTGATCTTCACCAACGTCAATCTCATCAACAACGCGAAGTGGGCGTATGAAATGATCAAGAACGTCAATCCGAATATCGAGATGATCGTCTCGATTGACATTCAGATGACGGCCTCGATTGAATACGCCGATCTCGCGCTGCCTGCCAACTCGTGGCTCGAATTTGAAGATTTGGAAGTCACCGGCAGTTGCTCCAATCCCTTCCTGCAAATTTGGAAAGGCGGCATTCCGCCGGTGTTCGACAGCAAAGATGATCTCGCGATTCTCGCGGGCATTGCGAAAGGCTTGGCAAAAGCGACCGGCGACACGCGCTTTACGGATTATTTCAAATTTGAATACGAAGGCAAACGCAGCGTCTATTTGCAGCGCTTGCTCGATACGAGCACAACGACCGCCGGATACAAACTCGCGGACATCATGGCCGGCAAGTACGGCCCTCCCGGCGGCGCGCTCTTTTTATTTCGCACTTATCCGCGCATTCCGTTCTACGAGCAGGTTAAATATAGCGAGCCATTTCACACCGACACGGGGCGGTTACACGCGTATGCCGACATCAATGAAGCGATTGAGTACGGCGAAAATTTTATCGTGCACCGCGAAGGCCCGGAGGCCACGCCGTATTTGCCGAATGTCATTGTCAGTTCCAATCCGTTGATTCGTCCGGAGGATTACGGCATTCCGCTCACTGCGCAGCATTGGGACGAGCGCACGATTCGCAACGTCAAAATGCCGTGGAGCCAGGTGAAGACGACGAAGAATTTTCTGTGGGAAAAAGGTTTCCAATTTTATTGCTTAACGCCGAAGACACGTCATCGCGTTCACAGCGGCTGGTCCAATGTGGATTGGCACATGCTGTACGATTCCAATTTCGGCGATCCGTATCGGTTGGACAAACGCGCGCCCTGCGTCGGCGAGCATCAACTGCACATCAATCCGCAGGCGGCGCGCGATCTCGGCATCAACGACGGCGATTACGTGTATATCGACGCCAATCCCGCGGATCGGCCTTATCTCGGCGCGAAGCCGGACGAGTTTTTCTATCGCGTCTCGCGCTGCATGTTGCGGGTCAAATATAATCATGCCTATCCGTACAACATCGTCATGATGAAACACGCGCCGTTCATCGCGACGGAGAAGAGCGTGCGCGCACACGAGACGCGGCCGGATGGCCGGGCGCTGTCGGAGAACACCGGCTATCAAGCCAACTTGCGCTACGGCTCGCAGCAATCGATCACGCGCAACTGGCACATGCCGATGCACCAAACCGACAGTCTTTTTCACAAAGCGAAAGCCTCGATGAGTTTCATCTTCGGCGGCGAGGCCGATAATCACGCGTTGAACACCGTGCCGAAGGAAACGCTGATCCGCATTACCAAAGCTGAAGACGGCGGCATGGGCGGCACTGGCATTTGGTCTCCGGCAACGACGGGTTTCACGCCAGATAATGAAAGTGAGTTTATGGAGAAGTATCTTGCGGGTGAATTGATCACAGTAACGGAGTGATGGAGTGATGGAACACCTGTAATTTCAGTAATCCAATAATCCATCACTCATTACTCCAAAACTCAATTGCTCCAACACACCGAAGGAGACGGCATGCCTTACGACGATCCCGATCCCACCGATCCTAATATGCTCGTGGGCGTTGAAATCCCCGGCACCGCGGAGAGTACGCGCGACATGGCGTATGTGTTCGCCGAAGAATTTGCCCGAATGGGATTTGAAAAGAGAAGGTTGATGAGTGTTTTTAGAACGCCATTTTATGCCGGCGCGCACCGTGCGTATCTCGAGTTGGGCGAGGTGGAAGTGGAAAAGATTGTTGATGATTGTTTGGGGATTTGGGGGCGGAAGAATATCAACAACCAAGGGTGACAGATGATAGAGAAGGGCGGATGGAGACAAGCACTTTTCGCCCATCGCCTTTCGCTTTACCAATTGTTGAAGCGATCAAATAATCCTTACACCGCGATGCAGAATTTCATTTACCACCGGAATGTCTTCAACAAAATCATCCGGATGAAAACCAATGGGTTCGATGCCGGCTTTGACATCTTGTTTGCGCAACGCGCGCCAAAGGTAAGTGAGCGCATCGTTACGGCGGCTAAAATCTTTAGAGATGATGCAAATGTCGATATCGCTCCATTTGTGAGTTTTGCCACCGACTTGTGAGCCAAAAATATACGCGCTTTGCACAGAAAGGCCTAGGTCCCTTAAATGATTCAAATAATCCTTTACCTGCTTTCGGATGAATTCTTTTATCTGGCCTTTTTGAGCAGATTGAGAATTTCTGTAGATCGAGTTAGCCATTTTTGTGTGTAAGATTTGTTTGCTTGGCGATGAAATTGTGCTTTGACGATTTCGTAACGTGCTTTGATATTGAATGTCGTTAATTCTTGTAAGTCCATTCTCAGCGCATTATCCAATTGCAAGCCGGATTCGTCGGCAATGCGAACAAGATTGTGAACGAAAGGAGGAAGTTTTTGCTGTCGCAGAAGATAAAAATTCGCTTTAGCGCCTTCTCAACCGCCAAATGGCAGAAGAAGAGGCAATAGGCATAATGCTTATTATCAAACAAACTCTTTGCAACTTTGAAGTCTTCTCGACTTGAACGTTGCCAGGCTTGTGCGAGTTTCGCGATGTCCACGAGTCAAACAGTTTGAATAAATGCTTTGTAAATTTTTATAAATGTAAAATGGTAAATTTCAATATGAAAATCAATAGCGGCGATGTTCGAAGCTTTGGTCTTGGATTGCAAAAGATTCCTTTGGAATGACCTTTTAAAAGGAGAACCCATGCCTCAAGTCTTCAATTGGCAGCTTGGCCGCGAGATGGAGTATCCCTACGAAGCGGCATTCCCCAAGCGGCAGTTCGCGTTTGTGTTCAATATCAATCGGTGCATCGCCTGCCAGAGCTGCACGATGGCCTGCAAATCCACGTGGACGTTCAACAAGGGCCAGGAGCACATGTGGTGGGCCAATGTTGAGACCAAGCCGTATGGCGGCTATCCGCAATTTTGGGACATGAAAATTCTCAAGCTGCTGGAGGAGGCGAATCCCGGCAAGCAGGTTTGGAGCGGTTCGACAAGCTCACCGCAGACTGGCGCAGCGAAATTCGACGGCATGACGATTTTTGAAGCCGCCAAAAAGAAACTCACGCCGGAGAGCGCGCGGGTGCTGGGCTATTTGCCGGAAGATCACGAATGGAATTCTCCGAACATTTACGAAGACAATCCCAAAGGCATCAAAGGCAAGAAATACGAACTCGACAAAGAAGGCACGGAACTGCCGATCCACAAAACCTGGTTCTTTTATCTCGCGCGTATTTGCAATCACTGCACGTATCCGGCGTGTCTCGCTGCGTGTCCGCGCAAAGCGATTTACAAACGCCCCGAAGACGGTATCGTGTTGTTGGATCAAGAGCAATGTCGTGGCTATCGCAAATGCGTTGAGGCGTGTCCGTACAAGAAGACCATGTATCGCGGCAACACGCGCATTTCTGAAAAATGCATTGCCTGCTATCCGCGCGTCGAAGGTACCGACCCTGAATCCAACGGCAAGCCGATGGAAACGCGCTGCATGGCCGCGTGCATCGGGCAAATTCGCATGCAGGGTTTGGTAAAAATAAATACCAACGGCACGTGGGCGGAAGACCGCTACAATCCGCTGTATTATCTCGTGCACGTCGCGAAAGTCGCGCTGCCGCTCTATCCGCAGCTCGGCACCGCGCCGAATGGCTACTACATTCCGCCGCGCTGGGTGCCGCGTCCGTATTTGCAGCAAATGTTCGGTCCCGGCGTTGATGAAGCTATCGAGCGCTACATGAATCCCGATCGCGAATTGCTCGCGGTGCTGCAATTGTTCCGGCGCTCGAATCTGATCATCTTCAGTTATAAATTTCAAGAAGGTCCGAAAATCTACGAAGGCACGCTGCGCGGCAAGCCGGTGACCATTTACAACGACACCGTGATCGCCTACGGCAAAGATGGCGAAGAGCTTTTCCGCACAACGATTGACGAGCCGGTTTATGAACGGCCGGCGGTGCATGCGAATTCGATTTAGAGATGGATTGCTGAATTATTGGATCATTGGATTGTTGGGGCCATTAACCCAACAGTCCAGTGATCCATCAATCCAATTTATTGAGGCTATCAGTAATGAAAAATAAAATAGATGAAACTGATTTGGCCCTCTGCCGCAGCGCGATTTACGAAGCGCTCGCGCTGGGTTTTCGCACTCCTGCCTCGGAAACATTCGAGCGTTTGATTGCCGCAGAACAAAATTCGGCGTTGATGCAGATCGCGGCGATGTTGGATGCGAGCGAATCGAATGGCAAATCAACAAACATGGCTTCCCGCGTGCGTCAATTGCGATCTCTTCGGCTTCACCGCGCATCCGAAAGTGCCGCCGTATGAAACTGAATATGGAGAAGAAACCCTCTTTCAACAACCGCAGGAGTTGGGTGATCTCGCCGGTTTCTACAATGCTTTTGGTTTGAAGGTGAAGGCGTCCGAACGCGTCGATCACATGAGTTGCGAATGCGAGTTCCTCTCGTTTTTAGCGCGCAAAGAAGCGTATGCGCTGGAACAAAACGACGCAGACATGTTGGAAGAAACGCGCAAAGCACAACGATTTTTTCTCAAAGATCATTGGGGGCGTTTTATTCCTGCCTTTGTGAAAATGTTGACGCGAGAAGATCCGGAAGGTTTTTATGGCAGTCTCGGCGATCTGTGCCACGAGTTTGCCCGCTTTGAATGCACGCGCAGCAACGTACCGCTCGGCTCCGAGCTGATGCATCTGCGCCCGGCGGAATGGATGGAAGAAGACTTCACCTGCGGCTCCGGAGAAGAGTTGATTCAAATTTCCAGAAAAGCCGCGGCAACGATGACTGCGAATTAGTCTCTCCCAAGTTCGATCTTTGCGAAAAAAACGCAGCTTTCAAATGGCAGAATGATTTTTCGGCAGAATGATTACAAAATTATCCTGCCGAAAAATCATTCTGCCTGCTTGTTCTGGCCGATGCCGTTAAAAACTCGAATGACATGAATCCCGATTTTCGCATTGAGTTACAGCCGCAACTGATCGAGGATGCGGTGGCGCGTGTGATGGCCGATCATGCTGAGGCCGGCAGCTTTTGGCGCGAACGTGATCAGCTTTATGAAAACACCGTGGGCGATGCGCGTGAAGCGGCGTTCCGGAATTTCTTTGCGTCCTGGTTCAATCGTCTCGGGTTGCTCGCTCCGCTGCACCACGTTTTCGACTTGTGGCCGATGCTGACGGAGGCGACTCACCGCTGTATCTTGATGCGGGCGCAGGCGAAAAAGCACATCGGCGCAGAATTATACATCGCTGCAACTGAAGCCGGTTTGCCGGCGCGCGCGCACCGTACCATCGTGGTGCAACTCACGCCCGAGCTTGCGGCGCGATCTGAAACATTGCTCGAATTTTTGCGCCACGAGTTACTGCACCTCGTCGATATGCTCGATCCGCATTTCGGCTATGATCCCCATTTTCCGAAATCAGAGGCCGGCCCGGCGTATGATCATTTCTTGCAGGGACGCTACAGTGTGTTGTGGGATATTACCATAGATGGCCGCTTGCAGCAACGCGGCTGGCTGCCGGCGGCGGCGCGCGCAAGGCATTTCGCGAATTTCAAACGTACTTTTCAAGGTGAAGAAGAAAAATTGATGAGGGCATTCGCGCATTTCTTCGATCGCAATTCGCATACGCATCAAGAACTCGTTGCGTTTGCGCGGCATCCGGAACATTGGCTGGCAGGCGAGAAAAGAGCTGCGACTTCTCAAGGCCGCTGCGCCATTTGCCATTTCCCGACGTTTCAGTTGATCAGCCCCGGCGCGCTTACTCGTGAAGTGCATGCGAAAATTCAACAGGATTATCCGGCCTGGAATCCGGCGCAGCTCATTTGCCGGCAGTGCGCAGATTTGTATGAAAGCCGCGTCACTTTGCCTTGAAGCAACAGCGCATCCAACATGCGGAGAGCAGATAGCTCAGAAAAAAGCTTTGTTTCATTGGTTTTCTCATGCTAACATTGCGCGGTATTCTGAAAGAAGTTTGAATTTTGTATTGATCGCAAAAGATCTTGCGCCTTATGAGATCGGTTTTAAAAATGATGGCAGTCACGCGGCGCGGAATTTGGAAGCTCATCACCCTGGTGGCCTTTTCGGCCTCGGTATGCGATCTTCCCTTGAGCGCGATCTTGCTCCAAGCAGAGCATGCGCGCTTGGCGGCCGTTTCCCTTGCTTCCGCCGCCTCACAGCATCAATGCGCCTGCGAATTGAACGGCGTGGTATGCCGCTGTCAGAGTGATTGTTGCGGCGAATCCAGCTCGAACACCGCCGCCTTCTGCCAACAACTCAGTCCGCTTGCTGTTCCGGCAGCGCCGAGTATTCTCCTTGTTACAACGATGCGTGATTATCTCCAGAGAAAGCACTCTGTCCCCGTTTTTCTTGATGTACTTATGGTTTTGAAGCTTGTGCAACAACAGTCGCCCTCGTCTTGGTTTGCGCCTCCAGATTCGCCGCCGCCGCGCTTGCTCTCCGGCATTTGCTGACTTTCTGAATTCAAAATCAAACCTGCGAAAGCCGCATGCGCGTGCCGAATTTGATGAGGCGATGCGCCGCGAGAGAGGTACGCCTGTTTGTGCACACGGCTTTCCGCAATAACCAAGCAGAACCTCCATTGCCGGAGAATAAAAGATGTCATCTATACATTTTTTTCGATTGCTAATTCTGGTTTCCCTTTTGTTGGCCACACTGCCTGGATTCGCTCAAGAGGCGAACCAGATTCGCGGCCGCGTGATCGATCACCGCACGCAGGAAGGCATTGCCAACGCCAATGTGCTGATACAAGGCACGCTGCGCGGCGCCGCCACGGATGAGAATGGCCATTTCATCATTTCAAACGTGCCTGCGAAAGAAGTGATCGTGTTGGTGATCAAGCACATGGGATACGCTGAAGCTACTAAATCCCTCAAGCGCGCGCAGGCGGGCTGGGAGAATGTTGAGATTGCGCTTGTGCAGACTGCGCTGCGCGTCGTGAATGAAGTCGTCGTGATGGCGGAACGTAGCAACGAGGCTTATTTGCAGAATGCGTTGCGCAGCAATCCTGACGGCGGCGGAAGAATTCTGCGTGATCTCCCCGGGGTGCAAGCCGTGGCGCGCGCTTTTGTCGCCTTTGACCCCGTCATTCGCGGGATGAAAGAGGAACAAATCAATGTGACCATTGACGGCATCAAAGTTGAACCCGCGTGTCATGGCCGCATGGACCCGGCAACCGCATATGTGGATATGGCGGAGTTGGACGCGATGACTATCACCAAAGGCCCATTCGAAGTTGCGGGACTCGGAGCGGGCCTCGGCGGCCGTATCGACTTTGCCAAGCTGCGCCCGGTGTATCAAGATCAGAACGCGCTTCGCCTAACCGGTGTGGCCGGGGTGAGTTACAACAGCGTGACCGCAGGCGATAAAGAACATCTGCGGCTCGGCATGAGCACAACGCGCTTGGGAGCGCAGGTGCAATTTAGCCGGCATGTCGGCGACAATTACCAATCCTCGCGCAGCGAAGTGCCTTACTCCGCGTTTGAAAATCGTCACCTCGACGCCATGCTGGGAGTTCGCCTGGCCAAGCATCATGAACTGCGGCTGGCGCATTACCGCAGCGACGGCGAAGATACCGGTTATCCGGCTCTGCCGATGGACACGCGCGATCACAAAGCGCGGCTGTATGGATTCGATTACATCGCCAGCAACGGGCCGCTGGCTGTTGCGCAATTTTATCTCAAAGTCTATCACAACAACATTTCACACGTGATGGATAATTTGAATCGGCCCGCGGCAATGATGCGCGAAATGACGGTGTTGGGCGAAACTGAAACCACCGGCGGAGATGTTGCGGCGGAATGGCGATTTGCGCAAAGCGACTTCAAAGTTGGACTCAATATCTGGCGGGTTTTTGCCACGGCGCGGCGCGACATGCTCACCAAGTCAACCGGTATGCGCATGTCGAGCCTGATGTGGCCGGATGTCACCATGAACAGCGCGGCCGCATTTGCGGAATTGGGCCATGATTTCAACGCGGCGTGGCGTATCACCGCGGGCACGCGCGTGGCCAATGTCGAATCGCGCGCGGCGGCGCTGTCGCCACAGTTTCTCGCATTTCACCAATTCTCCAACGCGGATCTGGCGGAAACCGATATCGATGCCAATGTTCGGCTCAAGTATCATGCGAAGCCCCATTGGACGATGACGCTTTCTCTCGGCCGCGGCGTTCGTCCGGCCGGCCACAAAGAACGCTACGGCTGGTATACCATCAACCAATTCGATTCGTATGATTATATCGGCGATCCGCGGCTGAAAGCTGAAAAGAATGTTGCGGTTGATCTTGCGCTGCATTATCAAGCCGAAAAAATTCAACTGCGCGTGCAGCCGTACTATAATCGTTTGCAGGATTATATCACCGGCGACGTGCGAGAGGGTTTGTCGCCGCAAAGTATGGGCGCGCGCGGCGTGAAGATTTATACCAACCTCGGCAGCGCACGCATCTCCGGGGTTGATGTGGATTTGAATTGGCAACTGCCGGCGCATTTAACGTTGTTCAGCAATTTTTCGTTTGCCGAAGGCCGTGATCTCGAGCGCGAGGCGCCGCTGCCCGAGATTCCGCCGCTCTCGACTCTGACGGGCTTGCGTTATGTGTCTCCCGGCAATTTGTTTTGGCTGCAATGCGAAACGCGCGCAGCGCGCCGCCAGGATAAGATAGCGCCATTTGCCGGCGAGAATGAAACGCCGGGCTTCACGGTTTATCATCTGCGCGGCGGCGTTCGTCTGGGCAATTCGTTGCAGTTGCAATCCGGCATCGAGAATTTGACTGACGTGTTTTATCACGAGCATCTCGATCGCAACGATATTCCGCAACCGGGGCGGAATTTTTATGTGAAGTCGGTGTTGCACTTTTGAGCAAAACATCCTGCGCGCTGCCAGTCCAAAAGCGCCGCGGGCTGGCAGCGCACAAGTGTTAAACAGCTTAAAAATACCTTTTCGAATAAAATTCAACAAAGTCTCATCAAAATGTCTCAATCGCCTGTTGTACTCACGATCGTGGGCTATTCCGGCGCCGGCAAAACCACCTTGATCGAAAAACTCATACCGGCGCTGCGCAAACGCGGGATTCGTTTGGCGGTGATCAAGCACACGAGCCATCACCACGAATTTGACAAACCCGGCAAAGACAGCCATCGCTTACGCCAGGCCGGCGCCGAGGCGGTGGTGGTCTCCTCGCCAAAAATGGTGGCCATGTTCCGCGAAGTCGAGCGCGAATGGCCGATCACGCGCCTGCTGCGACACCTGCCGCGCCAGCTCGATTTGGTTATCGCTGAGGGCTTTCGGTATTCGAATTATCCCTGTCTTGAGGTCTATCGCAGCGGCTTCAGTCCGGAGTTGAAATGCCGCGATCAGCGCCAGTTGTTGGCCGTGGTGGGTGACGATCCTGGCGGGTTGAGCGTTCCGCGTTTTGATCGTGATGCCGTGCGCGAGATTGCGTCGTTCTTGCTGAAGGCCTTGGGATTGAAGCAGCAGAGGCGAGTCCGGTTGCCGCAATCTCTCTCAAAATCACCGGTGGCTTTGCCTCCCAAAACCTGATGCCAATCCCGGACAAGTTGAAATGCGGAAATCTGAGAGCAGCTCGGTGAAGCTCATTCACCGCTGTTGAGCTTCCCACGAAAAGCAAAGGCCTTGTTCATTTTCGGGGGGCAGACACGTTCAGAATTTTATCGTGCAGTGAGAAGCTAATCGCACAACTCTTCAGATCACCGCCCGGTAGTCGGGCGTCATCTCCTGGGGGCGCGGCTGGCTTCGACAAGCTCAGCCAGCGACAAGCTCAGCCAGTTTCAGCCCTCCTCGATTTTGGCCGCAATTCTCCCCGAAATTTGATCGCGGTGTGTCATATTTTGGGAGTGAATTCATTTTCCTAAGTTTGAGAAACCCCCCCACCTTTTTCCGAGAAGGAAGAATTTCCCTCAATTTTATGCTGCCGCGCCAGTTGATCTAATTGATGAACATTCAAAAACATAAATGTCATACCTCGCAGGGGTAAATCTTGGCATTATTGCTGCTAATTCCAACGGTAGTCAGGTGAATTAATCACTACGTGCATGCCCTTGAGGAGACCGTCATGAAAAAGCTCACAGCAAAGGATGTCATGAATCCTCACGTCATCTCGGTTCCGGAAGATTGGACGATTGAAGAGTTGGCGCAATTTCTCATCGACAAGGCAATTACCGGCGCGCCGGTGGCAGACGAGCACGGCAAATTGATCGGCGTTGTTTCCTTGACGGATATTGTGCAGCACGACAGTCTCGCGGAAATGCGCGCGCACGCGAATGAGCCGCATGATTATTACATGCACGGCTGGGAAGATCGCCTTTCGCCGGAGGAGATTTCCTCGTTTCATATCGAAGAAAAACCGTTGGTCACGGTGCGCGAAATCATGACGCCGTTCGTGTTCAAAGTCGATGAGAACACTTCGATTCAAGAAGTGGCGGACACGATGATTGGCGGGCGGGTGCACCGGTTAATGGTTACGCACAAGGACAAAGTCGTCGGCATCATCACGACGATGGATTTGCTTAAAGTCATTCGGGACATGTAGTCACATTTGACGCGGTTGAGGGAGTCATGCAAATGCGAATTCAAAAGATTTTGTTGATCAGCCTGGTGTTGAGCGCCGCGGCTGTAAGCGCGCAGCAACTCGAAGCGGGGCGGAGTGCATTCCAAAACAAAAAATTTGTGGAAGCCATCAAGCTCTTGCGCGACGAGGTGCAGCGCAATCCGAACTCGCATGAGGCGCATTATTATCTGGGACTGTCGCTGTGGCAAGAGGGCCAGCGCGAAGAAGCGTTTGCCGAATTGCAGCGTGCACGCGATTTGGAAGCGAAGCGAGGAGATTATCTGCACGCTTACGGCACGGCGAGTTTGGAGCTAAAAAAGTATGCGGAAGCCAAAGCGGCGTTTCAAAGTGGGTTAAAATTGAAAGAAAATAAGGCCCGTTTTTGGCACGGGCTGGGCTTGGTTCACATGGCCGAAGACTCTTTGAATCAAGCGTTGATCGCCCTGTTGAAAGCGCGTGAGGCGGCCCCGCAGGATGCCGAAATCTTCCGCGCCCTGGGCGAGGCTTACACCCGGCACAACGTTCCCGCGCTCGCGATCGAGCATTACCGGGAGGCGCTCAAGCTGCGTCCGGACTGGGTCGAGGTTCATTATGCCCTGGGCAAGTTATTGATCAAAGACAAAAATTTTAACGAGGCGTTGACCGAATTTCAGGAAGTCGTGCGCCTCGATCCGAATTATTCCGAAGCATATTTTGATTTGGGGAATCTCTATTTTGCCGGACGTAAATATACCGAAGCCACCACCGCCCTTGAAACATATGTAGCGCGCCAGCCGGACTCTTATCCCGGGCATTTCCTGCTGGCAAAATCGCTTTATGCCACACGCCAGCCGGCTGCTGCTCTGCCGCGCGCCGAGCGGGCAGTCGAGTTGAATGCCTCGTCGGTGGAAGCGCAGCGGCTGCTGGCCAATCTCTATTATGACACGCGCGCGTATGACAGCACGGCCGCAGCGTATGAGCAGCTCGCGGAAATTGCCATCAATGGTGAGCTGCAAATGGAGGATTATATCAAGTGGGGCCGGAGTTTGACGCGCGCTAAACGCTATGCCGAAGCGATAACGCCGTTCCAGCTCGCGTTAGCGTTGGATTCGAGCATGGCCGACGTGTCCTTCGATCTTGGCACCCTGCTGGTGATCGAGAAACGTTACGCCGAGGCGATTCCATGCTTCGCGAAAAAAATCGAGGCAGACCCCACGGCCGCGGGCGCTTATTTCAATCAAGGCATTGCCTATATCGGATTGGAGAACTGGCTGGCAGCCATCCCGCCGCTGAAGGAAAGCGTTCGGCTGCGACCGGACCATCTGGAGTCCAGGCTTTCGCTGGCGCGAACCTATGCGCAAGTGGACTCGCAAGCCCAAGCGGAAGCGGAATATGAGGCGTTGATCGGATTGGATCCGAAGAACTCCGAAGCGTTGAAACAAGTCGGTTTTTATAACTTGTTGAAGAAAAATTACACCAAAGCCACGCAGATGCTGCGCAAACATGTGGAATTGGAACCGAAGAGCGAATATGGCTGGCTATGGCTGGCGCAAGGGCTGGCGCTCAACCGGCAATATGAAGAGGCAAAAACTGCTTATCGTAAAGTGTTGCAGCTCAATCCCCAAAATGCCGATGCGCAAAAAGGTTTGACGCTGCTGGAGTGAGAGATTGTTGGATTGTTGGATTGTTATGAGGCCATTCCCACCGGAGTGCCAGCAGTCCAGCGATTCGTAAAACTGCAGGGAGCTTTCTATGAAAGTGGAACGATTAGCCGGCGGCAAGGTGGTGATCATCGAACCAAAAACCTCGTTGATCGGAAACGACGAAACTTTTGCGTTGCGCGACACCTTACATCGCCTGCGTGACGAAGGCAACATGCTGGCCGTCATCAATTTGAACAGAGTGCCTTATCTCAACAGCACGGGCATCGGCATTCTGGTTGCGGCGCACAGCGATTACGAGCGCCGCGGCGGCAGGCTCTGTCTGTGCGGGTTGCGCGACAGCGTGGACAATGTGTTGGTGATCACCAAGTTATCACAAGTTTTTGAAGTGTACCCTAACCAAGAAGAAGCGCTCGCCAGCATGGCGAAAGCGTAATTCAAACATTCTCGGAGGCGAGTTATGAAGCGGAACATTTTTCTGTTAATCGTTATCGCGATTGAACTGGCGGTGGCGACCTACATTTACTACGGCATTTTTGGCGCGCCCAATGATCGCTATGGCCTCGAATTTATCTACAAAGGCGGGCCGCTGGTGATTCTGCTCATGCTGCTGATCATGCTGGACATCACTTTTATTGTCGAGCGTGGGCTGTCGCTCAACAAGGCACAAGGCCGCGGCACCGTGGTCAATTTTCTGCACAAAGTTCAGCGCAGCTTGATGGACGGCGATGTTGATACCGCCCTCAATGCCTGCAACGAACAGCGCGGCTCGATGGCAAACATTATTCGCGCCGGCCTGGAACGCTACCAACGCGTCAATCAAAAGCCTGATAGCGACATGGACAAAGTGGCGAAAGAAACGCAACGCGCCATCGATATCGCCACCAAACTCGAAATTCCACTGCTGGAGAAGAATCTGTTGGCGCTGGCGACGATCGCCTCCATCGCAACGATGGTGGGCCTGCTCGGCACGACCATCGGTATGATTCGCGCGTTTCGCGCGTTGGCGCACGCGGGCGCCCCGGACGCGGTACAACTCTCCATCGGTATTTCGGAAGCATTGATTAACACCGCCGGCGGCTTGGTCGGTGCGATTATCGGCATCGTCTTCTACAATTATTTTGTCAACAAAGTCGACCGGTTCACTTACATGATCGATGAAGCGAGCTACTCCGTCGTCGAGATTTTGACGGGCAAGTCGCAAGAGTCGCGCTAAACCTGAGAGGTGTCATTATGGCTGCGCATCGCACAGGCATTCGTTTGGATATGACGCCGATGGTCGATATTGCCTTCTTGTTGCTGACGTTTTTTATGCTGACCACGCAATTTCGACCGCCCGCCGAAGTGGAGGTTATGCTGCCCGACTCGCATTCGGCGATCAAGCTGCCGGAATCGGATGTGTTGACCATCACGATCGCGAAAGAAGGCGATTTGTACCTGGGCGTCGATTCACAATTTCTGCGGAAGAATCTCTTCGGCGAAGAGTTCCTGCTCAAAACCGATGTTCCGGTGGCGATGGAGGCGCTCGCGCAAAAGCTGATCGAAGCGCGCGTCGCCAATCCCCGCTTGCGCGCGGTGCTCAAGAGTGACCGCGATACGGAATACGGCGTCGTCATGCAAGTGATGGATATTTTACAAAGAGTGAATTTGACGCGCTTCAATCTCGTGACCAACCTCGAGCGCGCTGATTGAAGCCAAAGAGTTCGCTTGTACACTCGCTTCGTCACGTCCTTCTGAAGGCGTTCTTCACCGCGGCGCGGTTGCGCTGCGGCGAGTGAGAACAAGCTGGCAGATTGCGTGCGAAGAGATACCTGCTGGAGAATAACACATGGCTGCTAATTTTGGAGAAAAGGCCCCCAAAAAGGGCCCGGATGATGAAAGCCGGCCACGCAAGATGAACCGCGTCGGTATTCATATCGACATGACGCCCATGGTCGATATTGCCTTTCTGCTCCTGACGTTTTTTATGCTGACGAGCGTGTTCAGCCGGCCGCAGACGATGGAAATCAATTTGCCGCCCTCGGATATCCCGGTGGAAGTTGCCGAATCCAATCTGCTGACCTTGCGTGTGATGCAGGATGGCGGCATTTTTTGGAACATGGGTGTGGAGGCGCCTGAACAAATCGCCTTCAAAGACCTTCGCCAGTTCCTGGATGAACGCAATCGCACCAACAGCAAGCTGATCACGCTGATCAAAGTCGATCCCAAAGCTAAGTACCATCACATGGTTGACGTGATGGATGAGTTGGAGCTGGCCCACGTCAATCGCTTCAGCCTGGCGCCGATGTCGCCCAAGGATATCGAAACCGTGCAGAAAGTTCAAGGCAACGCCGGATAGCGCATTTCCCCGCAGTGGGAAAGGAGATCTGATATGACAGTCCAATCTATAAAACTTTATCAACTTTTTCCTTACGGCGCGCCGGAGCTGAAAGAGGTTTACAACCGCTATCTGACCTGGGCACTGGCAGTGGCGATCTTCTTTATGGTCTTGGGGCTCGGCAGTTGGATCGGTGGGCGTGCCTTATCGCAAGAGGAAGAACCCCGGTTGGTGCGCATGCGCATCATCAAAGACATTGCTGAATTAGGGCCGCCGCCTTCCATTGCGGCCTCTTCCGCGCCCGCGATAGCCGTGTCGGCGCCGGTGGCGCGGCCGTCCGTCGGTGTGCCGGTGCCGGTGCCGGATGCACAAATCACTCCCGAAGCCACCATTGCCACGCAAGAAGAGATGTCGCAAATTCAAGCGCCGATTACGACCGGCGAGGGCACGGGAGGCGGTGATTCGCTGGTGATCGGCGATGATGCCCTGCTTTTTGGCGAGGATGAACCGGAGATCGATGAATTTGTTCCTTTTCAAACGCCGCCGGAAATCATCAAGCGTGTGCAACCAGTTTATCCGGAGCTGGCGCGCAAAGCCGGCGTGCAGGGCAAGGTTTTTGTGAAAGCCTTGATCGATAAACAGGGCAAAGTGAAAAAAGTCGTGCCGATGCAAGGGCCGGAGATTTTCTATGATGCCGCTGTTGCCGCGGTGCAGCAATGGGTGTTCAAACCCGCTATTTCACAAGATCAGCCGGTCGCGGTGTGGATGGCCATCCCGATTAATTTTGTGTTGCAAGAAGCGCAAGCGGCGCGGCCGAACTGAAACCCTACACGATTAGAATAAGGAATGATCATGGCAGAAAACGGCGCTTTTTCGTTGCGACTCGAGCGTGTG
>QEVD01000102.1 GCA_003576975.1 Candidatus Zhuqueibacterota bacterium
CGTGGACGTAAAAAACGAGAAGGCGGCACCCACCGTGTGCAACCACGGTTCTTTGAAGGCCCATATGATCGGAAGCAGGGATTTTTTATTTCGATCCCTTCTGTAAAAGCTGCAAACCCTCCTCTTGTGATTTCACCACCGCGATCAATGTTTCAAGTTTCATTCGGCTGAAAATCTCCATCATGACCGGCAGCAAATTGCAAATCACCAGCCGGCGTTTTTGCTTTTGCAAGTGATCGTACACCGCGATCAGCACGCCGAGTCCCGCACTGTTCATGACGCTGACTTTCCCGAGATCAATCAAAACCCCGCCGCTGGCAGAGGCTAGCGCGTCATGTAATTCGGTTCGGAATTTTTCCACCACTTGCAAATATATCCGCCGCGGCAAAACCTCGATGACAATGAGGTCGCCTTCATGGCGCAAAGCAATGGTCGAGTAGTTTGACATATTTACTCCTGCTTCTTGAGGTCGCTAACAGCAACGCCGGTACGGCGATCACATGATGCAACGATTTGGTGGATTCCTAAAAAAAATCAATCGTTCATCCTGCGGTCTTTTTCGGTCGTCTCTGTGATTCAATGCACGGCTCCGAGCTGTCGATCCAGTGAACGATATTGAATGGCTTCGCTGACGAACTGCGGCATGATGTCCTCGCATCCTTCGAGATCAGCGATGGTACGCGCAACTTTCAGTATGCGATCATAGGCGCGCGCAGAAAGCCCCAATTTTGTGATCGCCATTTTCAGCAAGGCTTCACCTTTTTCATCGATACGACAAAATTTGCGAATATCCTTCGATTCCATCCGGGCGTTGCAAAACAGATGTTGCCGCTGGTGGAAGCGTTGCAATTGGCGCTGCCGGCCCTGTTCCACGCGCGTACGAATTTTTTCCGAGGTTTCACCGGTCGCCTCTCCTGCCAACTCTGCAAATTTCACGGCCGGCACTTCGATATGAATATCGATGCGATCGAGCAGGGGGCCGGAGACGCGTGCGAGATACTTTTGTACTTGCAGCGGCGTACACGAACAAGCGTGGCCGGGGTCGGTGGCATATCCGCACGGACATGGATTCATGGCGGCGATCAACATGAATTGCGCCGGATAGGTGAGCGACAACGAGGCGCGCGAGATCGTCACGCGACCATCCTCCACCGGTTGTCGCAAAACTTCAAGCACGTTGCGCTCGAATTCCGGCAATTCATCCAAAAAAAGCACGCCGTTATGCGCGACACTCACTTCACCCGGGCGCGGCACATGCCCGCCGCCAATAAGTCCGGCATAACTCGCCGTGTGGTGCGGCGCGCGAAAGGGCCGCGTTGCGACTAAAGCCGCGTCGTTTGGCAAAATGCCGGCGACGGAATGAATCTTGGTGGTTTCGAGCGCCTCGGCCAAAGTCATATCCGGCAAAATCGTGGGAAAGCGTTTCGCCAGCATGGTTTTGCCGGAGCCGGGTGGGCCAATCATGATAAGATTATGCCCGCCCGCGGCCGCCACTTCCATGGCGCGCTTGACATGCTCTTGGCCGCGCACATCGCTCAAATCGACGCTGTATTTGCGATGCGTCGAAAAGACTTCTTCAATGTTCAAACCGCAATGCGGCAGTTCGGCTTTCTGATTGAGAAACGCAACCACTTCCTGCAGGGAATTTGCCGCGCGCACATCGATCTCTTTTACCAGTGCCGATTCTTTGGCGTTTTGTTTGGGTACAATCAAGCCGCGCTTGTTTTGCTGGCGTGCGGCAATGGCAATGGGCAATGCGCCGCGAATCGGCTGCAACGTACCATCCAATGACAATTCGCCGAGCACGATGTAATCGTCGAGGCGTTCCGGATTGATTGTGCCCGCGGCCGAGAGGATGCCGACGGCCATCGGCAAATCAAAACCCGAGCCTTCTTTCCTAACATCTGCCGGCGCGAGGTTGATGGTGACGCGTTTTTGTGGAAACTGAAAGCCGGAATTCTTTACCGCCGCAACGATGCGTTCCTTCGATTCACGCACCGCGCCGTCCGGCAAACCCACCGTGGCAATCGCCGGCAACTGGCCTTCGAGATGCGTCTCCACTGTAACAAGATACGCATCGATGCCGAGCACGGCCGCGCTCAAAACTTTTGATAGCATACTGCCCCCTCGTGCTAGCCAGCCATGATTTGACTTCTACTGGCCTTGGCGCCAGCTCATCTGACAAGAAAACAGTGAAAATCCCGGAGATTTCTCAATAATACTCGCCAAGTGAATTTGTGAACATCAGTATATACAAAATCACTCCTACTTTGTCAATCGCTTTCACGAATCGTGAACCGCGCTAAATCCGTTGCCGCTGTCACGTGTGGAAAGAATTCCCGCGCTTCGGCGGCCATGGCGGGCAAATCTGCTTGGCCGAGCGTGCCGCTAAAATGGGTGAGAAAGAGTTGGCGCACGCCGCAGCGTTGCGCAATTTTGCCCGCATCCGCCGGCGTGGAATGGCCGGTTTGATACGCCCACTCGTGATCTTGCCACGGAAAAGTGGCATCAGCAATCAAGGCGTCAGCGTTACGGGCAAGAATTTCTTCGCCCGGGCAAGGCGAGGTATCGACGCAGTACGCGATTTTAAGGCCGGGCCGCGCCGGGCCGATCACTTCTTCCGGCTTGATTGTGCGGCCGTCGTTGAGCATAATGCTTTCACCCGCTTGCAAACGTCCGCGCTCTGGACCGAACGGCACGCCGAGTGCGCCCGCCTTTGCATCGTCAAATTTGCCGGGGCGATTTGTCTCCGCCAAAGCAAAGCCCGCGGTGAAGATGCGATGTTGCAACGGTTGCCATTCGACATGATAGTCCGGCGTGCGCCAGATGATGGCTTCCGAACCTTCGGTGATTTCGTGAATGGCGAGCGGATAACCCAACTCAAACCCGCATAAATCCTGATGAAAACGAATGTATGATGCAAGTCCCGCGGGGCCGAAGAGATGAATTTCCTGCTGACAGCCCAGCATTTTGAGGCTGGTGAGCAGGCCCGGCAGGCCGAAGAGATGATCGCCGTGAAAATGTGAAATAAAAATGTAGCGCAGCTTGCCCGGTTTCAAACCCGCGCGGCGAAATTGAATTTGCGTCGCCTCGCCGCAATCAAACAGAAAAATTTCACCCCGGCGCAGCAGCGCCACACCGGAAAGATTGCGCCGGGCGGTGGGCAATGCCGAGCCGGTGCCAAGGAAAACGATATCGATCATGTGTTCAGATAAATGAAATAACGTTCATAAGATAAACTTCAGGCATTGCGGTTGCACGGTCAAGGTTGCGGGCGTCTGCCCCGCGACTTCGCCGTCGGGCGTGAGAATCTGCACGGGGTCGGCCTCAAGATGTAATTTTTTTCCGGAAAAGATTTCGATATTGGGATGATGCACATGCGTCCCGGAAAACACCGAGGGAAACGCGCGGATCACCGTGCGGCGATTCACTTTGTTCAGTACGATGACTTCCATCAAGCCATCGTCAAGCCGCGCGCTGGGCGCGATTTTCATGTTGCCGCCGGCGTAACGCGAGTTGCAGACAATCACAAAAACATTTTCACGGACGATCGTTTCGCCATCCAATACCATTTTCATGTGCGTGGTCTTGAGATGGATCAAGCTGGTCAACACGCTTAAGGCATATGCCAGCACGCCCAGCCGCTTGAAGCGCAGCGCGTTAACCGTCACCTCCGAAACAAATCCCAGCCCCAGCGCGGTGATGAAATAGTAACCGTTCGGATAGCCCGCTGCCGGCGCGTGCGGCCGGCAATGAATCACATCAATTGCTGTGGGCTGATCTGAAATAATTTTGCGCCACGCCGATTCGATTGCCTCGCCGGTTAACTCTTTTGAAAAAGAATTGCCCGTTCCTGCCGGGAGCAGCGCGAGCGGCGTCGTGAAGCCGGGCGTGTGTAAGCAGCAATTGATTACTTGAAACAGCGTGCCGTCGCCGCCCAGCGCTACAAGCGTATCCCATTTTTCGGTAAGACGGGCGGGCAGCGCTTGCAGCAAATGGCCGTCATACTCGGATAACAAAACTTCACACACAACGCCGTTTTGTTGCAAGGCGTGCACCGCGTGTTGCAAAACTTTTGCACCCCGGCCCTTGCCGGCTTGCCGATTGGCGGCAATGAGAATTTTTTTCATGAGGCGGCTTCTGATTGGGAGATGAGTTGACCTCGATTTATCAGTAAAACACCGGGCTTTTGAAGCAATCCGAGTAAATTCTCAATAGAATCGAGCGTACCGAAAAAAACTGCGATGAGAACTGAATGTGCGATCCCTCACTTTTGCCGCGGCTCAGCATAGATCGCGAGCGCAACACCGGCGAGCGTGATCATGCCGCCGGCAAGCGCGCCGCTGCTGATTCCTTCTTCTAATAAGAAAAATGCCAATACGCTTGCACCAATCGGCTCACCGAGCACGGCAATGGACACCGTCGGCGCGGAGAGGTATTGCAGCGCCCAGTTGAAGCTGGTGTGCCCGATCATTTGTGGAATCAACGCAATCAACAAGAACAAACCGAACGTTTGCCAGGAATACAAAAAAAGCGGCTGTTGCAACAAGAATATGCCGGGCAGCAATACCAGGGCTGCCATCGCGTAGCAGAGGGTAACATACGTTGCGGTGTTCATGCTGCGACGCAGTCTGCGGCCGAGAAGAAAATAAACGGCCGCGAAGATCGCGCCGGCGAGCGCGAGGCCGTCGCCGAGCAGCGAGTTTTGGCCGTTGTGCGTATCGCTGCGTGTGATCACGAT
The DNA here is from genome assembly GCA_003576975.1 of Candidatus Zhuqueibacterota bacterium. Classification (GTDB taxonomy): domain Bacteria; phylum Zhuqueibacterota; class Zhuqueibacteria; order Zhuqueibacterales; family Zhuqueibacteraceae; genus Coneutiohabitans. The sequence continues at coordinate 4,742 of QEVD01000102.1, forward strand.
TGTTCCGGCAAGCGCAATCAGCAAACCCCAATAGAGCAATGGCCGAACCCGTTCGCGCAAAATCAAAACACTGCCCAGCGCGACAAAAACCGGAACCGTCGCAACCAACACTGTTGAGCTGGCAACGGAGGTATAAGATAATGATGATATCCACGTTGCAAAATGGCAGGCCAACGCGCAGCCCGAGAGCGCCGACCAGGCAATCGTTTGGCGGGGGAGAGCGCGTACCTCCGCCAGCGTTTGCCGGCCGGTGAGCAATATCAAAAAAAGCGAGGCAAAGAATAAACGATAAAATGCAATGACCAGGGCGGGCGCTTCGCACCAGCGCACAAAAATTGCCGAAAACGAGACGGCCAGGACTCCCGCCGCCAACACGGCAAAAACCGCGCTGCGTGGAATCGTTTTTGAGACGTTGGCTGCGGCGCTCACTTTTGTCCTTGGGCAGAATCGGGGCTTGCGGATTTTGCACAGCTTTGCACAAATTCGCGCAATGCGCGATAGTACATTTCACCACCGGAAATGAACGTGTCGTTATGATCAACGCCGCGCAGCGTGATGAATTGCTTCGGTTCGGCGGCGGCCGCAAACAGCTTTTGGCCGAGCGCATATGGGATGACGCCATCGCGATCGCCATGCAAGAAAAGTTTTGGCAGGTTGAGTTGCGGCACTTTTTTGCTGCTCGCCCATTTCATGCTGGTGAGCCAGCCCATGGGCAAGCCGCCGAACATCAGCCGCGCCATGTCGTGGGCGTCAGTAAAGGCAGATTCGATGATGAGACCAGCCAACTTGCGCCGCCCTGCCAATTCGATGACGACAGCGCTGCCGAGAGAATGTCCGTGAGCAATGATCGGTAAACGGGGCGAGTGTTGTTTGAGCCAATCATGCGCCGCCTCCGCGTCGCGATAGCAACCTTCTTCTGTCGGTGTGCCCGCGCTGCGGCCATAACCGCGATAATCAAACATAAACACGTTTGCGGGAATTTCCTCACGCAAGCGCGCCAGCCACTCAATACGATCGCTGAGATTCCCGGCGTTGCCGTGCGCCATCAACAGATTTGCCACCGGCGCTTCATGCGGAACGAACCAGCCATGAATGCTGACGCCGTCGGCAGTTGTCAGCGAAACCTCTTCCACCGGCAAACCGAAACGATCGGGCTGCCAGAATCCTGCGGGATATTTGCTGGGGAAGAATACCATCTGGCGCTCGAGCAAGCGAAGCAGAACCAGAAAAACAGCAAGCCCTGCGAGGAGGAATAAGATGGAACGCAACATGAAATCCTCACTCAATCTACCGGGTATTCTTGCAGTCGATATGTGCATGCAAGCGCGATGAGACGCATGTTTTTTTAATCAACTGTGAAAACCAATATCGCCTTCTCCGGCAATTTTAAAGCCTTCGACGCTGGCGTAACCTCGTGCTCGTAGATATTCGGCAACAGCAAGATCCGAACCGATTTGTTCCCGTTGTGCAAACGCCGCTTCTAAATCATTTTCTGCGGCGGTGGACGCTTCGTCTTCCTCAGCATGTACCGTTGCGGGCCGGACGAGCACAAAGTGAACGTTCCACTCGCCGGGTTTGTTTTCTTTCAAACAAGCGATGGACGGCATAAACGTGCCGGTATCGCCATAGCTGCCCGGCTCGAAGCGAAATGAGGGGACGTGCGAACGCCCGGTTTCTTGCTGGGCGGAATTATTCACGCAACAGTTTTTGTATTTTTTCCCGCTGCCGCACGGGCAAGGATCGTTCCGGCCTACTTTGTCAGTCATGTGATCTCCGTTTTTTCTGGCGGATTTCCGGCATTTCGATAATACGAATGCTTTGGCTGGGATTTTCTACTGCCCAAGCTAATGTGTTGACCATTTGTTCGAGGGTGACGAGACCCAGGCGCAGCGCGGTGTTGCGCGTGCCGGGCAGATGTTCGAAGAGCCAGTACATCGGCAACAACAAATAAGGCCAACGATGTCCCGGGCCCAGCACGTACCACGGTCGAATGAACGTGGCGGGCAACCCGCTGGCGCGAATCAATGCCTCGCATTCCGCGCGTGTTTGGATGTACGCTTGCATCACCGGCGCGGGCTGCGCTACACTGACATAAACAAAATGTTGAATGCCGCCGGCTTTGGCCGCAGGCACGGCCGCTTGTACGGAGGCAAGGTCAATTGTGCGGAATTGTCCGGCTTTGGAGGGATTGGGATGAGATACACCCACGAGATGCACAAATGTGTCTGACGGCCGAACGTGATCCATAAAAGAACCTGGCTCGAGCGCATTGCCCAAGACCGGTGTGCAGCCGGCAGGAAGTTTTTGCGCGGAGCCTGCGCGCACCAGCGCACGAACCTCATGGCCGCGTTGCAGCAAACGAGGAATCAAGCTGCGTCCCATGTAGCCGCTGCCGCCGGCGATGAAGATCTGGTGCGTTCGGTTTTTAGGCGTCATGCTCCCGCGGGGTTTTTGAAAACGTACTGATCGTTGCCGGTTCCAGCGAGTAAAATTCGTCAACGTCTTGTTCGAGAAATGCAGGCGCTTAACATCATAGTGGTGGACACTATACAGAATCCTGCGGGCATTCTCAAGTGTTTAGTTTTTTGCCTTGCCTTAGCGAACGGATTTTGAGTATATTGCCCACGCAGAAATGAAGAAGGTTGATTCTCATGGCTGATATTGAAGAAATTTCCTCCGTACAAACAGATTTCGATCTCGCCAAACAGGGCGACCGGCCCTCGTTGGATCGTTTGCTCGAGCGTCTGCGGCCGCAGGTGTTCGCCACGTGCTATCGCTTGATTGGAAACGTCGATGATGCCGAAGATGCGGCGCAAGAGGCGTTAATCGGCATTATCGAAGACATTGTCACGTCTCCTGAAATCTCATGGCAGGCGCTGGTGTATCGTTGCAGCGTGAGCGCAAGCCTCGCTTCGCTTCATGCCTCGGCGTTGTTGCTCTCCCAACAGAACGGGAGTCCGGCGGCTGCCGTGAATGAACGCCAAGGCGTCGAACCGTTGCTCACCGGCAAAATGCCGTTGTATGATATTGATGCTATCGAAGCATATCCGGAGCGGGCGGTGGCGACCTATGAGAGCCTGGCTCTGGTGTTCGTGAATGTGTTGCAGCTCTTGGCGCCGGAAACACGCGCTGTTTTTTTAATGAAGAAAATTTTGGGCGCAAGCGATGCGATGACGGCGGCAGCGACCAATCTCTCCGCCGAGCAAATGGTGCAACACCTGCATTTTGCGCAAAAAACCATTCATGCCGCGCAGAGTAAATTGCCGCGCCAGCCGATTCTCCCGTCGCATCCCGCTGCTGCAAAACTGACCCGCCGTCTCGGAAAAATATTGGTGGCGAGAGATCCGATTCGACTCACGGCGTTGTTTGATCAGCGCGCCGCACTGGTGATGCCGCCGCTGGGTTCATTCTTCGGCCCGGAGGCCATTGCCACGCAATTTGCACGCATGTTCGAGGTGGGGTTGTCGCCGCACGCGACGGCGTTGGTCGAAGTCAACGGCCAGCCCGGGTTGATCTGCTATCGCCAGCGCCGCGGCCGCAAAGGCGTGCAATTTTACCCCATCATCATTTTTGTGCTCATGATCGCGCAGAATCTCCCCACCGATTTTAAAATTGCGCGTATCGACGTGATTACCGATCAGAAAGTCATTCGCAAAGTCGGTAAAGCGGTGCCCTATCGCAAAACCGTTTTGCCGCGCACGGATTCCAACGGCAAACACGAGTAGAAATTCTTGTTCGTTTCGTTTGGCCAATCCACACGCTAAAAAATTTGAGGCAGGAGCCATGACGCTGCCGGCTAAAAATTATATGCGCACCGTTGATCTCGGCCATCCGCCTCGCCCACCGGCCAAAGTCGAGGCTGAGTTGACGAACCTGCTTACAGAAATTCGCAGCTCAAAGAATTTTCGCGTGCTCAAAATCGTGCATGGCTATGGCAGCCACGGCCGCGGCGGTACAACCCGGGAAACGGTACGCGACTGGGCTTATCGCTTTCGACGTCATTTCCGCGCGGTGATTAACGGGGAAGATTACAGCATTTTCGATGATGAAACGCAAGAGATGCGGGACGAGTGCGGGCAGCTTGGGGATCCGGATTTGGGCCAATCCAATCCCGGCATTACGATCTTGTGGATTAAATAACTGTATCACTTCCGATTTTGTAATTCGCTTCTGTAAGATTCCTCTAGCATGGCCCCAAAGTTTTTGATCGAATCAAGGTTTTCGCTACTCGCCATAACGCTCTTGCCGATAAATTCAGCAAAATCATAAAATGTTTTCTGCGAGAGCTGTCACATATTTGATACGAATCATTTTGCAATCGCGGCACGGCGGTTGCTAATATAAAGATCAAAGTCACTCGATCTCGCTGATAGGACGGTTAGCGAAAGAGACCTTTGCATCCGGCTTATAATCGTGAGTGCCTAAAAACGTGGCATGATTTCCTTCTTATCTGCGGAGAGCATGACGCTCGACGCCCCTCTCACGGTTGGCCGGATGATTTTTTTGGAGTTCATCTGAACGCCGCAGGGCGATTGACATAGATAGGCTCCCCCTCACAGCCAAGAAGGCCTGAGTCGAAAGATTCGGGCCTTTTTTATTTTGTGGAATTCAGATTTTGAAAAGCGTTTCCGCGCCAAAGCGTTCGCCAAAATACTGCGCGACGGCTTGATCTTTGGTAAAATAAAAAATTTGATGGGATTCCGCGAGATTGGCAAAAATATCCAATGCTTCACGCAAGCGTGTTTCATCCGCGTGCGCCAGCGGATCATCGAGCAGTAAGGGAATGCCCTCGCCGTTTTTGGCAAACAACTCAACCACCGCGGCGCGCAACAGCAGATACAGTTGCTCACGCGTGCCAAAGCTGAGTTTGTCGATATCGATTGGCGCGTTTTGATTGCTTTGCAGCACATGCACGGAAAAGGTGGAAGGCTCGACCAGGGCCGACAGGTATTTGCCGTTGCTCAGCTTTTGCAAATGGCGGCTGAGGAATTCATTCAGGCGCGGCGCAAAATCGCGGTGCAAGCGCTGCGCGGCCTGCGTAATCATGTCGTGCGCGAGTTCCAAGGCCTGGCGCGCCTGTTCATAGCGCGCGACTTCCGTTTCCACAAGCGCGATTTCCTCTTCCAACTCCGCGAGTGAAGGCTGATTTTGCAGGCGGGCGGCAATGCGTTCGTTGATGATGGACAACGTTTGCTTGCTGTCGTAAATCTCCTTCTGCAAATTCTCGCGTTGCTGCCGCAACACCGCCAAAGCGGCTTCGGAAACCTCGAGATTCAACGTTGCCAAAGGCGCGGAGGCCGCGGGCAGTTCCGCCAACTGTGTTTCGATCTGGCTGATATGCGCCGAAATTGTGGCGACACTTTCGCCTTCCAAAATTTCCCGGCTCAAGGCTTTGGCCTGTTGTTGCTGCAGGCGCAGCGTGTCGAGGTACTCGCGTTTTTGGCAGTTGGCCAGAAAAATTTGAAACGCTTTCTCGCCCACCGGCTCATCAATGTGCGCCAGCCGCAGCAGTTCGTCGAGCTGCCAGCGCGCCTTGGCGAGATTCGTCGTGGCTTCGCTTTGCTGCATCACGATTTCTCGCTGGCGGTGGCGCAGGGATTTGCCTTCACTCCATATTTTGTAGCTTTCTTCCAAAGCTTTTTCCGCGGCTGGCAGCGAATCCGGGCCGACATAGCTGAAACTGAGCGCCATCATCCACGGCTGCAAATCATCTTCGATTTTTCTGCGCTCAGCTTCCAGCTTTTGATAGGTCTGCTTAAAGGTCGATAACGAGGCGTGGTGCGCGCGCCGCTGCGCGAGATCGGCCATGGTTTCCACGCCAAAGCGCAACTGCACGCTGTGCAACTCGTCGCGTTTGATCATGAATTTTTCTTCGACGCTGACGAGATTGAAATTCAGCGCGCGGCTGCGGCTGTTCCATTGAATGTTGGACACCACCACGATCACCAAAATGATCACGCCCAGGCCGAACACCAGCATATTCGAGAAGTCGAAACTGGTGTCGCTGGCGGAAGCCAGAACATACAACAGCGAAACGCCTGCCACCACGCCGGCAAAGCCAAGCACGCGGCGCCAATAGGCAACGTTGCGATGAAAAAGATCGTGTTCCTGCCGCACCTTCGCCACCTCTTCTTCGGCCTGGTGCAACTGCGCCTCCAGCGCTTTATATCTCTCCATATCATGGTCCGTCAAATCGGCCAGCGCCCGGCGATCCTCTTCTTTCAAGCCCGCCTGAGCGAATGCCTGGTCCGCATCACTGGCGCGATTGCCGGCCTCGATTGATTCGTTGTATTTTTCCTGCCAGCGTTGATACAACACGCGAAAATCTTCAATGGATGATTTTTCCCACAGGTGTTCCAGCGTCTGCAATTGCCTGTTCTTTTCCGACATGGCCATCAAGCGCAACTCGACGCTGTTGGCCTCGCTCGCCAGCCCCTGCAAATGCCGCTCGAGATAGAGATACTCATCGCGCAGCTTGAAAAACTCTTCCTTGCGATTCATCGGAAACGCGTCGAACAGCATCATCTCCGCAATTTCGGCGTCGAGTTTTTCGCGCTGATCTTCATTCACTTGATGGCGGTGCAAGCGCCGGCGCAACAACTCGCTTTGCACCAGCAAAATCTGGCGATCCAGCGTGGTCGCCTGCGCCGCCAGCTCGTCGATTTCCAGCGCCAGCATTTCCGCTTTCTCATAATCGTCCTGCACCGCTTTTTGCGTGGCCAGGCGCAACGCATGCGTCTCGTGCAAATCATCGAGCCGCGCGCGCGCCAGCGCCAACAGCGTTTTTTGCGAACGGTCGCTGCCCAGCTCGCGCATTTTTTGATCGAGGCGTTCGAGCGCGCGCTCCGCCGAGGTTTCCGTCACCGCGGAATCGAGCAGCCGCAAAATCGCATCCGAGACGGCGCTCGCCTCGCGGGTGTACAGGCGTTGCAAAGCGCCCTGGCGAATGCACGCCGTGGAGAGAAACACCTGGCGCGACATGCCGATTTGCTTCTCGAGAAAATCTACGCGCCCGTGGCGGCCGCGGCTGAATTTCGCGGTCACATCCTCGCCGGTCACGCCGTCAAACAATTGCGTTGTTACTTCTTCCTGAGAAAAATCGCGATGCACGTTCAAACGCGCGCCGTTTGCCAGGTGATAGTGCAGGCTGCCGGCGTAATCGCCGCCGTTGCGCCACGGCCGAAATCGGGCATGCGCCTCGCGCTCGCGCGCCAGCGCGCGCTGATTGTCGTAAAAGCCGAAGAGCAGCGCCACAATCGCCTGCTGCAACGTGGATTTGCCGGCTTCATTCGGACCGTAGATGACATTGACCTGCGGATGGAAATGCCAATTGCGATCAATCAAACAGCCAAAAGCTTTGAGATGAAGTTCAAGGAGTTTCATCGCAGCGTGATATCCTCATGTTCAAACGCCTGCAAGCCATAACTCAAAGCTTCGTGATAAAGATTTTTTTTCTCCGGTTGTTTTTCCAGGGCTGCCAACATATCACGAAGAAATGCGCCGCGCACCGTGGGCTCGCTGGCCAGCGCCTGCAAGTCCAGCGCCGGGCGTGTGCCATTTTCCAAATTCAAAAAACCGAATTCTTTTTCGACGCGGTTGGTAATGAGATCAAGCTCCAGGCGCAATGCCGGCTCCGCCTCGCCGGTCAGGCGCAGATGCACAAACGTTTCTTTGTAGTTTTGCGCCGCGGCCAGCATAAGAATCTTGTCGATCAGTTGCTCGCGCTGGCTGCAACCCGCAACGCTGAATTCCACCGTTTCAAAGCGCAATTTGGCCAGCGCGATGAACTCGATTTCCGGCTCTTTATCCGCCTCCAAATGAACTAGCGTCACGCCGTGCTCGCCCGTTTCTTGAAACCCCAGCGGCTCCGGGCTGCCGGAATAAACAGCAGTAACACTGCCTTCGCGCAGGACTTTGCGGGTGTGATAATGTCCCAGCAGCGCGAGCGCAAAACCGGCTTCACGAATATCATTGAGCGTGAGCGGCGCGTGGCTGCGAGAGTTGTCAAACTCCGCCGGCGCCAGACTGGCGTGCAACAGCAGAATCGGAACGCGCGGGGTTGCGCCGCTGGCTTTGGGCAAAACAAATCCGCTGAGAAAATTGTGGCGATCGCTGGGACTGAGATGGCCGGCCGACCACAAGCTGAATTGCGGGGACAAACGCCATTCCGTGAACGTGTGACTCACGGCGATCTGCACATTTTCGGGCCAGCGGCCGCGCTGATAAAGCGAGGCGGCATCGGCGGCGTCATGGTTGCCCGGCGCAATGAACACCGGAATCGGCGCCAGGCGCTCGAATTCCTGCACCAAAAAAGCGGCGCTATCGGGACTGAGTTTCTCGCGCTCGAACAAA
>QEVD01000718.1 GCA_003576975.1 Candidatus Zhuqueibacterota bacterium
GGTGGCATGAATTCGCCGTACTCCGGCCGCCAGCGTTTGGCATTGGTTTGCGTGGCCCACGGCATGCGCGCGGTCGCGCGAGCATAATGTTCAGAATGTTTGGGAGTCATGGTTGTTTCGTTTGTTTGTAGTAGCCCCTTCTGGGGCTGGATCGAAATTTCTTAACTGCATGCAAGAGATGGCAGAACCTTCAAGGCGTGATTCTCAATTAAGGGTGAGCGCCTGAAGGCGCGACTACAAGCGGACAACGAACTTCAATCTCAAGGACAGGATTTTCCTGGGCCCAACTTCAAACCGCACGCGCTTGCCCGCTTCAACCTGCAATTCCTGCACATCGCGCTCGTTGAGTTGGGTCAGCCAAACCGAGCGCAGCGCACACGCTGAAACCAATTCGCCCGGCACGCTGACAGCGGTGGGATTATATATTCGCAAAATGAATCCTTGCTCATCCTCCGCCGGTTTGCACGCGGAGAGCACGAGTGACGAGGGCGAAAGCGCCATGCCGAATGGCGCGAGATCAACCGCCGGCTCGCCGCCTCGGCGCATGGCCAAAAAAGGCAGATGAAAATTCTCCAACTGTTCGTTGACATAGCCGTACGCTTCGAACTGCGAGGCCGTGTGCGGAATGATCGCGTAACGAAAAGTATGCGTGCCCGGACATTGCGCTTCGGGCGTGTAGGTGATCCAGCCCGCTTCACCGCCGGGCCGTGTGAGCAGATCGCCGCCGGACAGCCGCGCTACGCAACGCAATAATGTGATCGCGAGCGTACCCGGTTCTTCCGCTTTTAATTCATACTCTGGCATCCCGGCTGTGGCAATCGTCAATCCCCGTTCGCCCTCCAGAATGGTCACACCGCGCTGCATGGGGTGCACGGCCGTCGGCACTTCGATTTTGAATTCAGCAGGATTGACGGCATGATGCTCGCGCCGCGTGAGGCCAAATTGACTGTCGGCATAACTGATGTTCGTGCGAAATCCCGAAGGAAACAACACGCGCAAGCGATGATCTTTTGCAGTGTTTTCCACCGTCGTCTGAAATTCCACCCACGGCTGGTTGTGATATAGACTCACGCGCGTGCGAATCGGCAGTTGTACGCGGCGGCGCGCTCTGCTTCGGCGCGAATCCATCAAGCCTTCAGGCAGAGAAAGCGTGAGGGCGATCGCGAGCGTGGCGCGCAGAGGTCCGGTTTCCACGAGAGTCACGGTTGCGGCAGCGTCCTGCGAAGTGAAAATGGCATCCTTGCGGGGATAAGAATAATTGTATTCATCGCCGGCATCGCCGCCATCTTCGAACACATGCAGGCCGGAGAAGTGTTCGCCGGTGCGCTTGTCCAGCAAATTGATGGCGCCATTGCCCTGCACCTCTACGCGCAGATAATCATTTTCCAGAAAGTTCTCCTGCGCGCGCAAGCTGCTGTGATAAACCGGCATGCTTTTTTGCAATTCCACACGGTAGCGCGCGAACCCCAGGCCGGGAACCTGCGCCGCATCAACCAATACGTGAAAGCGTTCGGTGAGTCGCTTGGAAGGATAGGAATAGTCGCTATAGCGCAAGCCATGGCCTTCGGGTTCATGCTGCAAGATTTGATAGGGCACTTCATTACCCTTTTCATCGCGCAAACAGAAACCGGAAATGAGCGGCAGCGGTTTTTTGACACGCACAGTTGGATTCAATCCCACCACGATTTTTTGCCGGAAGAATTCCACCGACGCGGCCGCCACCTGGCTGGTATTGCGCATCTGCGGATTGAAAACCAAAA
>QEVD01000103.1 GCA_003576975.1 Candidatus Zhuqueibacterota bacterium
GGGCCGTTTGCAGACGTTTTCAAAAGTCTGCGCCGCGGACGTCGGCTGCGGCCAAGGGCGGTATGATTTAAAGCTCTTCGAACATCTTGGCGAGTCGCTCTATCTCTACGGCGTGGATGGCAACCGTAACATGTTGCAACAGGCCGTCACCTATTTACGGCGGCACGGCATCGGCGCTTTTCAGACGGTGGAAGCCTATGCCCGTAATCTTCCGTTTGAACCGGCCTCCCTGGATTGCATCTTGAGTTTCAATGCCGTGCATCATTTCAAAGTTGTGCAGTTCTTGCATGAATCCGCGAGAATTCTCAAAGAGGACGGCTACTTGTTCATTTACACCCGGCTGCGCAGCCAAAACCGGCGTAACATTTGGGGCATGCACTTTCCCGGATTTCATGAAAAAGAGACGCGCTTGTTTGAATTGAACGAACTGGAAGAGTGGCTGTGGCGAACCTCGGGCCTGCAACTTGAAGCGATAGAATTTTATAGATATGAACGCGTCAGCAGTTTGTCGGAGTTGACGGCGCGTGCCCTGGAGCATCATTATTCGACGTTCTCGTTATACGGCAAGAAGGAGTTCGATGCTGCCTTACAGCAATTCCAGGAAGTGATCGGGCAGAGTTATCGCGACGTGAACAATATAAGCTGGTATGATGAAAATGTATTGTTGATCGCAAGAAAGTCGACGGTCCCGTCAATCAACTGGGAGATGGTTTAGTGCGGAATGCTGAGGGTTGAGCTCGAGTTCAAAACTCGGCTTGTTATGACATTCTTGATTCGTGGATAATCGCGAAGCAACACTGTTTTTGTGTCGCTTCGCGGTTTAAAGGGATATCTGAATACTCGCCGTTGCCATAATTTTGCGCGTACACGTCTATTGGTTTTATTTTAGTATTTCCCCCTCCGTCGAGGCCACCACCGTGGCGCATGACGCATCGCCGGTGACGTTTACCACTGTGCGGCACATGTCGAGCAGGCGGTCAACCCCGAGAATGAGCGCGATGCCTTCGAGCGGAACGCCCACGGTTTTGAGAACGAGCGCAAGCGTAATCATGCCGACTCCGGGAACGCCAGCTGCGCCTACCGAAGCCAGGGTTGCGGTAAGAACGATCAGCGCTTGTTGCGCTAAGGAAAGTTGCATACCGAATACCTGTGCTATGAATACCGCGGCCACGCCCTGATACAATGCCGTGCCATCCATGTTTATCGTCGCGCCCAAGGGCAATACAAACCCTGCGACGGTTTTCGACACGCCCAAATTTTCTTCAACACACTCCATGGTTACCGGCAGCGTAGCTGAGCTTGAGCTTGAGCTGAAGGCAATGAGTTGCGCCGGACGAATGCCGCGAAAAAATTTCTGAATCGAAAATTTTGTAAATGTCTTGAGCAATGCCGGATAAGTAATGCTGGCATGAAGCAGCAGCCCCAGCACAACCACGATGGAATATTTCGCCAGCGTGACGATGATGCTCAGGCCGAATTCGGCAATCATGGCGGCAATCAGCGCAAACACGCCATAGGGCGCAATTTCCATGATGATCATAACCAGTTTCAACATGGCTTCGTTTATGCCGTCGAAAAAGGCCAGCACCGGCTGCGATTTTTCCCGCGGCAGCAAAGTAAGCACGATGCCGAAGGCCAACGCAAAAAAAATGACTTGCAGCATCTCCGCTTCCACGAACGCGCGCATCGGATTGGTGGGGATGATGTCGAGCAGCACATCAACCACACTGGGCTTTTGCAGGGCTTGTTCGATCTTGGTGCTGGCTTCCGCCTGATAATTGGCGAGCAACTGCTCCTTGGTTTCGGCGGGCAGGCCGCGTCCGGGCTCAATGACATTCGCCAACAGCAAGCCGATAATGATTGCAACAGCCGTGGTGAACAAGTAATAAAAGAATGTTTTAACGCCCATACGCCCAAGCCGGCGAATGTCGGAGAGATTCCCGGTTCCTACCACCAAAGAGGCAAATACGAGCGGGATCACCACCATGCTGATCAGACGAATGAATGCCGTGCCGAAAGGCTTGATGTAAGCGCTAAAAAAGGCGGCCTGTCCGATTTGGTTGGCGAGCAGACCCACAAGTATACCAAAGATGAAGCCCAATAGGATTTTGGTGTAGAGCTGAAGCTTGGGACGTGGCATGTTTTCACCTGTGTCGTTTAGGGATGAGCTGGCAATTGCTGTGTTGCAAAAGTCGAAAAGATTTTGGATGTTACTTCTGCGGCGGCCCGGCCGGATCACACGCAGTTGTTGCGATGGGCCATTGGCCGCGGATGTACTGTGGCTGCGGTTGCGCTTGCGTAAATCCCGCGAGAATTGAAGGTTTGATATCCCACCTCCGAATCAGCGGGGCCACATGTGCAGACGGCCGCCACTCCGCTAACTATTCCGTTGAATAAAACAAGGACGTGCTTTCTATGATCATATTTCTGGCAAGCAGTTTGATCGCCATCGTGGTTTCGTTTCTATGTTCGCTGGCGGAGGCTGTGTTGTTGAGCCTGAATCCCATCCGGCTTGAAACGTTGAGGCAACAAGGCCGCCCGTTCGCATCCTCCTGGCTCGCGATGAAGCAGAATGTCGGCCGGCCCATCGCGGCCATTCTGATTCTCAATACCGTTGCGCATACCGGCGGCGCGACAATTGCGGGTGGCGCTTTCGACGAAATTTATGGCGACGAGTGGTTGTGGTTGTTCTCCACCGTGTTTACCTTCGTCATCCTGTTCGGCACGGAGATCATTCCCAAAGTGCTGGGTGTAACGTTCAATGAACGGCTGGCGCCAGTGATCGCGCCGGTGTTGCGCTTCAGCATCACAATTTTGCAGCCGATTATTTTTCTCACGGAGTTCGTTTCCAGTTTGCTCAAGGGCAAGGGCGAGGAATCCGGTTTGAGCATCGCCGACCTGCAAACGCTGGCGCGCGTCGCCAAAACCAAGAACCTCATCGAAGTCGAGCAGGAAAACATTATTCTCAATGCCGTCAAGTTTCACGAAACAAAAGTGCAGGCGGTGATGATTCCGCGGGAGTGGATTGTGTGCTTGAGCGCCAACCTGCCGGTGGAAGCCAATTTTGAGATTGCCAAGAATAATTTCCACACCCGTTATCCGATCAGTGAGACTGAATCCGTCGACGATATTATCGGCTACATCAATTTCAAGGAAATGGCAACGTTTGCGTTCGATTTCAAAGCGCTGAAACTGGAAGCGCTCATTCGCCCGATTTTGCATGTACGGGCCGACGCCAATCTCAATACCATGTTGAAGCTTTTTATTGCCAAGCGCCATCATTTGGCGCTGGTCAAGAATACCGACGGCCGCGTTATCGGCATGGTTACGCTGGAAGACGTGGTTGAGGAAATCGTGGGCGACATTGAAGACGAATTCGATTTGAGTTCGACAGAGATCATTCAAGTTGGCGCGCAAAGCTGGAAAGCCGGCGGAGACGTCAATATGAAGCTGATCTCCGAAAAAGTTGGCGTGGTTTGCGGTGAAACGGCCGCCTCCCAAACTCTGGCGCAATGGTTTGCTGCGAACACGGCGCAGTCGCTTTGTCCTGGCTGTACGCAAATGCTTGGCCCGCTGCGGGTCACGATTCAGCGTGTGCGCCGCGGCAAGGTGCATCAGGCCAAGATCGAGGTCGCAGCGCCGGTCAATTGAACCGGCTTTGACAAAGAAATCGAGGATCCCGGCCGGCATAATCTTCCGGTTGGGCGATGGCTTCGTTGATCCACTCGATCACCGCAGCATGGCCCAGGCTTTCCGGATCGTGGCGCAAATAATCGGATACCACCGCAAGCACACAAAAGCCGCGTTTGAGTTGAAACGAAAGCGTCGGATCGCCCAATTCACCTTTGACAACTTTGATGACATACTCTTCCGGCCCCATATGCGCGGCGTGGCGATGATAGCCTCGCAGCCGCGCGCCCGCACGAATACGCAATAACCCGAGACGCTCGACCAGCTCGCGCCGCGCTTGATAAAGCTGTTTGCCGACGCCGCGGCCTTGCATCGCCGGATGAACCATCACTTCCGCGCCGTACAGCGTACGGCCTTTTTCCAGATCATGATTGGTGAACATGCCGTGATCGGTGAAATCACGCCAATTCGCGCGCATGTCATAATCATTCCACCACACGATCAGGCTTGCCGCCATGCCGACCACGCGTTGTGAGTCCGTTTCCACCGCAACAAATTGCCCCTCCGGAAACACATTCAAATGCGAGGCCAGTTGCGTTGGCGACCACGGCACGCTGCTGGAATAGACTTCATGCGTCATGGCAATAATGCCGGGAAAATCCTCCGCGCGAGTGTTGCGCACGATGATTGAGGACGAGGATGTGTTCATAATGTCACCACTTCGGATTGGGACACAACCTCTGCCGTGCGGCGGCTGTCCCACAGCGGCAGCACGGTGCCCGAAGAACGCGACTCGGCAATCGTTTTTAGATTAAGCTCGCCGATAACCATCATCTCCTGATTGGGATTGCCCTCGGCGAGAATGCCGTCGCGTGAAAAAGAGAAATCACTCGGCGTGAGAATGGCCGCTTGCCCATAGTTGAGCGAAACCGCCGGCACCATGGGCAGCGAGCCGACGGTCGAGGAATGAATGACGTACATTTGATTTTCGATGGCGCGGGCATGCGCGCAGTAGCGCACGCGCAAAAAGCCCTGGCGATCGTCCGTGCAACTCGGCGCGATGAGAATATGCGCCTCCTGCCGCGCCGCGGCGCGCGCAATCTCGGGGAATTCGACGTCATAACAAATGGCAATCGCCACCCGGCCAAAATCCGTTTCAAAAATTTTAAGCTTGGTTCGCGGCGAGACATGCCATTCTTCGGTTTCGAAGCGTGTCATGTGCATTTTACCCTGCATGCCGAGCGCGCCTTTCGGGCTGAAGAAAAAACTCTGATTATACACGCGCTCATTGTCATCTTCCATTGCCGGAATGGTGCCGGCAACGATGTAGATATCATTATTCCTGGCCAGGCCGTTCATCATCTCCAGAAAGCGCGGCACTTGTTTGGCTAAATCCCGGATTTGTTCGTTGATCGGGCGCTTGATTTGCCCCAAGGTCAGCAACTGCACGGTGAAATATTCCGGAAAGACCATGAGGTGGCATTTGTAGTCGGCGGCTGTTTGCACCAACGCCTCCACTTGATCGTGAAATTGTTCAAACGTCTGCACAGGGCGGATGAAATACTGCAGCGCTGCCACGCGAATACGTTCCATCAAGATGTCTCCTTTGGTGGGATTACAAAATTCCGATCAGCGGCGACTTTCTGTCGGGTCATTAAGCAGGAAATGCGAGCCAATCTCTCATAAAAAGATAGGAATGATGCCCAAAAATACAACTGCTTTCTTCTAGGCCCGGCGATCGCGTTTGAGATTTATCTGCATTCCCTTACCGAAGCGGCGCTTGTGTTTCATGTTTAACTTGTTACCTTTTTTGTCGAGGTGTGTGAAATCGTTTGGCGGCTTCAGTGTGCATTGAATCGCAAACGTATTTCTCCACGCGAATCAACATGGATTTTTCCAAGAAAGGATGCGCGAATGAACAATCCCTCCATAACAACGAAGCGCAAAACTAAAAAGCGCGCCGCGCCGCTGGCCAAGCTCTCGCCGGCGACCAATCCCTTGAAAGGCAAAACCGTTGAGGATTTGGAAAATTCTTTCGTCGAGCATTTGGAATTTTCTCTGGCGAAAGACCAGTTCTCTGCGACGCCGCACGATTGCTTCAAAGCACTGGCTTTGAGTGCGCGCGATCGCTTGTTTGAGCGTTGGATCGTCACCCAGCAATCCTATTATCAGCAAGACGCCAAACGCGTGTATTACCTGTCTCTGGAATTTTTGATGGGACGCCTGCTGGGCGACGCGCTGATCAATCTCGATCTTTATGGCAATGCCTACAAGGCAATGGAAGAGTTGGGATTCAATCTGGAAGAATTGCGCGACATGGAACCTGACGCCGGGCTTGGCAATGGCGGCCTCGGGCGCCTCGCCGCTTGTTTCATGGATTCGCTGGCGACGCTGCAATTGCCGGCTTACGGTTACGGGATTCGCTACGAGTATGGCATCTTTTGCCAAAAAATTGTGAACGGGCGGCAAATGGAAGCGCCGGATAATTGGCTGCGCTACGGCAATCCCTGGGAGATCGAGCGTCCGGAATACACCTACCCCGTCAAGTTCTACGGCCACGTGCGGGAATACACCGATGCGGACGGCAAGCTGCGCCACGACTGGATTGAAACCGATGACGTCATTGCGATGGCTTATGACACGCCGATTCCGGGGTTTCGCAACAACACCGTTAACAATTTGCGCTTGTGGAGCGCCAAATCCAGCGAGGCGTTCAATCTCGATTATTTCAATCATGGCGATTACGAACGCGCGGTTGCCGATCAAATTGACTCCGAAAGAATTTCGAAGCTGCTTTATCCGCGCGATGATTTTTCAGCGGGAAAAGAGTTGCGCTTGAAACAGCAATATTTTTTGGTTTCTGCGACGCTGCAAGACATCATTCGCCGGTTCAAGAAAGGCCGTCAAAATAATTTTGAAGTATTCCCGGACAAGGTGGCGGTTCAGCTCAATGACACGCATCCGGCGCTGGCCATTCCAGAATTGCTGCGGCTGTTGCTGGATAGCGAAGGGCTGGGCTGGGAGCAGGCGTGGGAGATTTGCGTACGCGCGTTTGGTTACACCAATCACACCGTTCTGCCGGAGGCGCTGGAGCGTTGGAATGTGCCCCTTGTCGAGCGCCTACTGCCCCGGCATTTGCAAATCATTTATGAGATCAATCGCCGCTTTTTGGAGAGAGTCGCCGTACGATTTCCCAACGATAATGAACGTATGCGCCGCATGTCGCTCATCGAAGAAAGCGATCCGAAACGCGTGCGCATGTCCAATCTGGCCATCGCCGGCAGCCATTCGGTGAACGGTGTGGCCGCGCTGCATTCCGAAATTATCAAGCAACAAGTTTTCAGGGATTTTTATGAGTTGTGGCCGGAGAAATTCAACAACAAAACCAACGGTATCACCCCGCGCCGCTGGCTTATGCTCTGCAATTGGGAGTTGGCGCAGTTGATCACCGATCATATTGGTGAAGGCTGGAAAAGCGATTTATTCGAGTTGAAAAAGCTGGAGGCGTTAAGCGAGAATGAAGCTTTTCAAATCCGCTGGCGCGAGGTGAAGCAAAACAACAAGCACCGTCTGGCAGACATTATTCAAGCATGTTGTGGTGTGAAAGTCAATCCGGCTTCACTGTTCGATTGTCACGTAAAACGCATTCATGAATACAAACGCCAATTGCTGAACGTGCTGCACGTCGTCACGCTGTATCATCGCCTCAAAGCGAACCCGCGGCAGAGCTGGACGCCGCGCACGGTGATTTTTGCCGGCAAAGCAGCGCCGGGTTATGTCATGGCGAAACGCATTATTCACCTGATCAATGCTGTTGCGGAAAAGATCAATCAGGATGCGGAGATCGGTGACAAACTAAAAGTGGTGTTCGTGCCGGATTATTCCGTGACGCTGGCGCAGAAAATTATTCCGGCGGCGGATCTTTCCGAGCAGATTTCCACGGCGGGCATGGAAGCCTCCGGCACCGGCAACATGAAGTTTGCGCTCAATGGCGTGCTCACCATTGGCACGCTGGACGGCGCAAACATCGAAATTATGGAAGAAGTGGGCCGCGAGAATATTTTCATTTTCGGCTTGACGGCGGCGGAGGTGCAGCAAACACGGCAATCCGGCTACGAACCGCGCCGCCTTTATCAAAACAATGCCGAGTTGAAGCAGGCTCTGGATATGATCAGCAGCGGTTATTTCTCCCCGGCGGAGCCTGGGCTGTTTCGGGATATCGTCAGCAGCTTGCTGGATCGCGGTGATTTTTACATGGTGCTGGCAGATTATGCCGCTTATGTTGCGTGTCAGGCGAGTGTCAGTGCGGAATATCAACAGCAAGCGGGGTGGACGCGCAAAACCATTATCAATGCCGCCAACATGGGCAAGTTTTCCAGCGACCGCACCATCAAGGAATACGCGGAAGAGATTTGGCAGGTTCGGCCGGCGCCCATCACGCTTTGAGGAATTGGCTGGCGACGCCCTCGGATTTTTTAGTTATCGGCTTGCTGGGTAGCAGGTAGAATCATGATCGGCGGAGGGAAAAAGATGCGGCAGTCCGTCGCATCCTTATGCGGCCACATTTTTGTCGCGCGCTTGTTCAGAGTATTGCTTGATCATTTCCTCCATCTGTTTGCGCATGGTGATATTCTCGAAGAGAACGCCGACACAGTCGTTCGGCATGGGAAAAGCTTTCAGGGCATAATAGTTTTTGCCGACGTTGACATCGCCGTATTCGAACGCGCCAATGGTGCGTGATTGCCTGGTTTGGGCAACTTCAAGGTATTGTTCGGGAATGTCCGTCTGTTGCAGCGCCGGAAATGCTTCGAGAATGTATTTTCCCAGCATTCGGCTCAGGTCCGAGCCGATATATTTTGATGCCTGTTTGTTGGCGTAAACCAGCTTCAGTGAGTCTCTGGCGTTCCAATTTTCCACTTGATAGACGATAAGTCCGACGTTCATCTCGGAAAAGATTGCGTCAATCAGACTCGTCATGGTCTCAACGTCGGCGAGATTGAAGGTTGTTTTCATGCTAGCCTCCATTTTGGCATTTGTCAGAGATTGGTTGGCCGTTCTCCTTGGTTTGATAGCTAAACAAATCCGTTTAAAAAAGCAATATCAGACTTTCAGTGTGGCGTTATACGCAGCAAAGAAGAATGGGATACGCGGCCTTTGTTGTAAATAATTTAGCCAATCTGCAAGTATTTCTTCAATGTCAGGTCCGGTTTGGGCGGAGTTGAATTTATCCCGAACGTTCTGGTGTAACTCGGAATAGATGCTTGTCATGAACTCGGGCTTGTCGGTCTGGGCGTTCAATTCGTAGCTCGGATTAGAATCATTTTGAGCTGCAACGCAAATCACGCCCACGGCACCGGATCGGCGGCGTCGCGGCGGCCGCGGATCATCCAGATGACAAAGGTGGGATACAGCACGCGCCCGCCGAACATTAAAAAAATGACAATGATTTTGCCCAGGGCCGAGAGTTGCGGTGTAAGGTCGCGCGATAAGCCGACAGTGCCGAGCGCGGAGAAGGCTTCAAAGGCAGCTTCGTTTATTAAGAGGTGATCGGTATACATCAGCAAGAAGGCGCCGGCCAGGCCGGTCATCAGATACATGATGATCATCAACAAAGCGAGACGAAAAGGCTTGAAGGTGATGAACCATTTTGACGATTGCCGTTCGTCTCGAGGATCAAGGCGTTGAAACAGCCGCGCCAAAACCGCGGTTTTCACGCCCCCGCCGGTGGACTGCGGCGAAGCGCCGATAATCATCAACAGAATTGTACTGAACAGGCCGATGGCGCCAAAACGCAATTGCGATTCCACCTGAAAACCGGCGGTGCGCGTCGTGACCGATTGAAAGACCGCGTCGAGCAAGGTTCGCGGTGTGCCATGCCACCAACTGTCGATCATGAATAAGACGGCGCCGAGGACGATTAACCCGCCGGACCAAAATAAAACGACGCGGCTCGCTTGCAGCAATGGACGGTTGTCCATCCAGGGCACCATGCGGCTGGCGGCGACCTGCGCGAGATTGGCAATCACCGGAAAGCCCGCGCCACCGGCAAGAATGAGCAACATGAGCATCACGAGTGTGGGGGGATCGTTGCGGAACGAGGCAAAGCTGTCGTTGAACAGCGCAAAGCCGGCATTGCAAAATGCCGAAATGGCGTGAAAGGCACCCTGCAAAATCGGATGCTCGAGGCGATCACGCCACAACAGCCAAAAAGCGAGTGCGCCAAAAGCCTCGATCGTCAAGGTGATTTTTACGATGGTCGCCAGCAAGCGCCGGGTTTCACTCAGTTTTACCCCTCCCACGAGTTCCGAAAAAACCACACGTTCGCCTAGCGTCAATGCGCCGCCGTGCCACAAAGCCAGCATGCCGAGAATCGTCAGCGTGCCCAGCCCTCCAATTTGAATGAACAATGCCAGGGCAGTCTGCCCCAGCGGATTCAGCGATGTTGCAATATCGTAAACCGTAAGACCAGTGACGCAAAGCGCCGAGGTTGCGGTGAATAAATTGTCGAGCCAGCCCAGCGGCTGCTGTTGCAAACCCGGCAAGGACAGCACGAGGCTGGCGGCAACGATGGCGCTGGCAAAGGTGATGGCCGGCAACGCCAATACCGGCACACGGCGGTTCGCCAGCCAGCGGTTGGCGAGAATCGCGCCCTTGGCCCAATTGCCGGCAAAGCCGAGCAAAAAGATGGCGAGATAAAATTCGCTGGCCACCCGCGCCGCGCTGGCATCAACCAGGTTTTGTGTGGAGCTCCACGCCGCCACGCCGGCAAGCTCGAGCACGATCATGAGCAGAATGAGATAGCGCATGGGGTGCTGCGTGAAATAGCCCCAGGGATCCTTGACCCACAATAAGCGATACATGGATTCAAGGAAGAAACCGATGGGCAGGAGGGCGGACCATGCAAACAAGATAAGCTGGGGAATCGGCAGATGTGGAAAACCATAACGCAAGGTCAGCATCATGAAGGCTAGAACACCGAGCGCCGCCTCCAGCCGATCCAGTATGCGCATGCGTTTGGCCGTTCGGTCGCTCATGTGCGTTCTCTCGTGGCAGGGGTCAGGGAGTGGACGGCTTTCAAAATTTTGGAATAAGGCAGCCAATGCTGTCCCCGTTCACGCATGACTTGCAGGTGTACCAGGCCGAGAGAGATGATGGTATAGCGCACCTCTTCCACCGTAATGCGATCACCGGGCTTGAGCGCATGCGTGCTGTTGAGATAAATGCCAACGGCGATTTCTTCGATAAGCGGGCGCAAAGCGATCAAAGTCGCCAGCAAAGTAATCAACAGCACGCCCACCGCAAACAAGCGCGGCGCGCCGGGATAAGGAAAGAGAATGAGAAACAAGGCAATGATCCAAATCACAATGCGCAGCGGGAAATAGATCACCGGGTCGGATAAGATGGCTGGGGCATTTTCCAGGTGCCGCCGCCGGGAGAGCTGGCGCGTTGCCCAAAACGCCAGGAGCGCGACCAGCACGCTGTAGGCCATCAACAAGATGCCGCGCGCGGTGCCGCCAATGAGATCGAGGATCGGGCCGATAATGCGCGCCAGCAGCGCCGCTGCCAACGGCTGCGTTTGCGGAAATAATGCAAACCAGCCAAATGAAATTAAGATCACGATCGTGCCGTAGAGCAGCAACCGTTCGAGGCCGGTCAAAAAATCGACGATGCGCTGCGCTTGAAAATCTTTTTCTGAAAGGCCGCGGCGTTCCGCCAGTTGCCGCAGCCAGCCGAGCGCCGCGCTGCGCCAATTGCGTTCCCAGCGCAGCACGCCCAAACGCGTCATCCTCAAAACCACAAGCAACGAAAAGGGATAGATGACGCCCAGCAGCAGGCGCAGCAACAACTCTTCTTCATTCCAGTCTGACGTTGGCGCGGGGGGCGGCACCGCCAGCACCTGCTCGCGAATCATGACGGCATTGGCCAGCGGCGAGAGCTGCCAATCAACGCGATTTTCCGGGCGCACGATTAGAACTTCCGTGGTATCCAGCACAAGCACGCCGGCGCTTTCGCGCTCACGCAATCGAATTTTCTCGGGCGAGTTGGCGTGGGCGCGAAGCTCCTGCAAAATATTCTCAACGCGATGCGCTTCTTCGCGCGCGGCTGCACTGTCCGCGCCGAGCGCGATATAAACTTCAACGCTGTCGAACAGAACGGGCAACGCCACCCGGCTCGGTTTGGGGCGCTGGGGTTGCCGGGTTGTTTTTTTCTGCGCGAAGGCGCCCGCGGCCATCACGCTAAACAAGCAGAGGAATGTCATCCATTTGATCATACCGCCTCCTCCGGCATAGGCTCTTGCTCGGGACGAATTTTCAAGAGACGGAAGGTCATCCACACGTTGCTGATGACGACCACGAATGTTGCCAGGGTTTCCCACGCCGGGCCCGGTTGCGTGGCGCGGTTGACAAGCATGGCAGCTAGTACGGCAGTAGCCAGGCCGCGCGGCAACATGGCGTTAAGCAACGAGCGATGCTGCGCCGGCACCCGTGCAACCCAGCCGGTCAGTTGTACCGCAATCTCGCGCCCGACGATAATCGCCAATGCGCTCAAGGCAATGGTGAGCCACATGCGAAAGTCCGAGCCGGGCCATTGAAAAATGATGCCGAGATAAACAAAGAAGAAACTGCGCGTCAAAAATGAAACCTCGGCGTGCGACTCCGTCAGGCGCGGGTGCAATGCCACGCCGCCTTCCCCAAAGCTTTTGGCAATTTTTTCGCGAATGCGCGGGTTGATGATGCCGACGAGCGCTTCGCCGTTCGCGAGCATCATGCCAAAAATCAGCACCGCCAGCGCGCCGCTGCCGTGAAAAACTTCGACCGCGCCCATCAACAAGAAAACGAAGCCGATGGTCATAAGATAGAAAAACGGGCGGGTGGAAAGATGGCTCAACAGCCACAGCCAAATCAAGCCGCCGGCAATTGCTGCTCCCGCGCCAATCAGCATGGATTTGCCGAGTTGGCCGGCAAGCAGCGACCCGGAAAGTTCGGTCTGCTCAAATCCGATGAGCGCCAACACCGCCATGACCGCCAGGGCGTCGGACAGCGCCGATTCCACCACCAACAGCGGGCGCATGGGCGAATGTTGCGCCGCGCGCGCCAGCACGGGGATCACGATCGGCGCGCTGGTGCAGCCCAATGCCGCGGCCACGGCCCACACAATGCGGCCGTGCTCGTTCATGCCCAGGGTGATGGCATAGTAGATCAAAAACATGGCCAGCGTGAACGACACGAATGCCAACAAAATGGCGCGCCCAGCTTGTTCCAGGGTGTGTTTGAGGTCGAGATCCAGTCCGCCTTCAAAGAGAATAATGGTGAGCGCCACCGCGCCAAAAGCCGGCATGAACGGGCGCACCAATTCCGGCGGAACGATGCGCGTCAACGGCCCCAGCACGATGCCGATTTGCCGATGAATCCCACGCCGATGATGCCGCCCAGCAAGATCAGCAACGTTGCAGCCATAAGTCGCCTCGAAATGATCAAAGATGAAATTCAAGCGATGACAAAATAGAAATCTTCGTTAAACTTCCAAGGCGTATTTGCCATTATCCCTCGCGGCTGCGGCGCCGGCCTTGCATATGACCGGCCCCGCGATTATATTAGCCCGTACTTGAATTTCGCCGCCTAACGAAAGCTTTTTGAAATGCTACCAATCAAAACCAAGGGCCAGCTTGAAGCCGATCTCAGCGCGGCCATTACACAATTCGAACGCGAGTATCTGGGACGCGGTCCGCGCGAAGCACGCAGCTTCATCATTCAGGATATGTTGCTGATCCGTCTCAAGGGCGTATTGACGCCGGCCGAGGAAAGGCTGGCCTCCGAACGTGACGGCGCACAACTAATCAAGCAAGTGCGCACGCGTTTGATTGAAAGCGCCCGCACGCTTCTCGAACAAATCATATTTGAAAAAACGGGTGCACAGGTTGTCACTTTGCACACTGATATCAGTTCTAAAAATGGTGAACGGATTTTTGTTTTTTGTTTAAACAAGAACTTGGAAGAGGAACTGCGAAAAATTTGAAATGATGTGCGGCGGTTCAAAACTTTTTTCCCGCCCGGCCGTCTTACACACCACCAGCAGAGCAAACGGCATCTCGACGTGTATTGTGTCAAGCGGCCGTTTGATCGGCTTTTTTACATAAATGATCACCCGCCGGCAGACGGGATAGAGTACAGTCTTCAGGACAAGACGGTAAGCTAAACGGTAAGCCAGCGCTCGGATTCCGATCAGAATACGAGTGCTGGCTTTTTTTTTGATCCTGCGGAATGGAGCGCAGAGATGAGCAACTCCAAGGCAAATCTGGAACAGAAGATCAGTGCGTTGGTCGCCGATTTTCTCGATCAACAACTGGGCGAGCATGCCGGCTCGGTCGAAACATTTTTATCCGGCAATCTGGTGACGGTTTATGCGCGCGACTGCTTCTCTCCCGGGGAGCAGGCGCTGGCGAGCAATGAAACCGACTGGCGCCTGTTTCATCAATTCAAAAGCCAGCAATTTGACAGCGTCAAATTTTTGCTGAAGGAACGTTTGGAAGAAATTACGGGCTGCGAAGTGTGTGATATTGTTTCGGCCATCGGGCCGAATGGCATGCGCTTCGAAGTCTTCACGCTCAAAAAAAACATTGATAATTGAGAGGAAAAGACCTTCATGCTCATGGCCGGTTTGACGGCGTTGTTCGCCGTCATCGGTAAGGCGCTCGGCGGGCAGACGGGCATGTTCATCGCCTTTGGCCTGGCCCTCGCCATGAATTTTTTCAGTTATTGGTTTAGCGATAAAATCGTTTTGAAAATGTACCGCGCTCAGGAAGCGAGTGAGCATGAACAGCCGGCTTTGTACAGCATGGTGCGATCATTAGCGACGCGCGCCAACCTGCCGATGCCGAAAGTCTATGTCATTCCCGGCGAGCAGCCCAACGCGTTTGCCACCGGCCGCAATCCCGAGCATTCCGCGGTCGCCGTCACCGAGAGCATCATGCGCATTCTCGATCGCGATGAACTGGCGGGCGTGATCGGGCATGAGCTGGCGCACATCAAGCACCGTGACATTCTGATCGGTACGATCGCCGCGACCATCGCCGGCGCCATCAGCATGATCGCGAACATGGCGCAGTGGGCCATGTTCTTCGGCGCCGGCCGCAGCGACGACGAGGAAGGACAAAATCCCATTGCCATGCTGGTTTCCATCATTGTTGCGCCGATTGCCGCGATGTTGATTCAAATGGCGATCAGCCGCAGCCGGGAATATATGGCCGATGAAGAAGGCGCGCGC
>QEVD01000104.1 GCA_003576975.1 Candidatus Zhuqueibacterota bacterium
TCAATCGTTGCATGATACAAGATAAGCATGAAACCCGCAAAAACCTCAGACTTTTTTATAATTTTCGCACCTGAGGCTAACTATAGCTGAATAGTTACCCCAGAGCAAATACAGCGCAAACACGATTACGGTTATGATAACGAATCCGCGAATCCAGGCGTGGCCTTTTTTGACCGCGAACTTGGTTCCGATGTAACCGCCGAGCGCATTGCCAAATCCGAGACCAATGCCGAGCAGATAATCGACGTGATTATTGATTACAAAAACCGCCAACGCCGCAATCGTGAAAATGAAAACAACGAGAACCTTTACGGCATTGGTGGCGACGAGATCGAAGCCGGTGAGCGCCATGACTAAAATGATCAAAAAACCCACGCCTGCTTGAATAAAACCGCCGAACACACCGACGCCGAAGAAACCGGCAATGAACAGCAGCAAGCGGCCGCCCGCCATCGGCCGGGGATTCTCGCGGAGACGCTTGCTCGGATCTGCCAAAATCAGAATTAGCACGCCGATCATGGTGAGCGCCAACACCTGCTTGAAGCGATCGTCCGGGAGATCGATTGCAAGATTCGCGCCGGCAATCGCGCCGATAACCGCCGGAATCGCCGCCAGCACGCTGATACGCCAGGGCAGCACGTTCTGCTGATGAAAGCCGGCAATGGCAACAATATTTTGAATCAAAATGCCGATGCGATTTGTGCCGTTTGCGGTCGCGCTTGGCAAACCGAGAAAGATCAAGAGCGGCAGCGACAACAACGAGCCGCCGCCCGCGAGGATATTTATAAACCCGACAAAAGCGCCAATTACAAAAAGAAGGAGCAGTTGCGCTTCCAAGGGGATGGCCATGAATTCAACAGACTCCTCAAAACACCGGAATGGTTCACCTGCAAGAGAAAATCGGACACGAATTTGGTTACAATATCGTCAACAAAATGACATTGTCAAACACATTTTATGCGCAGAACAGAAGTCTTGCAATAATTTTATTGAGGTCGGCGTGGTAAAATGCTTATCTTCCCTGCGGATTACAAAAAGGCGCCAAACGAACCTGGGCGCATGAAATTTTGCTAATGCTCAAAACGACAAACTTCAAAAAAAACGGCTGTGCCAAATAAATTTTCTTACTTCAGCGGCTGGTTAGCAGCGGCATATCATGAGGAATCTTATGCAAAGGAATCTGGAAGCGCTCGCACAAAATGTTTTTGATGTGTTAATCATCGGCGGCGGCATTTACGGCGCCTGCGCGGCCTGGGAGGCGGCGCAACGCGGGCTGTCGGTGGCATTGGTTGAGAAAGAGGATTTCGGCGGCGCCACGTCATCGAACAGTTTGAAAATCATTCATGGCGGTTTGCGTTATTTGCAGCACGCTGATTTCAAGCGCATGCGCGAGTCGATTCACGAGCGTATGGTGTTGATGCGCATCGCGCCGCATTTGGTGCATCCCCTACCCTGCGTCATGCCGACCTACGGCCACGCCTTGAAAGGCAAAGAAGTGATGGCCGTGGCCATGCTGCTCAATGATCTTATCGGTTTTGATCGCAACGGCCTCGAGGATCCGCAAAAATTTCTGCCGCACGGCCGCGTGATTTCGAAAGAAGACTGCCGGCGCTTGATTCCCGGCGTTGATGAAAACGGCCTTACCGGCGGCGCGGTTTGGTACGATTGTCACGTTTACAATTCCGAGCGCTTGCTGTTGTCGTTTCTGCACTCGGCCGTGCAAGCCGGCGCGCAAATCGCGAATTATGTCGCGGTCGCGGGCTTCCTGCGCGAAGGCAATCGCATTACCGGCGTCTCAGTTGAAGATAAAATTGGCAAGAATCGGTTCGACATTCGCGCGAAATTGACGATCAACAACAGCGGGCCGTGGGTCAACCAGGTTTTGGGGCTGATGAACGGCAAAGCGCCGGCGCAAAAAGTTTTGCTCTCCAAGGCGATGAATCTCGTCATTCGCCGCCAGTTGATTCCGGAATATGCCGTGGGCGTGCCGAGCAAGTTCGAATTCAAAGATGCGGACGCGATTATCAACAAAGGTTCACGTCTGTTGTTCATCCGGCCCTGGCGTCATCTTTCGTTGATCGGGACCACGCATGTTGCTTATGAAGGCAATCCCCAAGATTTCTGCATCACCGAGCAAGAGATTCAAGAATTCGTTGATGAAGTGAGCACGGCTTATCCCGCGGCGCATTTGACGCGCGATGATGTCTCCTTCCACTACGGCGGCTTACTGCCGATGGAAGGCGTCAATCCGCGCAGCGGCGACGTCAAACTCTTGAAACAATATATTCTCAAAGATCATGCCGCCGATGATGGCCTCGAAGGTTTGGTGACGGTGGTCAGCGTCAAATATACCACCGCGCGCGACGTTGCTGAAAAGTCGATCGATTTTGCCTTGCAAAAACTAAACCGTTCGCCGCGAGAATCGCGGTCGCAAGAAACGCCGATCTACGGCGGCGACATCAAGCGCTTCGATGAATTTGTGCTAACCGAGAGCCGCAAGCAGCCGCACGGCCTGTCGCCCGAGCTTGTCAAACATTTGATCGAGAACTATGGCTCGGCCTACACGGAATTGTTCAAACATATCTCAGCAAATCCGGCGTTGGCCGCACGCCTGTCGTCTGACACCAACGTCATCGCCGCAGAAGTGGTTCACGGCATTCGCGCTGAAATGGCGCAAAAGCTTGTCGATGTCGTGATGCGCCGCACGGAGTTAGGCACGGCCGGAAATCCTGGCGAACCGGCGCTGCAACGCTGCGCCGATCTAATGGCCGCTGAGTTGGGCTGGAGTGATCAAAAGAAAAAGGAGGAGATCGCCGAGATGAAACGCGTCTTTGCAGTGGCGCAGAAACCGCCGGAGAATTAGTACGGTGTTACGTTAATTTTTATGAGTATCTTGATTTATCATTCCGGAGGAATCTTGTGAAGTATTAAGAGCAGCACCAAGTACTTCACAAGATTCGCCTGAATGACATCTCCAGAGAGTTCTCCCACAAATTTAAGGTAACAAAGTACTGCGGATAAATCATCCTACGATTTCTGCATGCAGAAGAGCCTATGACCATCTGAATCAAAGCCAGGATTGTCTCTTGCGGCATGGCATTTTTTTACAATCCCCAATTTTGTGCGTTACCCATATTGCCCGCTTTGTCCGTATATCCTCGTGTAAACATCGCCTAACAGCAGAACCTCTTCAGCAATTCTCCCGAATCATCCTGGAGTCGCAGCATGCCAACGAGCATTATTTTCAACAAAATTGGCCGATTTGAGGTGGAGGCGGAAACGACAATTTTGGAAGCGGCGCAACAATTCGGCTTGTTTCTGCCGCATGAGTGCGGGGGACAGGCGCAATGCACCTCCTGCCGCGTCGCGATTTTGGCGGGTGAAAACAACTGTTCGGCGATACAAGAACCTGAGCAAAAATTGTTGCATGCCGGGCATTTCAAGCCGCCAATCCGGCTCGCCTGCCAAACGAAAATTTCCGGACCGGTGCGTGCACAGATTTTATTGCGCGACGAGTTTGATTTGCAACTGGCGCTGGCAAGCGAGACCGGGCAAACGCCGCGCCTGCCTGGCGTGCAGCAACCGCTGGCATTGCTAAGCGGCGCGTGGCATGATTTCGAACGCGTGGTTTTGCAGGCTTCTGCTCACGACACTGTACAAGTGCTGCAGCGCCTCTATTATTTGGTGCAGCAACTCGTCAAAGAACATGACGGGCATCTCATTGAGTTCAGCGCCAACCGGTTTACGGCTGTTTGGGGCACATCTGGAAACGTCCGCGCGGCAATCATGAATGCCATGAACGCAGCGCGCAGACTGGTGACAACTTGCGGCGAGCTGAACGATTATCTCGAACACAACTTCGACATGCGCTTGGCGTTCGGCTTTGGCGTTCATGCCGACCTGGCGGTGATGGGAGAGCTTGGAACCGGCGAGGAACATCGTCTCGTTGTTCTCGGAAAAGCTGTCGATCATACCCATGAACTGTGCCGCTTGACGCAAAAAGCGAACGCAGCGATCCTCGTATCCGAAACGATCTTCGCCGTCATTCGCGGCCACCTGAGGCGGCGCCGGAAAATGTGCCCGTGACGGCCAGCGAAACAGCCTGAGCTGCGTCGCGATATTTGAGAAGAGTGAACCTGTAGCGGCCTACAGCGATTTTCAGAGAGTCCAAAATCGATGCTCCTCGAACAGCTTTAAACTCCGCCCGCCAAAGCGGAACTCCCACAGCAGAAGCAAAAAGTTCTTTTGTGGGATTTCAATTTTGTGAGCAACGCCTCTCAGATTCTCATTAATTCGCGTTGATGCGCGATCATTCCCGGTTCAGAGATTGTTCACGCTCTCGCCCTCAGCCTTGCTGGCTTTGCGATCAATCAGTGTGTGTATGATCAAAGCCGCGCCCACGAAAATCGATCCCATCGCAAACGTGTCTTCACCGCCCCAACCGCGGAAAAGTTCTTCGAAAATTTGCGAGATGGCAATCAAGCCGAACTTCAACGAGCTGCCCGGGCCGAGCTTCATCGGCGGCAGATCGGTGGTGGCCAATCCTCGCTCGATCAACTTCATGCGCTGGCGATGATAGAAAAACTGCACAATAATGAACGCAAGCATCGCGAAAGCGCCCAAGGGAATAAAAACTTCAAACGGTTGCATAACGGCCTCCACAAATAAGATTAAAGAGCCAGTTGCCAGGCGATTTGCGTCACGTCTAGAAAGAGAGGCGCACGAAAATTATGCTTGGCAATCAACGAAATCCTTGTATTTTGAATTCCTGCACCTGCGTCCGGATAGTCAGGTGGACTGCTGATTTTTGCTATTTTGACCGGCAGCGCGAGGTGAATGTTTCACTTTCCCTCCAGGAAAATATCTGCGCGCACGGGTGAAACAATTCTGGCCCCTGGCCGGTCATAATTCTAAAACGAGCAGAGCCGGGAAAAGCATGGCCATTTCCGATCACGACATTGTGCAACAAGTTCTGGCGGGCAACCGCGAGGCGTTTGCGCATTTGATCGAGCGTTATAAGACCCGCATTTTTCAAACAACCTATCGCATGCTGAAAAATCGTGAAGATGCGGAGGAGGCGGCGCAGGATACCTTTGTGCGTGCGTTTCGCGGCCTGGCCAAATTTCGCGCCGATGCGGCGTTTGCCACCTGGCTCTACAAAATTTGCTACAACGTTTGCCTGAATTATCTCGAAAAAAAGCGCCATGCCAGGCCGCGCGCCCCGGAAGCCGAAATGGCGCGCCTGACGGACCCGGCTTCACCGGATCATATTTTC
Organism: Candidatus Zhuqueibacterota bacterium; assembly: GCA_003576975.1. Taxonomy (GTDB): domain Bacteria; phylum Zhuqueibacterota; class Zhuqueibacteria; order Zhuqueibacterales; family Zhuqueibacteraceae; genus Coneutiohabitans. Next base: position 5,276 of record QEVD01000104.1, read on the forward strand.
GCCCATCGCGAAAAAGAAACCCTGGTTGAAAATGCCCTGGAAGATTTACCCGAGCATTTTCGCCAGGTGTTGATTCTCTATCATGCCCAGCAGCTTTCTTATCAGCAAATTGCCGAGATTTTGAATTTGCCGATCAATACGGTCAAGACCCATCTCTTTCGCGGGCGCGCATTGTTGCGCCGCCGTATATTGCAGGAGTTGCCGCAAAAAGAATTGATCGCGGAATTGATTTAATCCCGCACTGTAGGCTCGAGGGATCCACCGGCTACCAAAAACCTCTGACAGGTTATGAGTTGCGAATGAAGGTGAGAGTGACATATGAGGACGATTGACTGCAAGGCTTTCCAGCACTTTCTCGATGAAAGCGCTGACGGGCCAACACTCGCCGCCGATTATCAAACGCATGTTGAGAGTTGCCCTGCCTGCCGCCGCGAATGGCAGGCACATCAAGAAATGGTGGCGACCTTTCAGCGCGAGCGCATGCCGGAATTGTCGCCGCAATTCACCATGAACGTTATGGCGCGTTTGCCGCTGGCCGTGCCCAAGGCCACACGTTTCGACATGGAACTGATTTTGATTATTGGCATGATCGTGGCCGGCGCCGTGACGGTTTGGCTTTCGCTGCCAGCCAGCTACAAAGAGTTGGTGAGCTACGATAAAATCGCGCCCTACCTGCAACCTGCGGCAAATTGGTTGATGCGCTTTGCCGCCGGCATGTTGGCAAGCTTCAAGAAGATTTTTCCGGAGTCATTGGGCGAGCAATTTTTGGTGCAAAGCTGGAAATTGATTTTCATTTCATTGGTAACGCTCATTGTGGCGAAAGTCGCATTCATGCTCGAAAGCCGATTGAGGCGCATGTTGCGGTAACCGGCGCGTGCGCGTTTCGCCGCTAAAATAAAAAGCCGCGTTGCTGAAACTACTTTTGAGCAACACGGCAAGACTCGAATGCTTGAAGCTGTGTGAAAAATTTCAAGCTCTCAATGAGCCTGCCCCCAATGCCGTTTCCTTAGGCGATATTTCGTAGTCCCGGCCCCTTGTGGGCCGCTGAACTTGTAACATTTTCAGTGCCCCACAAGGGGGGCAAGACTACTAAGGAAACGGCATTGAGCCTGCTCCCTTGCTTTATTTGATTTCCGCCCCCGCGGTCCAATCATACCCGATGCTCTTGTCATCATGTGGGATGCGGCCCTCCTCCGCCGGATCGTAAACGCCCGAGGTCACATAAAACAAATGCGTGACGCCGCCGCCCAACACTTTGCAGCCGTGCGCCACACCCGCCGGAATTTTTACGGCTTTTGCCGGATAATTCTCGCCCATAAAAATCGTTTGCAGCTCGCCGCGCGTCGGCGAGTCCGCGCGCTTGTCAAACATTACTAATTTCAAATTGCCGATCGGAACGTACCACCAATCGATCTGGTTCTTGTGAATGTGCCAGGCTTTTGCCACGCCCGGATACATCGCCGAATGACTGAGTTGTCCGAAACCTTCTGCAAAAAAATTATCGGTTCGCCGAATAATTTCCCGGAAAAACCCACGTTCATCGGGGTGGGTTGCAAGTTCTTTGACGACGACGCCTGCGATCATATAAATTCCTGCGCTCAAGTTTGAAAGTGAATGGTTGCGATGGTAAAAATTGACCGCGAATGTAGAAATTCAATGCAGTGAAGTCAACTGCTTTTTAGGGCGCAATAATCTGAAATTGGAGGCTACCGCTAGTGCGCTGTCCGGAATTCAAATCAAACACCGCGATCGTGAGGCGGTAGGTTCCCGGTTGCGCGCCCATCACTTGAATGCCGTGATGCAGATTTTCCTGCGTTTTCTCGCCGCGCGATTCAAACGACGAGGTGACGGCAACGTGTTGCTTGCCCAGGCCGAACAGACGTCCAACCGAGCTGACCACATTGGCCACTGCGCCCTTGCCCTCTTGCTCCATTTCCACCGTGCTTGCCACTCTAAAATTCGTCACGCCGTCCGCGCCGCGCGCAAGGTTGTAGATTTCATAATAAACATAAACCGGAGAATTCAAGCGAAATTGCCGCGACAAGGAGGGCAGGATACTTACCTCGCCTTTGTTGTAAGCCGCCAGCTCGTCGCTTGCGGCCTCGATGGCGTCTGCAAGCAAGAGGCTGCTCAAGCGCAGGCTGTCGCCCGAAAAATCCGCGATTGTAATCGTGTCCCGCACCACACCGGAATGCCGCGACTCACGATCCATCGTTTCAAACGAAAAGTTGTACGCTCCGGAAGGCGCAAGCAGCGGCCAGCGTTCGATCAGAAATTTTTGCGGTTCGACCGCCTGCTCCGCCGCAACGAGATTACGATTTTGCCGCCATGAATGTATCGGCGTCCAACTAGAATCGCAAAGAAAAAAACCGCGGCCGAGTTGATAGTGCCGGCGATTTTCGAGTGTGTCCGCCGGCTGCAAATCCTCGCCGGGCAAGCCGTAATAAATCTCCAGCAGCGTGCTGTCGGAAAATTCGCGGCTGCGGAATTGCGCAATCACCTGCGGCAACACCAGCGGTTTGCCGCCGTGCGGAAAGTCGAAGCGCTCTGTTTCCCGCTCGATTTGGCGTTCGAACAAAACTTTGCCGTCCGCTTCCGGATCCTGACTCCACGCAAACGAATAATTGCCGTTTAGAAAACGATCGTCGAAAATCATGTGAAAATCGCCGTATTCCCACACTTCTTTCGAAGCATTCAACGTCACGCGGCCCGTCGGTGTCGTGCCAAGATCCGCGCGCGTGCGCACGCGCTGTTGCGGAAATCCAAAGCGAATCAATACTTGCCCGCGATCGGTTCTCCAGCCCTCCAGGCCGCGGCGCGGATCGCTGTAGCGCAGATTCGCATAAGCAAGGCGGCTGAAATGTTCCAGCAAACGTTCATTGACCGGCGTCAAAAACATAGGGTCACGTGTGTTCCAAAAATTCTGCTCCTCCGCACGGCGCGCGAGTGAATCCAAATTCATATACGCTTCTCGCGCTTCGGGCGGCAACACCGGCGCGAGCGAGTTGAAAAAAGCGCGTTGCTCCGGCGACATCGCTGCCAATGCCTGGGCATAATCCTTTTGTGCGGCTTCACTGTCGTGCAGGCGGCTGTGCGCCAATCCCAACCAAAGATACAAATCGACGAATACCGGCGAGGCACTTTCTGGCGTTGCAGCCTGCGCCTTGTTTTGGTGCGCGAGCGCATTTTGCAGTACGCTTAGCATATCCTCAAAACGCGCAGCTTCAAAATACAAAGCGGCGAGACGTTGCTGCGCCTCAACCATCGCGGGATCGAGCGTCACTGCGGTGCGCAGCAATCGTTCCGTTTCTTCGAAATCTTTTTGGGCGAATTCATGAAACGAAATCACCGCTTCTTCATGCAAGCTCACCATTTCGCGATAATGCAGCATGTCTTTTTCCTCGAACAGCGCCAATTCATAATAAGGCCGGGCCTCGGCAGGGGCGAGCTTCATGATCTGTTTGTATTGCTGTTTAGCCTCGCCGTCGAAACCGCGCGCGCTTTGCAAGCGAGCCAGGGCATAACGATACTCAAGATTGGCTGGCGCTAACTCGATCGCGCGGCGCAGCGCTTCCGCGCCAAGCATGCGGCTGCGAAAGGTGTCTTCTTCCTGGCGCGCCAAACCAAGACGATAATAGGCTTCCGCGAACTTGCGATCGAAGCTGATGACTTTTTCAAGGCGGCGGAGATATTCGGAAAGTGAAAGAGCGGGGCGTTCGTTGAGCGTTTGCTGCAACAGTTGCTGCGCACGCACGCGTTTGGCGATTTGGGCGTCGCCGGCCTCCGGCGGATGCCAAAACAGGAGAATTGTGATAAGCAAGACCATGAACGTATGCTTCGTTACATTGCCGTCACGCAAAGCGCGGCGCAGCGGTAAACACTCAACGTGAAATCATGATCGTCGCGGTGGGGAAATTGGCCGTGACGCGATTTTCCATCGTCCCCCCTGCTGTTTCGAGTTTGTCCTCGTTTAGAATGACCAGTTGAAACGGTTGCGCGGAATTATCCGGCGCGGGTTCGAGTGTAATTCGCGCAGCAAAATTGCCGTTATCTAACGCCGGCAGCAAAGGCACGCCGTTCGCAGCTTGTATGAAATCCTGGCCCGGAAAGGCAAAGCCCACACCGCTGCCCGCGGTCGCTCCGGGACCATCAGCATCCGGTCCGGTAGCATTCAAAAATTTTCCGGTCGAATAAAAAATCGGCTGCGCGCCGGATTGATCGACCACCCAGCCTTCATACCTCCAGCCGGAGGTATCGGTCAAAGTTGGCAGATTGCTCAAGCCCGCCGCGTTGTTCGCCGTCATCCACCAAATGCCATGATTCGCGTCCGAGGTGTCAGCCGTCGAGGGCGTCATCAAAATATAACCGCCGCTGCTGCGGGCATAATCGAAATCAAAAACATCCTCCCCGTCGGATTTCAGAATAGCCGTTGCCTGGCGATCCGTGCCAAAGAAAAGGCCGCCCAACATGCGCGAACCAGGTTCGTCATTGTTGTCGGCCGAAAGCTCGACTGTGATCAGCGCATCCACCGCCAGGTTGATGTCAACCTGCGCATTCGCCCCGGGAGTGAACGATGATTTCGCGTTACCGCTTAGATCAACAAGCTGGTTGTTGGCATTGACATTGAATTTGCCGAAACTCACATACGCTTGATCGCCGTGGCCGGGCTTGTTCAACGCACGAGTTTCCTCCGGAAAGCTAATCCAAAGCTCATAATGCCCTTCAGCAGAAGTCAATGGCTTGAGGTTCGCAACCGTAAGTGTGACCGTAAAATTTTCGTTGGTTGTGGGATTGTCTTTGCAGCTACTCATCAAAATCGCAGCGACAAAAAAGCTAGAAAGAAAATAACATAGCTTCATAAGACGCATTGTCATCTCCAAGGTGTTCTGTTGCAGGCCGTAAATTTCAATTGTTATTCGTCAACAAATAGTGAAACCGCCGGGCCGTGTTTTATTGAGCGGATTCGAAACCACGAGAGTATAAGTATTTCTTCAAAGAATTCAACCCCAATTTTAACGAATAGGTCTGCGCGCCAGGCTCTTGCGCTTTTCCGAAACGCTGTTTACCTTTTGCCACAATGCTTCGACTCACATGCCATATTTGCTTTGGGTTTTGCTGGCTGCTCTTCGCCAGAACTATTTCTGCCCAGCCGCAAGAAGTCCGCTTCGAATTCCTCACGATTGAACACGGGCTTTCCAATTTCTCCATCAATGACATTATCCAAGATGGCCAGGGATTTCTTTGGTTCGCAACAGAAGATGGCCTGAACAAGTATGATGGTTATGACTTCAAAATTTACAAGGCTGACCCGGACGACGGCGCTGCGCTTCCTCATTCTTATGTCATACAATTATATCTTGATCGTTCCTACTCTCTCTGGGTAATCGCAGGCAGCCGTTTATGCCGTTATGAACCTTCTATTGATGGCTTTCAAAGATTCGAGGATCTTTTTCCAAAAACCAAGCCGATGGCGGATAAAAACGTGGCCGCGGTTTGCGAAGACCGGTATGGCAATTTCTGGATCGGCACGGATCGGGGATTGTTCCGCTATAACCCTCAAGAGGACACTCTCGTCGTATATCACGCTGACGCCGCCGGCAACGGCGCGTTGAGCAGCGAAGTTGTCAGAGCGCTTTATGAGGATCGCAGCGGCACAATATGGATTGGCACCGTTGCGGGCCTTGAGCGCTTTGATCGTGGGCGGAATACATTTATTTCGTATCGCCTCGATGCGCCCGGCAAAGGCGTGACAGGCATTCGCGAAGACGGCCGCGGCACGGTTTGGTTAGCCGCCACGGACGGATTGTTTTATTATGATCAACCGGCAGATCGCGTCCTGCGCCGCCATTTCGATCGCAATATTACGCCTCCGGCCGGAACAGATATCGTTCTCGATCTGTTCGAAGATCAAAACGGCGCATTGTGGATTGCCACGCTTCATCTAGGTTTGTGGCGCTATGAACCGGCCACCGACCGCTTTTTCCAATATCGCCATGACCCGGACGATGCGCACTCGTTGCTCATGAATCGCGTGCAAGCCGTTCATGAAGATCGTTCCGGCGTGATGTGGCTCGGGCATTATCGCTCGGGTATCAGCTATTATGCCCGCCGCCAGGATCGCATTATTCGCAACAAAATCGCTGACGGCGTTTATGCCCTCCTACAAGACCGTAGCGGCAACCTCTGGGTGGGCAGTTTCATGACCGGGTTGCGGCAATATGATTCTCTCGGCCGTTTGCTGGCGCATTATCGCCACGATCCGAAAAATCCCCAAAGCCTCAGCAATGACAATGTGCTTGCGATTTGCGAGGATCGGTCCGGCGACTTGTGGATTGGCACGGGCTACGGCTTCAATCGCTTCATCAAGTCGCGACAGGTATTCGAACGCTACCTGCCTAAACCGACAAATCCAAAAGTGCACGAACACTATCAGGTCAAATCAATTCACGAAGATAAAAACGGCGAACTTTGGTTCGGCACAAACGGCAGCGGTTTGTTTCGTTTGCATCCCGGCGCTGGCGTGTTGACGGATTATCACCACGACCCGGAAAATCCCCAAAGCCTGAATCCCGGCGGCATTTGGTCAATGTGTGAAGATCGCAACGGCGCGCTTTGGATCGGCTCTTTCGGCGGCGGCTTGGCGCGTTTTGAGCGCGCCACGCAAACGTTCGTGCGCTATTCGCATGATCCGAATAATCCGGCGGGTCTGAGTCATCCGGGAATTTATTCACTTTATCCCGATGACGAAGGCTATCTCTGGATCGGCACATTCGGCGGCGGCTTGAACCGCTTCGATCCGCGCACGCTGCGCTTTGAGCATTACACCGATCGCGAGGGTCTGCCGGATAATTTCGTCAAGGGCATTCTGCCGGATGATCGCGGCAATCTCTGGCTCAGCACGGATAAGGGGTTGTCACGTTTCAATCCCCAAACAAAAAGCTTCAAAAATTTCACCGTGAAAGACGGATTGGTCGACAATGTTTTGCTTTCGGGCGCTTATCATAAGGGACGTGAAGGCTGGCTGCTTTTCGGCGGCGAAGGCGGTTTTAATATGTTTCATCCGGACAGCTTGCGCGATAATCCTTACCTTCCGCCGGTGCTCATCACCAATTTCAGAGTGTTTGACAAGCCGCTGAGGCCGCGCCTCGCCACGACGCCGGAGCAACACGCAGACCGTGACACGAGGCACATTATTCTCTCTCATCAATCCAATTTTTTCTCGTTTGAATTCGTTGCGCTGGATTTTACGGATGCGCGAAAAAATCAATATGCTTATAAACTGCAAGGGCTCGATCAGGATTGGACGTATTGCGGCGCCCGGCGTTATGCCAGCTACACCAACGTCGATCCGGGCGAATATATTCTTCGTGTAAAAGGCTCAAATAGCGATGGCGTTTGGAATGAAGCGGGCGCAACGCTTAACATCACCATTTTGCCGCCTTATTGGCGCACCTGGTGGTTTCGCTCGCTGGCGCTCGGCGCCGCCCTTCTGCTCGGTTGGGCGATTTATCGCTACCGCGTCAACCGCCTTCTGGAAATGGAACGCTTGCGCACGCGGCTGGCCGCAGACCTGCATGATGAAATCGCCGGCAATCTCAGCAGCATTGCCATGTTCGGCAAAATCGTGCAGGATGAGAATGCCAAAAGCAGCGCGACCAAACTGGCGGGCGCAGAGCTGCTGCAACGCATCATCACGCTGTCGCAAGAGTCGGTGAACTCGATTCGCGAGATCATCTGGGCGATTGACCCGAAACCGGAAAGCATCCATGATTTGCTGATGCGCGTGCGCGATTTTGCCGTGAATGCCTGCCGCGCTCAAAACATGGCGCTCAAGTTTGACGCCCCCGGCGCGGAACTTTTGCCGGCCAAAAATCTCTCGCCCGAACAGCGCAAACATCTCTGGCTCTTGCTCAAAGAAGCGATTCACAATGCCGTCAAGCATTCCGGCGGCAGCGAGCTGGCGATTTATGCCTCCTTCAAATCAAACCGGCTGAACATCAGCATTATCGACAACGGAGCCGGCATCAACGGGGCGACGCATGCGCCGAAATTTTCGGGAAAGGGATTGCAGACGATGAAAACGCGAGCCGAGCAACTGCGAGGATCTTTCGGCATGTACTCTGATGACAGCGGAACGATTGTGAATGTGACGCTAAAAATTTGATACTTTTGTGCAATTCCCCGACTGCCGGTGTTAACGAAACAAAAAATCCTGAGCGCACCAATCACGCACACTCAGGATTTCGTCACAACTCTCCGCTGCTGCAATCAAGCCTTGTACACAACCGCCAAGACAGCGCCAAAAACCATCCACTCCATCACGATGATACTGCCGGTACACCAGGCCAGATAATACGGATAGCCCGTGATGGTGAGAGGCAGATAGAAATTACTCAAAAAGCCGATCAAGCCGACCCAGAAACCAAACAGCACACCGCCTTTCACTCCCGCCTGCCAGGAGGCTCTTGTTTTGGCAAACAAAACTGCGCCGGCCAAGCCGAGCAACACCGGCATGATGATGAACCACATCATGTTGGGTTCATTTTCCGCACCGCGAAAAACCTCGGGGCTGTATTTGCGGAAGGTATTACTCATGATCACGCCATACATGAGAAACCCGAACACCGCGTTCACGATTCCACCCACAAGTCCAGCCGTCAACACTTTCGACCATCGCATAACTCCCTCCTCACAGAGATAATCTTCGGAAGTTCACTACCCTTGGTGGATTAATTTTGAAAACTGGAGCGCCATTCGTGGTGTGAGGCCATTGCGTTGGGGCGCTGGAGAGTTGCATGCGCTAGAATATAATTTGTTTGCGAACGATGTCAAGAGAGAAGATGGCCATCGCCGGGCATGTCAACGCCGTAAAATAGCCACAACTGTTGATTAGCGTCGCGCTGAAGGCCTTTTCAATTTGCGGCGCAAGACAATCGCATAGATGCCGGCATTGATGATCACGACGATCAGGGCAAAAACGAGGCGCAACTCATACGTCAATGCGGCAGGATAAATCACCGGAATGAGATAATGTTCGACGAAGCTGGTATGATATCCGGCGCCCTCGCCTCGCAGGCGCAGCCAGTTTTCCAGCGGGGTGAGCGGACAGATGCCGCCCGTCAATTCAATCAGGATTGCCCATAAAACCGCGGGAAGATGCAGCCAGGCGCATCGCCGCCAAAACAGAACGAGCACGCCGCCGCCTAATACAAACACAATGAACAAAAGATGCAGAACGACGATGATGTCTGCCAGCGTGCGGTAGAACATAATGCTCGACCTGAATCAATCTATTAACGTTCGCGAGAAAACGTGGCATTCTTGAAAAACGTTCCTGCAACGGCCTGGGCGTGGCATTGCCATTTGGAAGTTCATCCGCCCCTTCGCGCTTCAATCACACTTCGTTGCTGCGCAAGACATTGTAGCAAAAGTCAATCGCGCAAATCTTTGCATGCGTTTCGCCTCATTTTGATTCTCGACAACACCCCTGCATATCTATCGCCGCGCCAGTTTTTCTTGAAGATTGCGCTTCACCGCCGGCCACTCGGTATCGATAATGCTGTAGTAGACGGAGTTTCGAATGCGGCCGCTGCTGGTGATCATATGATTGCGAAAAATGCCTTCTTCGTGCGCGCCTAAACGCAGAATCGCCTGACGAGAACGTTCGTTCAGCATATCGGTTTTGAATTCAATCCGCAAACAACCGAGCGTTTCAAAGGCGTGGCTCAGCATGAGATACTTGGCCTCCGTGTTGATGGCGGTACGCTGCCAGGGCCGCGCGACCCACGTCCAGCCGATTTCAAGCCGGCGATTGTGTTTGTCGATATTGCCAAATCGTGTGCTGCCCACCACTTGGCCGGAGGCGATGTCACATGTTGCAAATGGAAGCGCTGTGCCCTCGGCTTGCTCTTTCAATGCGGCATCAAGATAAGCTTGCATATCCTCCCGCGTCCGTACAAACGACACAGTAAAGCGCCAAAGCTCATCGTCCAAACCCACAGCGCAAAGCTGATCGAGATGATCGAGGGAGAGCGGCTCGAGGCGAACGAAATTGCCCGCCAGTGTGATGGGCGCGACTGACATCGGCGCCGCCGGCGTCGCAATAAATCGATCGGTGCGAATCGACATAATGCTCCTTCCTATAAACTTTGATCTCAACCTGAATAAAGCCGATACGAGGTTTTAGCCACTGATTTATACTGATCGGTAGCGATTTTAGAAAATTATTAAATGAGGCAAATACTACAACGTTAAGTTCGAGATTTCCCCATACTTTTGTCAATGTCGTTTGGAATCTTGTGAGGTACTGGGTTCGCTGCCGGTTCGAGCCGTTTTCCCTATACTTCACGAGATTCTTTCAAATGACATTTCGGTGTTTGTGTCAACTTAATGTTGTAGTACTAAAAGCCCCGACCGTAAAACCTGATCAAATGCCCTATCAAAAACAAGCACAAAGTTGATGATTAGACTTTCGAAAAGAATAGCGGGCATCCGCATTTGCCGGCAGCGTTCGTAGTATATGACGACGGGAGGTTGCTGGCGCAAGCAGAAAAAAGCTTGCCTGCACCTCTCGGCGACCGGCGGACGAATTCTCCTCCTTGCCTGGCCTCACCTCTCGCGTAGCAACCATCGCCGGAAAACACCTCTCGCTAAAATAACTTGACAATGATCGCAAAATCATTACACTCATAGGTGCTTTCGCAAACCCTGATCACCGAACTCACGCGATGGCCGGGCGCGCCTGCCCACCTCTCTTCCTAATTAAAGCGGCAGACTTTCCCGACCTCACAGACACACGGAGGGCATCTATGAAAAAGTTTGTGAGTGTTTTGACTTTTCTCGTTCTGCTTCCCGCGCTGTTGCCGGCGCAAACACTCAAAATCGAAGCCATGCGGCCGCAATTCAAATTCGCCGGCGCGGAACCGTCTTTACTCACTACGGCCTGGTTTGTCACTGTAAAGGTGCCGGTTATCAAAGACGGTGTCAGCTTTATCGGCCAGCTTCCGGTTGCTTTCGGCAAATTGGATGACGCCAGCGTGCCGACCAGCGACGAAACCATCGGCAACCCCGGCTTCGGTTTGCAGTTCGGCGGCCAGAATCATTCGATTCAGGTGATGGCGCGCGTGCCGCTGGTCAAAAATGGTTTTGCCGCTTTTATCGGTTCAGTCGCGGACTTCGAGCGGCAAGAGGCATTTATTCCAGATCTTATTCCGTTGACCGGCACGATTCGAACCAAACTCACGGTCAGCAAATTCAGCGTCCAACCCTACGGAGGTGTTTCGTTCAACATCGCGACACAGCATGATTCCGTTGGTTTCTTTGAAAACGTCTACAAAGGTTTGCGGACCAACGACGGCGAGCTGCACCTCATCTACGGCGCTGAGGGCTGGTTTGATTTTCAACCATTTCATATCGGCGCTTCGTTTTCCGGCCGCGGCTGGGCTTCCTCCGGCGGCAGTTTTAACGACAGCGTAATCAATCAAGCGGCCGTGCGCGCAAAACTGGTTTTTGACAAGGTCACGCCGGGCGCATATTTCAGGATTCCGCTCGACGATCTTTTGCTGGACAATGTTTTTGGCTTGTATTGTGACGTTAACCTGTAACGTTGCAGTAACAACTTTGATCAGCGACCGGGCGCTCTTGCTTTTTCCATAGTCAGAGCTATGAATTTTAAAAGTTAAATTATCACCTGGAAAAGCGCCCGGGCAGTAATTTCTGACGGCTGAACAGTCATGCTTTGTTTTGCCAATATCCTCTCGAGATGAGAGGTTTCGACCAGTTTTAGAGTCTTTGTTTTGGGATGGCGGCGCGCCTGCCAAGCAACGCTAGGTGCGCTGCTCTCTACATTTATAGCGCAACCTCGTTCGCGCTCATGCTGTCCGCCATTCCGTGACAGCCTTTCGACCTCTACCCATTTACCTCCGACAATCAACCAATCAACCAAGGACGAATAACTCGGGGAGATGCCCATGAAACCTTCCAATACGATTCGACATTTGGCAGCAGGATGCAGTCTTCTCGCCGTCTTGCTGTTTTGCGCGGGCCCCGGTGCAGCACAATCCGAGCGCGCGCTCGCACTCAATCAAGTCACAGCG
>QEVD01000719.1 GCA_003576975.1 Candidatus Zhuqueibacterota bacterium
GCTTGAAGCAGTTGAATTCGAGATGATCGTGGGCATTGATCAAGCCCGGCGCGATAAGGTCGCCATTGAGATCGACAATCAAATCGCCGTTGTGAGGCTTTGCGTCGGTTTCGTCAAAGCGGCCGCGCTTCACACGAAGTGAAGCGGCGATGATGCCGTTTTCGCTTACAACATTGGCGTTGATAAATGAAATCCTGCGCTGCGTTAACCAAGTCATAGGAAACAGCAGGCTTTTAAAATTCCATCAATTCCACAACTTGCCTTAAGCAAGCACACTGCTTATATTTGCACAAAACACACCCAGCCCGGACGAGCCGCAACCAAAAAGATAGTCTCCAACTGATAGAAAAAACCCAGCGGATCTTGCTTTATCAGTTGGGTTTTTCTATCAGTTGGAAAAAGTCTTTGCTTTTTTTGCAAAGATTTGATTTGTGACGGACTAATTTCCCCTTCAATGGAGAAAAATATGCAATCTCTCACAACGACAACCTATGAGAAAGTTTTGGGATTGTTATCCCAACTTCCGCACGAAGAACAATTGGATGTGCTTCGAAAAATGACGCTTAACTTGCAGAAACAAACGCCGCCTAAAACCCCAAAAACGAAAACGCTGGCGGATCTGCGCGGCATCATTAAGAATGTAGATTTCTCTGATGAAGAAATCTCGACGCGGAAGCATCATTCCTAATGCTACAACGTTAAGTACACATTGTCGTCTCAAGAAGACCAGCTTGACCCCAACGGGGTCGCATGTAATAGCCCACGGGCAGCGCCCTGGGGACCGATAAAATCTATCGCACCTAGCCCTGAAGGGGCGGCATTCCCGACGTAGTTCTGTGGCGCCCCGTTGGGGCTTGGTGATATCTCATGATTAACGATTTTCCAGGGCGTTGCCCTTTGCTTCTGCATTTCGCCCCTTTGGGGCTATTTGTCTGTGCCACAGAATTCGACTTGACGTTGTAGTCCTGGATCGGCTTATAATTCAAGCCGCTATCGTGCCCACCGTTTGGGATTGATCTGATACTCTGCGACTTCAATCTCATGCCTTTTTCAATGCCTTGATCACCAACACCGCCGGAAAGCCGCGCCATTTGTGATCAATTTCGATTTTCGGCTCACGCACGGCCGTAATCTCCAAACCTGCGGCGCGGCAAGCCGCGACATGATCTTCATACCAATGCGTGAAGTGACGCACCGCGTATTCCTTGCCATTTTTGTCACGGAACGTTCGCTGCCAGCCGGCGAGCGCGCCGAACGGATGAAAATCAGAATAAAGCAAATCACCTCCCGCATGCAACACGCGGCCGGCCTCGGCAATGACGCTGTGCAAATTTTCAACATGCCCGACCGCCAGGCCGCAAACAACCAAATCAAACGCAGCCGAGGCCAGCGGCAGGGCACATAAATCTCCTTGCAGCAGTTTTTTTTGAGGTGATGGCGCAGCCGCCATCATTTCCCGCGACAAATCCAACCCAATCACATTCGCAGCGCCGCGCGCACGCAGGTGGTTCACATAACGGCCGCTGCCGCAGGCGAGATCGAGCGCGACTTTGTTGCGAACTTCGGGCAGCAGTTCCAGCATCGCGGCTTGCTCCATTTCCATCAACAAATTGTGCGGGACCGGCGGATAGGTTGCCGCCCAGCGGGCGTAGGCCTCGGCGGGTTCGAGGAGATTGCTGCTTCGAAATAAGCCTTCCTCAACCCTGTTTGTCATTCTGAAAGAATTTTGTGAAAATGCGATTCCGATGGATAGCCGAAGAATTTGTGAAATGCGCGTAGTTCAACGGGATTCGAATAGAATTTGGTGTGATAGCGCCAGCCGCCGAGGCTGCGCAGCACGCCGCGTTTGAAGCGATTCATGTTTCTGTCTGTGACAGTGGGATAATACGCATTCAACACGCTTTCGAATTCGCGCACGGTGCGGCGAATGCGGGGATTGAGCCACGGCATGTTGGGCTCGCGACGAATCGAAAAACTCCGCCAATCGCCGCTCACCCATTCGGCGAGCGTGTC
>QEVD01000720.1 GCA_003576975.1 Candidatus Zhuqueibacterota bacterium
TACCCAGGGAGATGCCATGAAAAACCTTCTCACCAGCTTCAAATCAGCGGCAATCGTCAGTTTTATCCTTGTGCTTCCGTTTGTGATTCTCGAATTCATATTCAACATCGTAAACATGCCCAACGCTTTAACCCTTAAAAAAGCCCTCGACCTTAGTGTATTGTTTGGCGTCATGTGGCTCTTGCCAATGGCATTCATCTACATCCTGCGGCCGCTGGTGCGAAACGTGCAAGCGGGAAACATGGGCATGATGAATCCCTTTAATCTATTGTTCAAATTCACTTTTCTATCCGTGATTGCCATGATGTGGGGAGGAATTCTGATTGACCAATGGCCTTGTTTTATAGGTGTTCCGAATTGCGATTAGCAGAAACGCGCCGTAAAGCTTGGTGCGGCGGCTCACCTTAACTTGGGCCGTCGCATTTTCTCCGCCGAAATCTTCTATTGCTGCCATACTGGCTGCGAGCAACAAATCCTTCCGCTATTGATCTCTCCAAATCACGCCCCCAAGCCTGCTGCGCCGGCCACCCCATCGATCACGGTGAACGCTTGCTTGGATTCGATAGATGAAATTGAGTTTTATGGGCCATTTTTTCTGTTTAAAAATTTTTCGATCTGCCGCCGATGATAACAACGTGCAAGATATTTTTGTCGCCTCGCGCCGCATCGTTTGCGCCGCAGGTCCAGTCGTGTTCGAGCACGAGGGCGTCATCGTTGCTGCTCGCGCGCGCCATCGATAAAAAAATCAGGATATGTTTCGTAGAGATCGAGAAACATAATTCCCTCAAGATTGATAATGTCGTGAATCAAACGCGCGTTGATGCGCGATTTTTCAAGGCAGGGTGACCGAAAAGCAACAACACGCGAGCCATGCAGCAGGGTTCTCCTGTTGCGTAACGAGGCCAGAAATAAAAAGGCAGAATGATCGCACGGCAGAGTATTTTTCCCTCGCATTGCCGTTTGACCATTCTGCCGGAACTGTGAAGAAGCGAATTATGCTTCCAACGTCGCGGTTAGCGTGATTTGCGCCGTGAGGGCGCGGGAGACGATGCATGTCGCCTTGGCGTCGTTGGCCAGCTCGTCAAACTTGGCGCGCGCGACGCCCGGCACTTTGCCGGTCAGCTCTAAATGAATCGTGGTGATCGTCCAATTACCCTGCACCTGTTCGAGCGCCAGGTTCGCGCGCGTGCTCAGTTTTTCCGGCGGAAAACCGGCGGCGCTCAATTTCGCGCCCAGCGCCATGGTGAAGCAGCCCGCGTGCGCGGCGGCGATCAATTCTTCAGGGTTGGTGCCCGCGCCGGATTCAAACCGGCCGCTGAAGGAATAGGGCGTTCCCTGCAACACGCCGCTTTGCGTTGAGAGCGTGCCTTTGCCTTCTTTCAAGGTTCCTTGCCAAACCGCAGAAGCATGACGTTGCATGAAATTTCTCCTTTAAAAAATCGTTAGTGCATTGGTGAGTTTGTTCACAGGAAGTAATATAGCAAGAATCGGGTTGAGAAAAAAGGTGGTGAGCGTATATTACCAGAAATTGTCGCAAAAAAATTCTTCTCCAGCATGTAAACAGAAAGGGTAAACCATGACTCAATTTCGCGTCGTTGCTATTCCTGAAAACATTGCTGAAAAAGCTCGAAATACGTTGAAATCGCCCCAGTATGGGCACCCGGCTCATGTCGAAACGGCAAAAGGCTACGGGCCTTGCCGTTTCTGCCTTCAAACATTTCGTCAAGGCGAAGAGCAGCGCCTTTTGGGGGCCGATTTTCATTCATCGTGATGCCTGCGTTCGCTACAAGCAACGGGGTTTCCCGGCAGCATTGCGCGAATTACCGCTCATGCTCGAAGGGTATGGACGCGGGCGCTGGCAGGTGGCCCGCGAGCGCGTTGCGCACGGCGATGTCGAAAGCGCAATCACCCGGATTTTTGCGCATGCGGCCGTCGAATACATTCACGTGAGAAATGCGGAAGCGGGCTGCTACATTGCCCTGCTCGAACGAGAATCGTAAACGGCGGCAGTTACCACGGAATAACTTTACGATCGCGCAAAAATTGGCCGGTTAAATTTTGCGGCGCAGCGGTGGCAAGCCAGACAATCGTTTCCGCGCCCTTTGCCACCGACCGCGGCGCATGGCGTCCGCCCATATCTGTGCGGACCCAGCCGGGACAAACCGAGTTCACGGCAATACCTTTACTTTGCAGCGCTGCCGCGAGTTGGCGCGTGACGGCATTCAGTGCCGCTTTGGAAATGCTGTAGGCCGGCGCGTAGGATGTCATGTCATTTAAAGAGCCGGCGCTGCTGGAAACATTGATGATGCGGCCAGCCCCGCTTTTGCTCAGCAACGGCAAGAAGGCTTGCGTCACGAGCAACGGGCCAATAGTGTTGGTGGTCAACATATTTTGCAATAGCGCTGCGCCGGTCTCAAGCACGGAAAGATTTTCGTCGCCTAAAATTGCGGCATTGTTCACCAACACATCGAGATGATCGA
>QEVD01000105.1 GCA_003576975.1 Candidatus Zhuqueibacterota bacterium
ACTCTATCTCGGCGATCCGCGCGAAGCGCAGGAAGCCGATCGCTACCTCTACAATTATCTCAAGAATCAAGTCGTGATTGTTGTCAATGGCGATACCGCGACGTTTCGTTATGTCGGCAAGGAAGTCGAGATGGACGTGACCTGGTGCTACGTTGAAATTGCGCAGGTGACGGAGGTAAAAAAGATTGCAGTCACCAACCGCATTTTGCTGGAGATTTATGAGGAGCAAACCAACATCGTGCACGTCAAAGCCGGGGGACGGCAAAAGAGCATGTTGCTGCGCAAAGGCAACGTGACGGATATGGTGGAGTTTTGAATTGTTAAAATTTAAGACAGTACAAAATGCTCCCAGCGGATTGAAACAACCCAGCAGGTAAAATCCTGCCATCCGTTGGGTTGTTTAATCCGTTGGAAAAATTTTTTGAAAGAGTAATACTGAATGCCAACTCCCACCAACATCTATCCCATCGATGCGAATACGATCGGCATCGAATGGGATGACGGCCGGCAAACAAAATATGCGTTGCGCAATTTGCGCGGCAGTTGCCGCTGCGCCGTTTGCGTCAATGAAGTTACCGGCCAGCGCGTGGTTTTCCCCGAGCACATTCCCGAAAACATTCGCGCGCTGGAAGCGCGGCCGGTGGGGCGCTATGCGCTGCAATTCGTTTGGTCCGACGGCCATGATAGCGGGATTTATACGTTTGATTATTTGCGCGAGCTGGGGAAAAATGGATAAGTCTAAAAAAACTCCTGGTATTTGGCTGCGGCGCTAGTCTTGCCCTGGTGGTTTAAACATTTTGCAAAAACGCTAAAATCTTCTATCTTCTCACAAAAGGCGCCACGGTAAAACGGTCTTATTTGCACGAGCGCGTGGAGAAGCTGGTATGTCAGATCGTCACAAACTTTCGCAAGAAGTCCTTCAAGAAATTATCCAACGCATCGTTGCTGCGTATGCACCGGAGAAGATTATTCTATTCGGCTCGTATGCTTACGGCGAGCCGCACGCGGACAGCGATATTGATCTTTTGATTATCAAGGAGACCGACAAACGCCCCCTGGACAGGTGGATGGAAGTCAAGCGTTTGTTGCGCGACCGCAACCGGGCGGTTTCGATTTCTCCTCTGGTTTATACGCGCGGCGAAGTTGAGCACCGGCTTGCCATTAAAGATTTCTTTATAAAAGAAATCTTTGAAAGGGGCGAGGTGGTTTATGGATGAAGGTCTGCGCGAAGAGATCAAAGCGGACTTGGAGTTGACATATGAATTGATCAGGCTGATTCGCGAGAAGGCGGGGATATGATATGTCCGATACAGGCGACGAAACCCCAAACGAGGCTTCTTCCAAAATCAAAGTTGAAATTCTTAGATGAATGTGCTATCTTGCCAGCCCCATTTGAAAATTACTGTTCGGAGACATTCGGACTAAAAGCGGGAAAATCAATGAAGTAGAAGTCAAGCTGTAGCCCAAAGCAACTGTATTTTCATGAAAATTTATCTCGAAACCTACGGCTGCCAGATGAACGAATACGACTCCGAGTTGATTCGTTCGATTTTGCGCGGCCATAAACATGAGTTCACCGAGGCGGAAGACCAGGCCGAAGCGGTATTGTTAAACACCTGCGCCATCCGCGAAAACGCGCATGAGAAAATTTACCACCGCCTCGATCATCTTAAAGGTTTAAAGCGGCGACGCAAGGGCGATCTCGTCATCGGCATTCTCGGTTGCATGGCGCAGAACCTGCGTACCGAATTGGCGGAGCGCGCAAGCATTGTTGACATCGTGGCCGGGCCGGACAGTTACAAACGTTTGCCGCTGCTGCTGGAATCGACGCGCGGCCATCAGGAGAAGGGCTTTGATTTTTCCCTCTCGGAATACGAAACCTATTCCGACATCGCGCCGCAGCGCCGGCCGGGGGTGAATGCCTGGATCGCAATCATGCGCGGCTGCGATAATTTCTGCACGTTCTGCGTCGTGCCTTACACGCGTGGGCGCGAGCGCAGCCGCGAGCCGCAGAACATCGTCGCGGAAGCCGAACGCATTGCCGCCGAGGGCTTCAAGCAAATTACGTTGCTCGGGCAGAATGTGAATTCGTATCGCTACGAGCAATATGATTTCGCCGATCTGCTGGAAATGGTGGCCGAAGTCGAAGCCGCATCCCAAAGATTTTCCGCGCAAGCTGCTGCATGCGATGGCGCGGAATTCCAAGATTTGCAAGCATATTCATCTGCCGTTGCAAGCGGGCAGTAACAGCGTGCTGGAGCGCATGAATCGCAATTACACCAAAGAAGAATTTTTGGATTTGGCAGCGGAGATTCGCGACACCGTATCGGAAATTTCGCTAACTACCGACATCATCTGCGGCTTCTGCGGGGAAACCGAAGCGGATTTCGATGACACGCTGCGTATGGTCGAGCAGGTCGAATTCGATTCCGCGTTCATGTTCAAATACAGCCAGCGCAAGCAGACGATTGCCGAACGCAAGTTTGCCGACGATGTTCCGGAAGAAGTGAAAGTCGCGCGCCTCATTCGCTTGAGCGAGTTGCAGCGTGAAATTTCGCTGAGGCGCAACGCCCTGGAACTCGGCAAAACGCATACGGTGCTGGTCGAGGAAGTCAGCAAGAAGAATAAAGAGCAGTGGCTAGGCCGCACCGATCAAAACAAAGGCGTGGTTTTTTCCGGCCATGCGCATCCCGGGGATTTTGTGAACGTGAGGATCGAGTCTTACGGCACGAATACCCTGCTTGGCTCGGTTGTCGGAGATTATCGCCATCGTTTTCGGATTCAGCAGGAAATGCAGGCGTGTTGCGCCTGAGCGGGGCGCTTTTCGGAACGAGATTGTTTAATGGGCTATCAATGGGATTCAAAAAAGGCGGAAGCCAACCTGAAGAATCACGGGGTTGATTTTGCCGATGCCACCGGAGTTTTTAAGGATGATTATGCCTTGTCTCTGCGCGAAGAATTCATTGATGGCGAGCAACGGTTTGTCAGTATTGGCCTAGATTTTTTAGCGCGCATAATCGTCGTTGTCTATACCTATCGGGGCGATGATATTCGAATCATTTCAGCAAGATTGGCGACCAAAAGAGAACGGAAAGCCTATGAAGACAAAAGAATATGATTTTACTAATGCCAAGCGCGGCGCGATCGTGAAGTCTCCCAAGGGCAAAACCTTAGTCTCGATTCGCCTCGACAATGATATTCTCGAAGGGTTTCGCGAACAGGTACATAGCGCCGGCGGTGGCGACTACGAATCTCTCATCAACGAAGTATTGCGACGCCATCTTCGCGAACAGGGTCGTGGCCTTGAAAAAACGCTGCGAAAAATCATTCGTGAAGAGTTAAGCTCGATGGCGAAACGAGCCGCCTAAACATTAACGGAATCCGCGCGAACATGCCCAATCTCAATCCCTACGACTTTTACAACATCGAGGCCTTCTTTTCTGATGAAGAGAAAGCCGTGCGCGATCAGGTGCGCGAGTTCGTGCAGAAGGAAGTAAAACCGGTTATTCGCGATCACTTTCGTGAGGGCACATTCCCGGCGCATTTGATCAAGCCGATCGGTGAAATGGGATTGCTGGGCGCGAATTTGTCGGGTTATGGCTGTCCGGGCTTGAACAATGTCGCTTATGGCCTGATCATGCAGGAGTTGGAATTCGGGGACAGCGGCATTCGCAGCTTTGCCTCGGTGCAGGGCGCGTTGGTGATGTATCCGATTTGGGCGTTCGGCAGCGAAGAACAGAAGCAAAAATATCTGCCCAAACTCGCGAGCGCGGAGTTGATCGGCTGCTTCGGTTTGACCGAGCCGGATTTTGGCTCGAATCCCGCGGGCATGATTACGCGCGCAGAAAGAAATGCCCAGGGCTTCGTGCTCAACGGCCGCAAGATGTGGATCACCAACGGCACCATGGCCAACGTGGCTGTGGTCTGGGCCAAGCTCGACGGCGTCATTCGCGGCTTTGTCGTCGAAAAAGGCACTAAAGGTTTTCGCGCCGAGAAAATGCACGGCAAACTTTCGTTGCGAGCATCGGACACTGCCGAACTTTTGTTCGACGATTGCCAAATTCCAGAACACGCTATTTTGCCAAAATCCGAGGGCTTGAAATCGCCGCTGAGTTGTTTGAGTCAGGCGCGTTACGGCATCGCTTGGGGCGCGCTGGGCGCGGCGTTGGCGTGTTATCAGGAAGCACTTACTTATGCCAAAGGCCGCATCATGTTCGACAAACCGATCGCCGCGTTTCAACTGACGCAGGAAAAATTCGCATACATGGTGAGCGAGATCACCAAAATGCAGTTGCTCTGCCTGCATCTCGGCCGCCTGAAAGACCAGGGCAATGCCCAGCCGGCGCAAATCAGCTTGGCGAAGCGCAACAATTGCTTTCATGCGTTGGAAATCGCGCGCATGTGCCGCGAGATTTTAGGCGCCAACGGCATTATCGATGATTATGTTGCGATGCGCCACGCGGCGAATCTGGAAAGTGTGAAAACCTATGAAGGCACGCACGAGATTCACACATTGATTCTGGGCCATGCGGTGACCGGGATTTCGGCGTTTAATTGAACGCAAAAGGGAGGGACGGTGGAGTTGACTTTTGAATGGGATGAGGTAAAAGCACGGGCCAATCTCAGAAAGCATCGAGTCAGCTTCGAAGAAGCAAAAACGATTTTTGGTGATCCATTTTTAATGACATTTCCTGACCCAGATCATTCGATCGATGAAGCGCGATATCTGAACATTGGCCGGTCTGCAAAAGGACGGCTCTTGATTGTTATTCATACTGAACGAGAGCCTAATATTCGATTAATCAGCGGTCGCAAAGCCAAACCGGGTGAACGGAAATTTTATGATGAAAGAAAACACTCTGAAAACTGATTTGAATGATGATCTGCGTCGCGGATATGATTTTAGAAGTCTCAAAGGCGGCGTTCGTGGAAAGTATTACAAAGCGTATCACGCGGGACACACGGTTAAGATTCACAAATCTGATGGCACGACTGTCATCAACCAGTATAAGCTTGAAGATGGTGCAGTGATGCTTGACCGAGATGTGCGGGAGTATTTTCCTGATGCGGCAGCAGTCAACAATGCGTTACGATGCTTGATTCCGCTTATGCCCAAAAAACGCAAAACAAAAACGGCCTGAATGGGGACAGGCAATGACCCTGCGGACGCTGGCCCTGACGCATACACGTTGTTAGTGTGAGTTTATACCGCGCCGCCATACCGATGTCTGTGGCAACGTAATCACGCGAGCAAAGCGATTTTTCAGAACATCTCTTTGGAGGAAGCTTGAAGCAGTTCGATCAATTCACGGATGATGGCATGCCCGCTTTCACGCTCGAACAGGCAAATAAGATCTTGCCCAAAGTCATATGGAATCCGAGCAGTTATTCAATGAAGACGATGCGCAGCAGAGCTACGACTTGCAGGTGGCGTTGATGCTCGAGCGCTGGTCGAATCAAATTGTCAAACTCGGCGCTTACCCCAAGGGTTACTTCACGGTCGATTTCAAGAGCATGATTCCCGAAACCCTGCTGTGCTGGACCTACGGCGAGACGAAAATCGCCCACACCCACAAAATCTGGGAGAATTTCAAACATCGCCGGCCCATCGAGCATCCCGAAGTGTATTCGTTTGAGTTTTCGCTGAACTAAACTTCTGACCGCACTTTTCATGTTCAAACTCATCTTCTTTTCACTCTTCAGTCACCTCGCCGTGGGCGGCTTGCTGCCCCTGCTGTTCATTTCGCTCGATGAAATCGGCACGATGTTTTTCCGTTTAATCAACCTGCTTTCTGCCGCGTTCTTGATCTTCGCCCTGCTGGCCCACCCGTTTGATAATTCGATGCCTTCCGCGTCTTACCCGGTTTTCGGTTTTTCCGGGAATCTCGTGATCGGCTTGTTGATTTTCAGTATTGTCACGCTGCTCGCCGGCACGATTTGGCTGAAGCGATTGCGCACGAGCTACGTTTGGCTTGCGATGTTTAGCGGCATGGCGGTGCTGCTGTTGAGCGCAGCGGCCTACCCGGTTTTGCCTGACTTGGCGCAGCCTTCGTTCGCTGCAAAGGCGTTGAGCTTCGCCAGTTCGGCGTTTTTGTTGGGCTCGGTGATGACAGCCATGATCACTGGCCATTGGTATCTGGTGAATCACCGTTTGACGATACAGCCGCTAAAGATCGCCTCGCTTCTCTTTCTGGCGGCCACGGTTTTGCGGGTATTGTTTGTTCTCGTTGTGATGTCGGCCAACGCCTTTGCCGAAAGCGCGGCGGCGATGAATTTGCTCAGCCTTTCCGGCGCGGGCATGATTTTCTGGGCGCGCGTCGCCATCGGCCTGGTCGGCCCGCTGATTTTCGGCATCATGATTTATGAGACGGTAAAATTGCGCAGCACCCAGTCGGCAACCGGCATTTTGTATGCGGCGGTGGTGATGGTATTTATCGGCGAAGCGTTTTCAAAATTTTTGTGGTACTTTACAGGAATACCGGTTTAGAACCAAACTCCGCCCGGCGGATCCGGCGTGAATTATGACTTGATTTTCGGGTTGCAGCAATCTATATTTTCCGAACTTAAATCGCAGGATGCCTCGCGCGAAGGCATCAGCTCATCTCTGGAGAAGCAACTATGGATTTGAAACCGTTGGAAGAGCTGACCTTCCGGTTACGATTGGAAATCATGGTGTGTTTATTCAACGGCCAGCCCTTGCGGCCGTTGCTGGACAAGCTCACCACCGTGCAGCTTGTGCAAGCGCACAATTTTTTATGGAATAAACTCGTCGAGTTTCATTTCAAGACGCAAAAGGGAGAGTTTCATCGCGAAGAAGTCACGCGCAAGATGATTCCCTCCGCCAAGTATCAAAAGTTGCAAAATTGCGACCTGCGCCTGGATTATTGCAAAGGCGTGGAGTGCATCTGGTCGAATGCTGCGTGCGCGGGCAACAAGGTCAAAAACAACATGGAAGTCATGGCCGAGCATATGCGCGGCTATTTGCGCCCGAGCCTTGCGCCGGCGCCCCCCACATTTGAAGAACGTTATGCAACGGCGTGATGCCGCCGGCGCACGTCAATGGAAGTTGTTGCGAAATTCCGTTGCGCTTAAGCGAGGAAAGTTATGACATCATTGTGGATATATGTCGTCGTCGCTGCGACGGCGTTCGTGCTTGCCTGGTTGTTAGCCAAGTTTACGATTCAGCAAAAACTGGCGCGCAACAAGTCCGCTGCGGCGGATATCATTGCACAAGCGGAAAAAGAGGCCGAACGCAAGCGACAGCAGTTCCTGGTACAGGCCAAGCAGGAATGGTTCCGCGAGCGTGATGGCCAAGAGCAAAAACTGAAACAACGCCTGCGCATGGCCGAGGAAAACGACCAGCGCCTGGACGATCGGGAAAAAAAGCTCAATCGCCGCGAAGATTCGCTGAAACAGCGCGAAAGTGCGCTGGCGCAACGCGAAAGCGAGCTGGAGAATTACAAACTTTCGCTCAAAACCAAAGACGCTGAGCTGGAGAGGCTGATCTCCGCGCAAAATCTCGAATTGTCGAAGATCACGCAACTTTCCCTCGAAGAGGCCAAGCAGCGTTTGATGGAAAATCTCCGCCAGGAATTCAACAAAGATGCCGCGGAGATTTACAAAAGCATTGTGGATGAGGCCAAAGCCAACGCCACGCGCGAAGCGAAACGCATTCTTACCATGACGATCGAGCGCATTGCCTCGGAGCATGCCTCGGAAACCTCGGTCTCGGTCGTGCCGATTCCCTCGGAGGATGTCAAGGGCCGCATTATTGGCCGCGATGGCCGCAACATCAAAGCATTCGAACAAGCCACGGGCGTCAAAGTCGTGGTCGATGACACGCCCGAGGCCGTTGTGCTCTCGGCGTTTGACCCGGTCAAGCGCGAAGTCGCGCGCCTGGCCTTGGAGAAGTTGATCGGCAACGGCAAAATTCATCCGCAGCGCGTTGAGGATGTGGTGAAATCCTGCGAAGAAGAAGTTGAGAAGGCTATTTGGCGCGCCGGTAACGAGGCGGTGGCCACTGTCGGCATCGGTAAAATTCATCCGGACATGATTCGCGTGCTGGGCCGCCTGCATTTTCGCACCAGCTACGGCCAGAATGTGCTGGATCATTCCAAAGAAGTGGCATACATTTGCGGCGCGTTGGCGGCCGAGCTGCGGCTCGATGTTCGCATGGCAAAACGTGCCGGCCTGTTGCACGACATCGGCAAAGCCATCAGCCAGAATCAAGAAGGCACGCACACGCAACTCGGCATGGAAATCGGCAAGAAGTATAATGAAGATCCGATCGTGATCAATGCCATCGGCTCGCACCACGAAGACATTCCGGCGGACAATCTCATTTCGTTGCTGGTGAGCGCCGCCGACGCCATCTCCGGCTCGCGCCCGGGCGCGCGCCGCGATACTCTCGATGGTTACGTCAAACGCATCGACAAGCTCGAGAAAGTCGCTGACGGTTTCGATGCCGTCGCCAAGGCCTATGCCATTTCCGCGGGCCGTGAGATTCGTGTGATGGTACAACCGGAAAAAATCAGCGATTCCGAGGCAGACTTGTTGGCCTCGGATATAGCCAAAAAGATTCATCAAGCTCTGGAATATCCCGGCCAAATCAAAGTAACTGTGATTCGCGAAACCAAGGCCACGGCCTATGCCTGAGGTTCTCAGCTTTGGTGAGAGGTATTCTCAGTTTCGAGAAAGCTGGGTGCCGGTGCGCCCGCAGGATTAAGACACAATACTCTTAAAATATTGGTTTTCGTATCGCCGGAATGGAACAAACAAGTGGCATGGAAGTTGACAAGATTAACTGGAAATAGAGGATTTTTAACTTCACTTTGACGAGGTGAAACGATGGAAGGTCGCCGAGTTCGAATTTTTGCAGCGTTTGCCATTGTGATTGGAGCCATCAGTTGGGTCGTTGCGAGCGGCTTCAAAGATACGATGGTGTATTACAAAACCGTTCCCGAGTTGAAAGCGATCGGCGTCGACGCTGAAGGCCGCGGTTTTCGGGTCAGCGGGCATGTTGTGCCAGGCACGGTGGTCAAATCCGACGACGGCTTGTCGATCCGTTTCACCATTGAAGAACAGGGCCAGCAGATGCCGGTTTCTTATCACGGCATCGTGCCCGACACGTTCAAGGAAGATATCGACGTGTTGCTGGAAGGCAAATATGTCAACGGCCAGTTTGCCGCGAATCAAATTTTCACCAAATGCGCGAGCAAGTATGAAGGTCAAGAAGGCGGCGAGTATGCGGCGCCGCAATCTTCGACTTGAGATTTGAGCCGCATGCCGCCCAAATTTTTTGTTTGAATTCAAGCCCCGCAATGGGGCTTTTTTGAATCCCTTTGACGTTTTTGCAGGCTCACTAACGGCGGAACTTGTAGCAGGATCAACCTATGATACAATTCGGACATATTTTTATCTGGCTCGCGTTGGGCTGTGCCGTGTATGCCATCCTTGCCTCGCTGATCGGCGCGCGGCGCAAAGACGCCCAAATTGTGGCGAGCGGCGAGAACGGCGCGCACGGCGTCACGATTTTTCTGACGCTGGCCGCGCTGGCCTTGTGGCAGGCGATTTTTACGGATAATTTCAGAGTCGAGTACGTCGCGAGCTACAGCAATCGCGCGCTGCCGGACTATTACAAATTCACGGCGCTGTGGGCGGGCATGAAAGGCTCGCTGCTGTTTTGGGGATGGCTGCTGGCGATCTTCGCCTCGTTTTGCATTCTGCTTTACCGCAAAAAACAAATGGCGCTGATGCCGTATGTCAACGCCATCACCACCGTGGTCACTCTGTTTTTCATTTGCATGATCACCTTTGTGACCCCACCCTTCGAGTTGTTGCCCCACGCCCCGCCCGACGGCCGCGGCCTGAATCCGTTGCTGCAACATCCGGCCATGGCGATTCACCCGCCGATATTGTATTTGGGTTATGTCGGCTTCACCATTCCGTTTGCCTTTGCGCTGGCGGCACTGATCAGCGGCCAACTCGGCAATCAATGGCTCACCATCACGCGGCGCTGGACGATCGTGCCCTGGTTTTTTCTCGGCGTGGGCATGATGCTCGGCGGCAAATGGGCATACATGGAACTTGGCTGGGGCGGCTACTGGGCTTGGGATCCGGTTGAAAACGCGGCGTTGATGCCCTGGCTCACCGGCACCGCATTCGTGCATTCCGTCATCATTCAAGAAAAGAAAAACATGCTGCGCGTGTGGAACATGGTGTTGATCATTCTCACCTTCACACTCTGCATTTTCGGCACCTTTCTCACCCGCAGCGGCGTCATCTCGTCGGTGCACAGTTTCACCACCTCCAGCTTGGGACCCCTGTTTTTAGCATTTGTAGGTGTCATCGCGATTGGCTCGTCGTGGATTTTGATCATGCGCTCGCATCTCTTGAAGAGTGACACCCGTCTGGAAGCCGTGGTTTCGCGTGAATCGGCGTTCTTGTTTAACAATGTCGTCTTCGTTGTCGCCTGCGCCGCCGTATTTTTGGGAACGGTTTTTCCGGTGGTTTCAGAGGCCGTGCGCGGCGTGAAAATCACTGTGGGCGCGCCCTGGTTTAACGCGGTGCTGGTGCCGATTTCATTGCTGCTGTTATTGCTCACCGGCATCGGCCCCCTGGTCGCGTGGCGCAAAAGCTCGCTGGAACAATTGCAGAAGATTTTTGCGATTCCGACGATTGCCTCGTTAATTGCGTTGGGCATTTTCATCGCGTTGGGCATGCGTCACGTTTATGCGCTGATCTCCTTCACCCTCAGCGTTTTCGTCACCGTAACCATCGTGCTCGAATTTCATCGCGGCGCGGTCGCACGCGGCAGCACCAATGACGAAATTTATCCGGTGGCGCTGTGGCATCTCCTGCTAAAAAACCGGCGGCGCTACGGCGGCTATATCGTGCATTTCGGCATGGTGTTATTGTTCGTGGGCGTCACGGGCGCGGCCTTCACGCAAGAAATCGAAGGCCAGGTGAAGCCGGGTGAATCGCTCAAATTGCGTGATTATGAGCTGGTTTATCAAAACACCAGGCAACTCGAAGATCCCAACAAAGTCGTCGTGCAAGCCACGATGCTGGTTAAGCGCGACGGCGAAGTGTTGGATACGATTTATCCTCAGAAGCATTTTTATATCGTGCAAGAGCAGCCGACCACTGAAGTCGCGCTCTTTTCCAATTTGCGCGAAGATCTTTATGTCGTGCTCGGCGCGCACCAGCCGGAAACCAATGCGGCCACGTTTCATATTTATCTCAATCCCCTGGTCAATTGGGTTTGGATTGGTGGAATGGTGTTGACGCTTGGCACGTTGATCACCCTGCTTCCCGAACCCCGCGGAAGTCGAAAACAGCAAAAAAACGCATCCCCCAAAACCAAAGCCCGCCAGCCTGAGGCGGCGACTGCTTGATTGAGGAGAATTTGCATGACGATCACCCGTGACTTCTTGCACGCGCTTCCCAAAACCGACTTGCACTGCCACCTCGATGGCTCAATACGGGTGAAAACCGCGATGGAGTTGGCGAAAGCAAACGGCCTCACCTTGCCGAGCAACAATGAAAACGAAGTTTATGATTTTCTCTCGGTTAAAGGCCAGGTCGAAAACCTCAACGAGTATATCGACAAATTCGACTTCACGCTCAAACTGATGCAGGATTATGAATCACTGCGGCGCATCGCATACGAGCTTGCCGAAGATGCCGCAGCGGAGAATTTGCGCTACATCGAAGTGCGCTATTCGCCGATTCTGCATCAGCAAAAAGGGTTGTCGCTCGAACAAGTCGTTGACGCCGTGTTGGAAGGCCTGGGCGAAGCGGAGAAGAAATTTCCGATTCGCACCGCGGTGATCATCTGCGCGATTCGCAGTATGACGCCGGAAGCCACGCTCCGGCTGGCCGAATTGACGCTGCAATACAAGGGCAAAGGCGTGGTGGCGTTCGATCTTGCCGGTCGCGAGTTTGGCAACCCGGCAAAAGATCATGCGAAGGCCTTTTATTTTATTCGGAAACATTGCATCAATTGCACCGTGCACGCCGGCGAGGCCTACGGTCCGGACAGCATTTACCAGGCCATTCATGCCTGCGGCGCGCATCGCATTGGTCACGGTACGCGCCTGATCGAAGACGAAGAGTTGCTCCACTATGTCTGCGATCATCGCATTCCGCTGGAAGTTTGCCTGATCAGCAACGTGCAAACCAAAGCCGTGTTGCGCATCGAGCATCATCCGTTCAAGAAATTCCTCGACCGCCAACTGCGCGTCACACTCAATACCGATAATCGCTTGATCTCGCGCACGACGATGACAGACGAGCTGTGGCTGGCGGTGCAAACCTGGGATTTGAATTACGAACAGGTCAAAAAGATCATTCTCAACGGCTTCAAAAGCCTGTTCATCCCTTTCGCTGAAAAAACCAAAATCTATCACGAGGCCAAAGCCGAGTTGACGAAATATGATTAAACACGTCGCCTAAGTTTGATTGTTTTTTTGAGATGAAACTTCAGCCCCGCGCCTAGCGTTGGGGCTTTTGTATTTTAGACGTTTTTGGTGCGCTTGGCTGGCAGGTAGGTGGTGGGCAGTGTCGTTATTCGACGCGCGCTTTGGCCAATACCTCGTTTTCTTCATTGACATCAGGCCGGCGCTGGCTTATATTGCGCAGCATTAATCACATTAACCATGAGGGTGATTTGCAACCGCCAACTTCGCAAGCCGTTCTGCTGATTGCCGACATTAGCGGGTTCACGCAGTTTATGAAGCTGCATCGCATGGCAACCAACCATGCCAAGCAAATTGTGGTGAAACTGTTGCGGGCGATTATATCCGTTTCCGCGCCGCCGCTCAAACTCGCTGAATTGGAGGGCGATGCCGCCTTTTTCTACGCCGTTTGTCCCGAGGGCAATGTGCCGCGCACGCTTGCAGCCATCAAAACGCAATTGCCGGCTTTCTTCCAGGCATTTTATCAGGCGTTGCATCAAACCTGCGATTTGCGCTTATGCGTCTGCGAGGCGTGCACCAAGGTGGAAGACATGCGCCTGAAGATCGTTCTCCACGCCGGGGAAGTGGCGATCGAGCGGATTCAAACGTTCGAAAAGCTGTTCGGGTTGGATGTGATTCTGGTGCACCGCTTGCTGAAAAATCCGTTGTCCGCGCGTGAGTACATTTTGATGACAGACCCGATTTATCGCCAATTTGGCGATTTCTATGAATTGCGGCCGGAGAAGTGCAAAGTCAACTGCGAGGGTATTGGCAAGGTTGAGACGCACGTGTTTTATCCGCCGGCAGAGTTGATCGGCGCTGCCGGAAATCGCACGGAAAAACCGTCAGCTTCCTTCCTGCAAAAGCTGCGCTGGACGGCGCAACTCGACGGCAAGTTTTTTCTGGAACTCCTGGGGTTGCATAAACAAAAAGCCCCAGCCTAAAAGGCATGGGGCTGAAAATTTCATTCGATGCGCCGGGCCGGGAAGCCTCACGCAACTCCCTCCATCGTTTCCTTGATCAGATAATCCACGACCGCAGTCAAATCGTGATTGCTTTCCTCATAAACGCGAAGCTGGCGATCGGCGCTCGATCCGCCGTCTAGAATGCGGTAGAGATAATTGATTTCCTCGCGGCTGTCCAATTCATCCACCGCCTCATCCACGAAACGAATATACTCATAAATCAAATCGCGTAACGGTACTTCTTTTTGCTTGCCGAAGTCAATGAGCTTGCCCTCGACGCCGTAGCGCGCGGCGCGCCATTTGTTTTCTTCGATCAGGGTGGGGCGATAAATGCGGAAGCTCATGTTGTTTTTGTGCAGCATCCACAGCTTGCAAACGGTGGCTTGAATCAGCGCGGCTAGGGCAATCGTGGTATCCAGGCGCGTCGGCAAGTCGCAAATGCGGACTTCGAGAGTATTGAAGAAGGCGTGCGGCCGGATGTCCCACCAGATTTTCTTGCCATTGTCGATGCAATTGGTTTTGACCAGCGTCTGCACGAAATCTTCAAAGTCGGCCCAGGATGCAAAATAATCCGGGATGCCGGTGCGCGGAAAGCGGCGAAAGATGACGGCGCGCGTGGATTTCAAACCCGTGCGTCGGCCCAGCCAGAATGGCGAACTCGTCGACAGGGCCAAAATATGCGGCAGGAAATAACGCATCTGATTGCAAAGCGCAATCGCCGTTTCGCGATCATCGATGCCGACGTGAACGTGCAGGCCGAAAATCAGATTGGCGCGCGCCACGTCGCCCATTTCGTCGATGATGTTTTTGTAACGTTCGTGCTCGGTAATCTCCTGCATTCGCCAATCCGAAAACGGGTGTGTGCCGGCGGCGACAATGCGCAACCCGTTTTTGGCCGCGATTTGCGCGATGCCGCGTCGCAGCGTCGACACACTTTGCCGTGCTTCTTTAATGTCTTTGCAAATGCCGGTGCCCACCTCCACCACGGATTGGTGCATCTCCGGTTTAATGTTTTCCTGTAACAACATCTTGCCGTCTGCCAGCATTTGGGAAACATGCGAACGCAATTCCCGCGTTTGAGGATCGACGATTTGAAACTCCTCTTCAATTCCGAGGGTGAACTGTTCTTTCACGATAGCGCTCCTTCGGTGATGCTCACTTGCCTTTGCCGCGCGTCGTTTTGGCCGCCGGCGGCGCAACCGGATCAAAACCCGCTTGGCCGATGAAGTCTGACCACAAGAACTCCGTGGGTGGTTGCGCTGGAAGCTGCGCGCGTTCGATTGCGAGATCAGACATCTTGTCGACCACCCATTCGAAATTTGGCGCGGTAACAGATTTGTAATCGCAATCCGGCGCGGGATTGCCAAAATCAATCGCGTACGGTATACCGTCGCGCACCGCAAATTCCGCGGTATTTAGATCATAACCCAAGGCATGGTTGATCTGCAGACAATATTTGATGATTTTTTCTTCCAACTCGGGACTCATCGGCGGGGCATTTTGAATGTACTGCTCAAAAAATGGTTTGCCGGGATCGTAGCGCATGATGCGCACATGTTTGCGGCCGACGGTATAGCAGCGATAGTACTCGGTGAACTCGATGCCTTCCTGCAACACCATGCACAAAACACCGGTTTGATTGTAACAATTAAAAAATTCCTCGGCATTGTGAATTTTGTAAACATGTTTCCAGCCGCCGCCGCTGTGGGGCTTGAGAAACGCAGGAAAACCGATATATTCGAACACATTATCCCAATTGATCGGATAAACCATGTTGCGCATGGACTGCGACGAGGTGTAGGGCGGATGGGCGTTATGCGGCAGCAACACCGTTTTGGGAACCGGCACGCCGATTCTGTGCGCCAGGGCATAATTGAAGAACTTGTCGTCTGCGCTCCACCAGAAGGGATTGTTGATCACGTGTGCGCCGGAGAGCATGGCATTCTTCAAATAAGCGCGATAGAAAGGGATTTCGTGAGAAATGCGATCGATGATGACATGGTATCCCGAAGGTTCTGCCATGCGAATGGTTTCAAGTTTGATAAATTCGGCAGTGATGGGAAGATTGCGCTCGGCGCTTTTTTCGTTAATCCGGGCTATCAACGCTTCGGGGAAGGAATTCTCTTCGCCGCGTATAACGCCAACTTTCATTGACCCTCCTCATGGTTCAATTTAATCATGGCTATTCCTGAGTGGCAACTGGGCAGATCACCGTTTGGGCGTTTTCACTTTTCTATCGTTGGTGCTGACTTCTCGCCTGCAAAAGTTACAACGCTCTGCAGTAGTTTCTCACGACTGAACAGTTACCCTGAATTTTAGCAGACCCGGTTTCGTACGGAAACGAAGAAGGGTCAGTACTGAACAAAATTGACTCAAAATCAATATAAGGAGTCACTTACAAAAATGGAAGTGAAAATTTTTTTGTCACGGTGAAATTACAGCACCGGCTTTGCTCACTTGAGCGCATTTGTGAGTATTTTATGGTAATCGAAAATTTATTTGAGTAGACGCGCAGCACTACCTCCCAGAATTAAAGGAGTAAAACATGGCACCCTTGACGCTGGTGGCCAACTGGCAAGCTCGCTTGAACGGCAAATTGGATGGCGTAAAAGAGCGGCCGGCCCAAAACGGCGACAACATTGCTTATTATTTGTATAAAGGCAAGCAACAAGGCCTCAGCAGCAACGGCCAATGGCATGAGGTGCAGTGCGCCTCCGAATACGAGCAAAAAGTCTGCAAGGTCGCCGATCGCGACATTCGCAAAGTCTATCAAAAATGGCAGAGCCGTGATGCCAAGCTCATCGGCGAGCACAAAAACTGGATGCACAAGCTCAAGCAGGCAGAGGAGAACTACTTTGCGCGCCGCAACGATTTGGAGCGTGATTCAACCTTTGACGTGACCCCGTGGTGGTATTTTCCCATGATCTTCATCTTTGGCATTGCCGAATTTGCGATGAACGCGCAAGTCTTCGACATCTTCGGCTCGCCGCGTTTTGAAACCATTATCATGGCGATGATTTTATCGTTTGCTATTCCGGTTTCCGGCCACTTTTGGGGACGCTTTCTGCGCGAAGATGAAAAAGAAAAGCCATTGATCTTTCTCTCGATCGGATGTTTAGCCGTCATCCTGTTCTCGCTGTATTCACTCGCCGAAGTGCGGAACAATTACCTGCGCTCGACTTCTTCTTCCAGCGAGGAGATGGCGTTCAGCGCATGGTTGTTTTTCCTCTCGCTGAATTTGCTGATTTTCGTGATTTCGGTATATGCCTCGTGGTATGCGCACGAACGCGATTTCAAATTATTCAAGTTCAAACGTGATTACTTACGAGCGATGGCTAGGATTCACAAAATCGAGAGCCGGCGCAACGCGCTCAAATCCTCCTGTCACAATCAAAGCTTTCGCATCCGGGATGCGGCGCATCAGGCGATCAGCGTCTATCGCCAGCACAACATGCGCCACCGCGAAGATGACCGGCGGCCCAAGGCGTTCGAAATGCTGCCGGATATTCTCATTCCCGATTTTGAGGAAGAAACATTTGCCACCAACGGCCAGGGCTTGCCTTTGCGCAGCCTGCCCTCGCAAGCGGGCAGCTCGCGCTATGCTTTTGATTAATATCCATAACGGCTTCAATCATTGGTTTTGGGATTGCTAAGGATGACTATCGCGATTAGGAAATGGGCGAGCAAATCGTTTTGGCGGACGGGGTTGTCAGTGCTCATGTTCCCGATGTTGCTGTTGCACACCGGGTGTAACAACACGGAAGCGCAAGACGGCGAGCGTCGCTGGGTGATGATCTTTCTCGACATGTCGTTGAGCACACTGCCCGACCGGGACAATTATCAAAAATATCTGCAAAGCATCGTTGCCAAATTGCATCCCGGCGACCGCTTGACCGTGTGCAAAATCATCGATCTCACCATCGCCGACTTTGCCCCGATTTATGACGCGACACTGCCCTCTTTTAATTTCTGGACGGATAATCGTACGCAATACGATCGCCACACGCGCGGCATTACCGCGGAGATCTTGACGACGGTCGACAGCGTGCTGCAAACCAAGCCGCGCATTCAGAAAGCCGAAATCATCAACTCGTTTTTGATCTGTGATCAGCTCATGCGGGGCAAGCGCCTGAAAAAGTCGCTGGTGATCATTTCCGATATGCAGGAAAGCACGGATGAATTCGATTTTCGCACGGATAACATGAACGCGGCCTACGTGAATCGCGCGCTCGAAACGCTGAAGAACAAGGGCCGCATTCCCAAGCTGGACGATGTCGAGGTGTGGATTGCCGG
The DNA here is from genome assembly GCA_003576975.1 of Candidatus Zhuqueibacterota bacterium. Taxonomy (GTDB): domain Bacteria; phylum Zhuqueibacterota; class Zhuqueibacteria; order Zhuqueibacterales; family Zhuqueibacteraceae; genus Coneutiohabitans. The sequence continues at coordinate 17,717 of QEVD01000105.1, forward strand.
CGCTTACTCCAAGGAAACCGAACGCTATTTCATCATCAATGATTTCTGGAGCCGTTATATCGCAGCAAGCGGCGCCGAGCTGAAATCGTATTCCCACACGCTGCTGGATTTTGAGTAGGCGTTTTCTCGAAAACTCCCATTTCAAGATTGTTCTGCTTGAACAGTCTAAGCCAGTCTTATGAATTTTGACATTCAAGTTTGGTAATGATCAGCCACGGCCGAACAAACTGGGATTGCCGATCTTGATTGTCAAATTGCATCAGACAGATTAAATACCGCCGACTTAAGGGCAACTAGACTAGCGCAAACAAAATTTACGTTTCAATTTTGCGTCAACCGGTAAAATTGCGGGTACTGATAAACATAAAGCCCACCACAAAGAAAACAAGCCCAAACGTTTTGACTTTCTCTTCCCCCCTGTTTATATTC
>QEVD01000721.1 GCA_003576975.1 Candidatus Zhuqueibacterota bacterium
ATTGTCCGGCACCAGCGCGGAGTTGACAACTTCAACCTGAACGCTGCCGGTGCCGCGTCCCGCTACGCGTGTGGTATTCGAGGCTTCGGCACGCGTGAAGCCTCGCACGCGAGGATTCGGCCGCACCGAAACAACATTTTTTGGCAAAATTGTGCCGCCGCGTGGCGTGCGCGAAACCGCAATCGCGTTTTCCGAGGGATAGAAACCCAGGGAATCCGAGCCAAAATCGTAGGCGGTGACGGCATAGTAGTAAAGCTGCCCGTTCGTCACGGCGGTATCTATAAACGTGTGCGCAAGGCCGGTATTGTTGCCCAAATAATAGGCAACGCCCTCCACCATTTGCGAGGAAAAGCCCTTCTTGTCGTTGACCATATCGAATTGCGCCAGCGGCCTGCCGTTGCCGAGCGGCCCAGTGCCGCGTCCGGTGCTGATGACCTTGACGTCGCGAAATTCCGGATCCGTGGCGCGATACACGCGGTAGCCTTCAAAATCATTTTCGAGTGTGACCGGATCGATGCCGCGCTCTGCTTGATCATCCCAGGAAAGGCGCACGTAACCATCACCGGCTTCCGCTGTAACCGTCGGCATAGGCGGGGGCACGGCAAATTGGATTATAAATGAGCTGCACGATTTGAACGGTGTTCTCCAGTTCTTCCAAATCCGCGCCAAATGCCAGCGCGAGACTGAAACGTTCGGTTCTGCCGGCTTTCAATGTGAATGGCCCGGAGGCGAACACAAAACCGATGTTGTAATTCAATGCCAACGGCGGATCGAAACGTTTCGCCGGATCGGGATCGGAGAATTGATCATACAGGCGTTTGGGCCAGTTCCTGCCGTCATCAAAAAACACGATGCCATCGACATCCTGGCTGGGATTGCCTGCGCCCGCGCGAATGCGATTGAACTTGAAACCCGTGAGGCCGATCTGATCGGACTCGTGCAAATCCGTGCGGTCAAAATTCGTTTCACCGTTGGTGGGAATGCCGTCGCCCTCGCCGGTATCATTCGTGCCGAACACGCCGTCCACGCCGGCATCATGCAATTCCGCCACCCAATCAAAGTCTTCATCGCCGGTCCACCAACGTCCCGCGCGATAAGCAGAACGGCTTTCAACCGTGCCGTGCTCGCGCTCAAAATTCGCCTGGTTATAATTCGCCAGGAAATAGGCTTTGATATTGTCTTGTCCGGTGATGAGTTGTCCCGGCCCGCCGTCGCGTTTTTCGTCGATGATGCCGTCGTTATCATTATCAATGCCGTCTTCGGGCTTGCCGGGCGTCTCTAAATAACCATAACCCAAATAACCGGTGGGATAACAATTCGTGCCCAAGGCATCGCCGTGGCCGCCTTTATCCCAGGTATAAACCAGATTCAGATTACCGCGCTTGGTGTAGAATGCGTTATCGTCATCCGATTCCGCGATGCCGTCGCATGAAATCGAAGAGCCGCCCACACCGGAATCCATATACAAACCGAAAATGATGTTCTCGTTGAAGTCGGTGGTGCCTTCGTTGGTGATGTCATAATGCCAGAAGATCACATTGGAGGATTGAGGATTGGCCCACTGAAAGCCGCGTACTTCAATGCGCAAGCCCAGGCCCCGGCGCGTGGAATCGCGGCGGTCGGGATAAAAATCCCAGGCATCATAAAAATCATCGTCCATCACGGTATAGCTTTCCTGATCGGCGTTGGGCCGCTTGCCAAAATAGCCGTTCCAACTGCCGGCCCATCCGGGATCATCGGGATCATTGGCTTTATCGGGCCAGGCATCAGGCCAGGTGCGCGGATCGTTGCTGATCGCGGGTGAGCGGCCCCGGTTTATATTCGGATCTGCTTGAAAAAAATCCGGGCGCGGCTCGAAACGCATAATGCGATTGCGATAGGGGCTGGCTTGTTGCCGCTCGCGAAAACCGGTTTCCATGAGGTGTGAGGTTTTGCCGTTGTTCTCCTGAATTCGCGCAAGTACGAACGGGGTGATGCCGTCGCTGTAATTCAACCCACTGCCCTTGGGCACTTCGGCGGAATGAAACACGCTGAGGTCGACGCCGATGGGATCCGGAGGATAATCGCCGACCATGCCGTAGTTATAAAAAACCGTGCGAATGTTCGCGGCATCGTGCGTGCCCGCACGCTCGGCATCCACGCGCCCGCGTTTTTCGGGCGGCACCACGGGCTGAAACTGGGCTTGGGCGGCGGTGACGAGAGCCATACAAGTGATACACACGAGTCGTCTGAATTTCATAACCCCGGAGTTGAGTGTCGCGATCAAAAAATTTACCTCGCCCCTACCGTTAACCCCACTTCAATCCGGCGCGGCGGATAGTAACGATTGGGATTGGCCAGCGTCGTACGATCGGTTTCGGGATTCAATGAATAATCCGGGCTGCCGGTGTTGCTGAAGACAAAGCCGTTGGAGAAACGGCCATCCAGCACATTGAAGCCGCGCCCAAACACACTCATGTCAAAACCGGCGAGTTTGAAAAACTTTTCCGCCCGCACATCCACCAGCACAAACGCGGGTTTGCGACCGGAGTTGGCTTCCAAATCTGCGCCGAAGCCTGATCCGATTTCCGGCGTGAAGGGCTGGCCGCCGCCGTAGCGAATAATCGTGCTGAGGGAAAAATTGTTCGCGCGGATCGCTGGAGTTGCCTTGCGCGCGCTGCCAGGTATAATCGAGCATGGTGCTGATCAGGCCGAGGCGGCGCTGATCGAGCGCGACAGTGAAACCGAGCACGTTGCCGAAATCAACATTCGTCAGGCGCGCATATTCCGCGGCCGCATAGGTTGAAATGAACTCGACGCCCAGCAAGTCGCGAATGTCTTTGTAGAAGATGCTGAAATCAAGGCCAAGGAAATCCGTGATGGCATGCTTGTAGCCGAATTCATATTGCACCGTGCGCTCGGGCTTGATGTCGGGATTGCCGAACACGCTGTAGTTGCTTGCGCCCGCTTGCAGCTCGCTCAACAGCGAGTAGTCGGAATTGTTGAAGAGCTGGCCGAGACCGGGATATTGATAGAAATGGCCATATGCAAAGAACAGCGCCGCGGTGGTGGAGATGGGATAGGACACGCCAATACGCGGCGCGAGGGAGGACTTGGCCGTGGTCGCTTTCGGCGAGGAGAGCGGCGCTCCGGCAATCGCGTTCGCCGGATTTTGCAAATCGCTGGGCAACGTCGCGCGCGCGTCGAAGTATTCCCAGCGCGCGCCCGCGCGCACAATCAAATCCTGCCACTCGATTTGATCTTGCGCATAAACCGAGAACGCAATGGGTTTGTAGGTTTCAAGCTCTTGAAACGAAAACAGCGGCGTGCTTACCAAACGGCGCTCGATCAAGGTGCCGCCCGGGCTGTAGATCAGCCCCGGCACACCGAATCTCAAATCCGAGTATTGAAATTCAGCGCCAATTTTAAGCAAATGATCACGCTTAACCTGGCTGGTCAGGCTGCCCTTGAAAACGTAGCTGTTCGTGCGTTGTTTGAAGCGTGTGAGATCGACGCCTTGCACGGTGAGGCCGATGTTGTAGTTGGCGTCGCCTTTCGCCGGGCCGGCCGCGTCATAGCGCGCGTCATAAAAATCTTCATACACGAAGTCTTGATAGTCAAAAAGATTTTGGCGAAAGCTTAAATTATAAAACGTGTTTTTCGAAACCGTATGCGTCACATCGAAGCCATGAACGAACGAGTAGGTGCGCTGTTTGGAAGCGCCGTCGGGGTTATAAAAAAAACCGAAATTGTAGCGCTTGTTGTCAATCCAATTACCCAACGCTTGATACGACAACTCCAGGCTGTTCCACGAGCGGTTGGTGATTTTCACCAGACCCGACCATTCACGCGAGTATTCCAGCGGCACCTCGGCGCTGTCGCCGGTGGGCGTGAACACCCGGGTTTCAAAATCCGCGCGATCGGTGGGATTGAATGCCCGAATGCCTGTATCCGTCATTGACGTAACGCCGCCCGCTGACAATAAAAAACGTTTTGGGCAGGCCGGTCGGGCCGCTCACGCTGAGCTGGTAATTTTGCAGAGACAGAGGACGAAACGTGTCATCCACCCGGCGGCGATCCCCGCTGGTAAACATATAATCGCTTGCAAAAGCTTCGGCATTCCATTTGAAATAATCCGAACCGGTTTTGAGCACGGCATTGACCACGCCGCTCATGGCCTGGCCATATTCCGCATCGAACGTGCCGCTGATAACTTGCACCTCCTGCAACAGCGAACGGTCGATGCGCAACGTCGAGCTGTTGTCGTAGGGATTGTTGACCGTGACGCCGTTGATTTGATACTGCACCTCGCCTAGGCGGCCGCCGCGAAAATGGCCATCCACCACGCCCGCCTGCAAATTCACCACGTCATTCAACTCTTGCACGGGCAGCGTAGCGATGTTCTCGCTGGTGACCGTGGCCACGGAACTGGTCAAATTCGTCTCCACGACCGGACGCTGCGCCGTCACCACCACTTCCTCGCCGGCAAGCGTTTCTTCGTTAAGCTCAACATTTTGCGTGGTGGTGTTGTCGCTGGTAATCAGCACGTTCTGAATTACCGTTGTTTGATAGCCGATGATGCTGTACTGCACGCGATACGTGCCGGGCGGGATGTTGAGGATGTTGTAATAGCCATCGAGATCCGCCGCGGCGCCGAGGGTCGGAAGAGGCTCTTTCTGCTTGTCCAATACGCGGCCGGAGAGTTTGCCGGTGGTACCGGCATGGCCAACAGAACAAATGATGAGCAGAAAAGCCAAAAATATCGAGGGCATTTGCCTTTTCCATCCCTGCCAGCGATGGAAAGGATTGCGAACGGGAAGCTTTGGAAGGAACATACTCGCCTCTCTGCCAAGATTATCGTGGAAAATTTGAAAGGTTTTGAAGAAAACAAATACCAAAATTGCTTCTTACGTGGTTTTGATTTCTATTGGCCAAAACATTTTTGGAATCCTATTGCTGTTTGTCAATGCAAAAAATCACCGCAAACGAGCCCGACCAATGAAGCAAATTTCCAACGGATGACGGCGGCCAACGGGCTTTATTTTATTCATTCGTTAACAGATTTTATTTGGAGAAATCTTTGCTTGTTTGCACAAG
>QEVD01000106.1 GCA_003576975.1 Candidatus Zhuqueibacterota bacterium
TCATCTGCGCCGGCCGGTTCAGCGGCAATTACTTTTGTTTGCGGTGAAATCCCGCCAACAGCGATGGCGGTGCCGCTCAACAACCCGCCACCGCCCACCGGCGCCAGCACAAAGTCGACATCATCCACTTCTTGCAACAATTCCAGCGTAGCCGTGCCCTGTCCCGCGATAACGCGTTCATCATTGAACGGATGCACCACGGTTGCGCCGGTTTCCGCCACGACTCGCGCCAGGGTTGCTTCACGCGCCGCCAGAGTTGGCTCACAGAAAACAATCTTGCCGCCGTAGCCTTCCACCGCCAGCTTCTTGATACGCGGCGCGGTTTTGGGCATGACGATGAAGGCCGACGCACCACGCAATCTGGCCGCCAGCGACAAGGCTGCCGCATGATTGCCGGAGGAATGCGTCGCAACGCCATGTACCAGTTCTTGCTCACGCAACGAGAATACCGCATTGCATGCGCCGCGGAATTTAAATGCGCCGACTTTCTGAAAATTTTCACACTTGAAAAAGAGCCGGGCATTGACCATGTGATCGATGCTCTCGCATGTCATCACCGGCGTGCGATGCGCATGCGGCTTGATGCGCTCAGCCGCGGCGCGAATGTCAGTCAAAGTGGGAAATGTCATATTGATCTTTGCTCCCAAAAAAGCAGAATGATTTGTGGGCAGAATTATTTCCTGATCATCCTGTCGAACCATTTTTTTGCCTGCTATGCTTTACACAGTTTTGTTGGCTGCTACAGTAAAAAAAACTTTTTGCCAAAGCAAGGCCAAAGTGCCAAGTTTCATGCAGCATTCTTAAAGTTTATTCAGCCATTTGCTTGCGCGTCACGCAGATTTTTTGTAACCTTTTCGGTTTATAAGTGAAACGACGAAGGAGAAGGCAGAAACGTGTGAATGCCCTGACGGATCGAGAAATCATGTTGCAGGTGCGTGACGGCGAGGTGAGCAAGCTCGGCTTGTTGTTCGAGCGGCATCATCTGGCATTGTATAACTATTTTGTGCGTCAAACCAACAACCGCGAACGTAGCGAAGATTTGGTGCAGGACGTTTTTCTGCGCATGCTGAAGTATCGCCACACTTATCGCGGCGAAAGCGAGTTTGCCTTGTGGATGTATCGCATCGCGCGCAATGCCTGGGTCGATCACTTCAGAAAGAACAGAAGAGAGACGCGCTTTAACGAGGAGGATGACGAGCCGCTGAGCCTCGATCCGATTGCCAGTGAGAATGTGGAAGAGAATCAGAAAGTAGATTTGCTGCATGCTGCGCTGGCAAAACTGACTCCTGATAAACGCGAGGTGCTGGTGCTCAGCCGCTTTCAAGAGATGAAGTATGAAGAAATCGCGCAATTGCTGGGTTGTGCGGTGGGTACGGTGAAAGTGCGTGTGCATCGCGCGTTGAAGGATTTGAGAGAAATCTATGCCGGATTGACGGACGAACATGTTTGAATCCAACACAAAGAATATGAGATGACTTGCAATCAAGCAAACGAACATCTTCCTGATTATCTCATGGGAAGTCTGAACGCCGCCGCGCAAAAGGAATTGCAGACACATTTGGAGACTTGCGCGGCTTGTCAAGCCGAGGCCGAAAGCTTGCGCGCACTGTGGGCGGATTTGAAAACGCTGCCCGCCGAGCATCCGAGCACGGAACTGCGGCCGCGGTTTTATGCCATGCTCGAGGCTTATCAGCACGGCTTGCAGGAAGCAAAGCCGGCAAGCGGCGTGCGTGATGCCATAGATGGCTGGCTGGGGCGCTGGTGGCCGCGCCGCCCGGCGTGGCAATTTGGTTTTGCAATGGCCATGTTGTTGTTCGGGCTTTGGCTCGGACAGCGCCAGGCCAATGTTGCCGATGACAGCCTGCAACTGGCCCAATTGCGCACGGAATTGCAAAGCATGCGTCAGTTGGTGACGTTGTCTTTGTTGCAGCAATCCTCGCCGACGGAGCGGTTGCGTGGCGTGAGTTACAGCCAACTCGTGCAAGAGCCGGATGAAGAAGTGCAATCGGCATTGTTGCACACATTGAACTATGACCCGAATGTCAACGTGAGGCTCGCGGCCGTGGATGCGCTTTATTCGTTTGGCAACCAGGGAATCTCTGCGCCGGCAAACCTCGCCACTGGTGCAGATTGCGTTGATCGATCTGCTGGTAAAAATGCGCGAGAAACAATCGCTCGACACGTTTCGCCAGCTTTTGCAAGATGAACAGCTCAATCATGAAGTCAAACAACGCGTGGAATGGGGCATTCAACAATTGCTTTAATGGCGAAACAATTTGCAGTGGAGAAATTTCTCTGATGTGACACAAGCCGGCAAACAGCTCAAAAAAACAATGGGCGATTCAGTCTACGCCATTCCATTTGTGAGGAGATGATTTTATGTTGCAGAACAACTTAGCGCGGCTGCTGATTTTTGCGCCGGTGTTGATTTACTGCGCACAGCTCGGGCCGGATTTGGATATCGTCAAGAAAGAAGAAATCCGGCGGACGTTGCAATTCAAGAATCCCAACGCAGCCAAGCACGTGTTGGTCGATAACGTCTCCGGTTCGATCCGCGTGGTGGGCGACAATATTCGCGACGTGCAACTGGTGGTTCACAAAACGTTGCGCGCGACTTCCGAAAGTAAGTTGCAAGAGGCGCGTGAACAAGTCGTGCTCGATATTGCCGAGGAGGAAGACGCGGTCAAGCTGTACGTCGACGGCCCGTTTCGCCGCTCCAACGGTGAGATGAATTATCGCGGCTGGCGTTATTACGGCTATGAAGTCAACTGGGATTTCGAGCTGCGCGTGCCGCGTGAGGCGAGCCTGTATTTGCGTGCGATCAACGACGGTGAGATTGAAGTCAAAAACGTTGCGGGTGATTTTGATATTAAGAATGTCAACGGCGGCGTGAGTTTATCGGAGGTCGCAGGCGCCGGAAGCGTTTATGCGTTGAATGGCGGCGTCAAAGTTCTCTTTCAGCAAAATCCCAAAGCGGAATCTTATTTCGGCTCGCTCAACGGCGACGTCGAGATCATCTTTCGCGGAGGGCTGGCCGCCGATGCCGGTTTCAAAACGTTCAACGGCGAGATCTACACAGATTTTGAAGTGACATATCTTGCCAACAAACCACCGACAAGCAAGCGTAAACATGGCCGTTATATTTACAAAAGCGACGAATTCTCGCGCGTGCGCATCGGCAGCGGCGGTCCGCAACTGACGTTTGACGCTTTCAACGGCGATATTCGCATGCTCAAGCGGGAGTAGTGCAGTGTTGCCGTAATTATTATGAGTACTTTGCCCTGTCATCCCGAAGGGATCTTGTGGAGTACTCGGCGCAGAGCTTAAAACCTCACAAGATTCTTTCCAGAATGACATAAATGAGTATAGTTTTCAAGGTTGCGACACATTCATCACGAGGCTCTAAAAATGAAGAATTTCTTTCGCAATATGTATGTCATCATCTTTCTTCTGTTCAGCGCAATCGCGCTTCAGGGCCAGGAAGCGCTGCCCGGCGACCGGATCGCCGTGCCGTTCAGCGATCCTTCCCGTCCCGGCGTTGTGGAGGTGAGTGTTTTGCACGGCGGGATTACCGTCAAAGGCTACAGCGGCAAGGAAGTGATCGTGGAAGCGCAGGTGCGCACGCGCGAGTACAAGCATAAAGAGAAATCGAGCAAAAAGGCCGAGGGCCTGCGCCGGCTGGCGGTCAACACCACCGGACTGGTTGTCGAAGAGCACAATAACGTCATGCAAGTGGAAACCTCTTCGCATCAACGCACGATTGATTTGACGATTCAAGTGCCCACGCGAACCTCACTCAAGCTGAATTGTGTGAATGACGGCGATATCAAAGCCGAAGACATCAGCGGCGAGATCGAGGTGCAGAATGTCAATGGCGCGGTCACATTGTCGAGAATTTCGGGCGCCGCGATTGCGCATGCGTTGAACGATGACGTCATCGTCACGTTCGTCAAGGTTGATCCGGCCAAACCCATGTCGTTCAGCTCGCTGAATGGCGATATTGACGTGACGTTTCCCGCAGATTTGCGCGCCAATATCAAATTCAAAGCGGAGAACGGCGACATCTATAGCGATTTTGAAATGAAGATGGAACCGACAACGCAGCGAATCGAAGAGGGCGGAAAAGGCGGCGGCAAATACCGCTTGCGCATCGAGCAGGCCATGCAGGGCAAGATCAACGGCGGCGGGCCGGAGATCAATTTCGAAACGCTTAATGGCGATGTTTATGTGCGCAAAGGGAAGTAGATGGTTTGTAGCATTTTTTCTGGGCTTCGCTCTGCAGATTCAAGCCTTTGTGATCGGCTGGCGATGTAAATGAATTCGTAGTATGCCCAATATTTTCACAAACCCCATGCGCAGGCATGGGGTTTCTTCCAATATATCCCCTCTTTATAAATCGTTTCAACGGTTAGTCCGGTTCTGCTCCAGCATCGAGACGTGCGCGTGAACGCATGCTTCATGCGGCTCGCCTTGCAAACCAAAAACACCTTGACACACCTTGTCTTCCGTGTTATATTGCAAAACCTTTTTGGCCTTGCACGGTTACGACTCGCTTATCTATGCCGACTTCTTCTCGCTTGATTTCTCGCCGAACGTTTTGCCAGCAAATCGCGAGTGCCGCGCTCCTTTCCGCGTGTGCGCCGGCACTCAAAATCAACCCGTCACATGTACAATCCTCAACGCGCAAGCGTCTGCGTGATCTTGGCATCGTTGTCGGTTCGCTGCCGACCGGAGCATGGAACGCCATTACCGACGTGCCCGGTGTGCGCGTCGGACATTGCACACGCATGGAAGGGGAGGGCGAATTGCAAATCGGCCGCGGACCCATTCGTACCGGTGTTACGGTGATCATGCCGGGTGATGATGTTTTTCATGAGAACGTTACGGCCGGACGTTTTGTGTTGAACGGCAACGGCGAGATGACCGGCGTTGGGCGCATCGATCAAGCCGGTTTGCTCGCCTCGCCTATTTTTCTCACCGATACCTCGAACCTCGGGCGCGTGATGAACGGCGCGCTCACCTGGTTCTTGCAAACGTATCCTGAAATTGGCGATACGAAACCTGTGCCTGTACCGGTCGTCGCGGAAACCTGGGGCGCGTTTTTGCATGATGCCGAAGGCCGCCATCTCGATGATGAACATGTTTTGGCGGCGCTGGCGAATGCGAAAAGCGGTCCGGTGACGGAGGGGGTTGTTGGCGGCGGTGTGGGCATGGTGTGTTATGATTTCAAAGGCGGCATTGGAACGTCGTCGCGCGTTTTGCCGCCTTCGCATGGCGGTTATACATTCGGCGTTTTAGTGCAGGCGAATTTCGGCAGCCGCGAGCAACTCACGATTAATGGTGTTCCCGTGGGCAAAGAAATTTCCGATTTGCAGCCGCAGGAAGGGCGCAAATCAAAATCGATTATCGTGATCGGTGCAACCGATGCGCCGATGATTCCCGCGCAGTTACAACGCCTCTGCAAACGCATGGCTTTGGGCCTGGCGCGTACCGGCGCGCGCTCCTCCCACAGTTCCGGTGATTTATTACTGTTCTTTTCCACTGGCATTAAAATCCGGCCGGACGATGTTTATACAAACATTCAAATCTTCAACGACGAATGGATTAGCCGTGCGCATCACGCTGCCGGCGAAGCCGCCGAAGAAGCGGTGTTGAATGCCTTGTGCATGGCGGAAACGACGGTGGGCATCAATGGTAACACGGCCTACGCGCTGCCACTCCAACGTTTACCGAAGCTCATGAAGAAGTATCATCATTGACTCAAAACCTCAATTACTCATGAAAAGAAAATCTTTTGGAATCATTATTTTTTTATGTTTGAGTTTGGGGAATGTTTTTGCTCAGGTCGATACGCTGCGCATTGCCAGTTACAATTTGTTATTCTTTCCCAGCAGCCAGGGGGTGGCGCGGTTGCCCAATTTTCGCACGGTTATCAATGCGCTGAAGCCGGATGTCCTCGTGGTGCAGGAATTGGAGAGTCTTGACGGGCAGCTTTTGTTTTTGAATCAAGTGTTGAATTTCAATCAATCCAATTTGTATCAAAGCGCGCCGTACTTTGATGGTTTTGATTTGGACAACACCCTCTTTTATAAAACCTCGAAAGTCACACTGCTGGGCGCGCAACAGATTCGCACGAGCCTGCGCGATATTTTTGCGTATTCTTTGTTGGCGAACGGAGTGGAATTTCGCATGTTCTCCGTGCATTTGAAAGCCGGCTCAGAACTCAATGACGAACGCCAGCGCGCCAACGAAGCTTCGACGCTGCGCAATTATTTGAACGGCCTCAATCCTGAGGAAAATTTCGTCGTCGCCGGCGATTTCAATACCTATCGTTCTTCTGAAGCAGGTTTTCAACGGCTGGTTGAGAGCCAACCGGATAACGACGGCCGTTTGTTCGATCCTTTGAATGCGCTGGGCACCTGGAATAACAACGTCAGCTTTGCCGGCATCCATACGCAATCGACGCGCACCACGGTGTTCGGCGACGGCAGCGCCGGCGGCCTTGACGATCGCTTCGACATTATGCTCGTTTCTGCGAATGTTCTAACGCCGGGTGGAATGTATTTATTGCCGGGTTCCTATCGCGCGTTCGGCAACGACGGCAATCATTTCAATCAAGCCATTAACTCCGGCCCGAACGGCGCAGTGGCGGCAAGCGTTGCCAATGCCTTGCATGAAGCCTCGGATCATTTGCCGGTGTTTGCCGATTTTATTATGGGAAATCCCACCACAGTGGAAACAACCATCGCCGCGCAGCCGCCCTCGACATTCACACTTGCACAAAATTTTCCGAATCCGTTCAATCCCACCACGGAAATCGAGTATACGATCAACATGCGCACGCATGTCAGGCTCGTCGTTTTTGATATAACCGGACGTGAAGTCGCGACGCTGGTCGATACGATCAAAACGCCGGGTGACTATCGTGCGACGTTCGACGCGAGCGGCTTGCAAAGCGGCGTTTATTTTTATCGCCTCATCGCCGGTAACGAAGCGCAAACGCGAAAGCTTTTGTTTTTGGAGTAAACCGCTGAAGCGGAATCGTTGCTGCGATTGTGGTGATTACCTTTTGCCGATTCAAAAATGACTTCGGAAGGAAAAGATTTATGGAATTTGCCGACAAAATTGCATTAATCACCGGCGCTTCGAGCGGTATTGGCCGGGCCACGGCGTTGCTTTTGGCGAAAGCGGGCGCGCATCTCGCGCTGGTGAGCCGCAGCCGGGAAAGTTTGCAAAAGGTTGTTGACGAAATCGAAAAAAGCGATGGCCAGCACATCATTTTGCCGTTCGATGTCACGCAGGTCGAGCAATGCAAACATGCGGTTGAACAAACCGTCGAACGATTCGGCAAACTCGATATTCTCGTCAATGCCGCCGGCATTATCGCAAACGGGTCGATTACAACGACCACGACGGAAGCCTGGGAGATCATGTTGCGTCTCAATCTCACTGCCGTGTTTCACCTGATGCAGGAAGCGACGCCGTTCTTGCAGCAAACCCGCGGCAACATCGTGAATGTGTCGAGCGTTACCGGCACGCGCGCATTTCCCAACGTGCTGGCGTATTGCGTCAGCAAAGCGGGCGTCGATCAGCTCACGCGTTGCGCTGCGCTGGATTTGGCGCCTTCGGGCGTGCGCGTTAACGCCGTCAATCCGGGCGTGGTGCGCACGAATCTGCATCGCGCCAGCGGCATGGACGAAGAGAAGTATCAAACGTTTCTTGCGCACAGCCAGACAACGCATCCCATCGGGCGCGTGGGCACGCCCGAGGAAATTGCCGAAGCAATATTGTTTCTCGCTTCGGAGCGCGCCGGCTGGATTACCGGCGTCACGTTCAACATCGACGGCGGGCGTCAACTCACGTGTGCGCGTTGAGGAGCGCAGAAATATTAAACGATAAGCATAATGTCATTGCTGATGCAATCATCTTGTCGGTTCATGTTTGTTGCATGAAATAATTTTGATGTGATTGCGAGCAAACTTTTTCCGGCGCATTTCATTTTATTGCTTGCAATTATCATTTGTGATTCATATTCTCACAAAAATTTTGCAGAGATAAATCTTTCACTCACACCATGTGCATGTGTTTTTTACCCGGTGATAAAGATTTATCGTGTACGAAAGTTGTGGAGGCCGAATGGCGGAAAAAAAATACGAAGCGCTCGAACGTGTTGTCGTGTTGTACAATCTAGATACGGACTGGCCGAAAGCGGATCAGACGAATGCATTGCGTCTCGTCGATTACATGGTGGCCAGTCTGGAGGGCATGAACCTGCGTGCGACGCCGGTGCAGATTCAAGAAGATTTGGAGCCGTTGTCGAATTATGATCCGGATAAATGGATCGTCTTCAATTGGTGCGAGGGGTTTGCCGGCCAGCCGTGGTCCGATGCTTCAGTCGCGAGGGAGCTTGAGCAACGCGGTTTTGTCTATACGGGGGCGGATGCTCGCACTCTGAAGAAATCGCAGAACAAGCATATCGTCAAGAAAGCGTTGCTGAGCGCGGGCGCGCCCACGCCGCCCGGCCAGGCCATGCACCACCGCCAGGTCAAGGAGTGGATGTACTATCCCGCGATGGTGAAGCCCGCAAATCAACATTGCAGCTATGGCATCTCGCGCGCTTCGGTGGTGGAGTCGAGCGCTGAATTGGCGCGTCAAATTCTTCGCATTGAAGAAGAATTCGATTCCCCCGCGCTCGTCGAGCCGTTCATCGATGGCCGCGAATTTCATGTCGGGGTGTGGGGCAATCGCAAGCCCGAAGTGTTGCCGCCGGTGGAGCTGGATTACTCGCGGTATTCCGATATGCACGATCGGATCTACACCTTCGAATCGAAATTCAATCCCGACTCCGACGGCTGGACCGGCATCAAGTGGTTTTGCCCGGCGGAGGTCGATGAAAAATTGTTCGGCTTGCTGGAAGATGCGGCGATTGCGGCTTATCGCGCGATGCGCTGCCGTGACTATGCACGCATGGACATTCGCTTGTGGAATGGCGCGCCCATGGTGCTCGATGTCAACCCCAATCCTGATCTCGATCCGGAATCCGTGATTCCAATGGCGGCGCAATCAGCCGGATTCGACTACGGCCGCATGGTCCATCGTATTTTGGAACTGGCGGCCGCACGCTTGCGGTTGCGCCGGTCGCGCCGCGTAAAAAAAGCGGTGAAATAAGCGAATAAACCGCGTTCGAGGACTTCCCCCGGTTTTGTGAGGTAGGCAAAACCATTCCCGTTCCGCGCGCCTCGCGCCGCATGAAGTGGTTGGCCGTTCAGGCTCTCTCATGATCATGTTGCGCGAGGCACACCTCTCTTGCATCATCTCTCTTTCCTGCAAAATCATTTTGTGTAAAGGTTTCTCGCCGATGCCCTAACGGAGGCCCAATGGCTCATGGCTTTGTTCATGTTGAAATCCCCAGCGCAGATTTTGAACGCACACGGCGTTTCTACACCGAGTTGTTCGAGTGGAAAATGGATCTTGTCGAAGAGGAAGATTACATGCTCTTCGACACCGGAGAGAGTGTGAATGGCGCGTTTTATCATTCGCAGCAACACACCGGCCAACAGGGCGTCGTTATTTACATCCGGGTGGAGGATATTGACGGCACGCTGCAACGCCTGCCCGAATTGGGCGGAAAAATCATCAGTAACAAAGCGCCGGACAAGGGCAGCGGCAGTTTTGCGTTGATTTGCGATCCCGACAACAATGTGCTGGGAATTTGGGAGAAAAAGTAATCCCTCTCGACGCGGATAAACCGCAACTCAAAGGAAATCGCCAACGGATGGAAACGACTCAGCAGATGGAAAGCTCTTTTTCCGATTGGTTGTTTTTGTCTGCAGGAGGAGATTATTGCTTTTGGAACAACGATTTTACTCTGGAGAGACCAGGCAGCAGGTCTCATTTAGAAATTTGCCTTTGAGTTGAGCGTCAGGCAATTGCACTCCGTCTCATCCTCAGGATGGCTTCATCATAGATTATGATCATTAAATGAAGGCTTCTGATTTCAATTCAAGCGGAGCCGATTGCAGATTTGGCTTATGGCGCGCTGAGCTTGGCGGAATCTAACGATGTCCTTCCGGAAAGTGTTCATAGACGTTTCTGTATTCGTAGAGTTGGAATGATTTAAAATTTGTTGTTACCCTCCGAGAGGTCTTACCGGCAATTATCGTAAGTCGATTCTCTAAAGAATTTGCTGCTTTCTCATGCGCGAGCTAGCGGTGGCGGCGCCAGCAAAACCCACAGTATGAATAAATATTTATATATTTGAATTTTATATTTTCCTAATTAATGAAGGCGACGGCATACATTAATCTTATACACAAAGACAATTTATTAAAATTATTAAAAAAATTACGTTTTTAAAGAAAAAACTCTTTTCAAATTCATTCTTAAAACTTATCTTCCACCCAAACCGTCAAGCCCCAGACGGCGACAATCAATGTCAAATCCGTGAGCGATGACTCGGCATCTGGATTTGATCGGCATGTTAAACTCTTTTAGGAGGATTCTACTGTGTCAAAAAATTCCTCGCGACGTTATGACGTGGTAGCGGCAGCCAAGAGTTGGACCTTGCGCAGCGCGCCACAACAGTTGCCTGCTGACATCAATTCCATCTTTGGCGAGCACACGTTCAACATGGACGTTATGCGCGACAAGCTTCCCAAAGAAGTGTTGCAATCGCTGCTAGCCACGATTGACAAGGGCCAGCAGCTCGATCCCAAGCTTGCCGATGTGGTTGCGAACGCCATGAAAGAATGGGCGGTCGAGCATGGCGCCACGCATTTTACCCATTGGTTTCAGCCGTTGACCGGCCTGACAGCAGAGAAGCACGACAGCTTTGTCACGCCCAATGTCGGCGGCGGCGCGATTGCGCGCTTCTCCGGCAAAGATTTGTTTCAAGGTGAGCCGGACGCTTCGTCATTTCCCAGCGGTGGTATTCGCGCGACGTTTGAAGCGCGCGGCTACACAGCGTGGGATCCCACGTCGCCGGCGTTCATTATTAAAAATCATCACGGCGCGACGCTGTGTATTCCGACGGCATTCGCCTCGTGGACCGGTGAAGCGCTCGATCACAAAACGCCTTTGCTGCGTTCGATGGAAGCGCTGAACAAGCAAGCATTGCGTGCTCTCTCCTTGTTTGGCGTGAAAAACGTGCATAAAGTCTACACCACTATTGGTTCCGAGCAGGAATATTTTCTGATTGACGAGGAATTTTTTTATCGCCGTCCGGATTTGGTAAACAGTGGCCGCACGCTGTTTGGCGCCAAGCCGCCGCGCGGCCAGGAGCTGGAAGATCATTACTTCGGCTCGATTCCCGAACGCGTGTTGGCGTTCATGACGGATGCCGAGTATCAGCTTTATCGCCTCGGCATACCGGTGAAAACACGGCACAACGAAGTGGCGCCGGCACAATACGAAATCGCGCCGATTTTCGAGAACAGCAACCTCGCGGCCGATCATCAACAATTGATGATGCAAGTGTTGCGCAACACCGCGCGCAAATATGGCCTGGTGTGCCTGCTGCACGAAAAGCCCTTCGCGGGCATCAACGGCAGCGGCAAGCACAACAATTGGTCGATGTCGACGGACACCGGCATGAATCTGCTGGAGCCCGGAGAGACGCCGCATGACAACATGCAATTTTTGTTTTTCTGCGCAGCCGTGATCAAAGCCGTGGATGAATATCAGGATTTGCTGCGCGCCAGTGTGGCGCATGCGGGCAACGATCATCGCCTGGGCGCGAATGAAGCGCCGCCGGCAATCATATCGATTTTCTTGGGCGAGCAACTCGAAGATATTTTCAATCAAATTGAAAAAGGCAAACCCGAGAGCAGCAAATCGAAAGATCTGCTCGGTTTGGGCACGCCGGTGCTGCCGCATCTGCCGCGCCACGCCGGCGATCGCAACCGCACCTCGCCGTTTGCGTTCACGGGAAACAAATTCGAATTTCGTGCCGTGGGCGCGAGCCAGTCGATTTCGTTTCCCAACACCGTGCTTAACACGATCGTGGCCGCGGTAATCGATGAATTGACCACCACCATCGAGACGCACCTGAAAGCGAAAATGCCGTTCGAGCAGGCGTTGCATGCGGTGTTGAAGGAGGTGATTCACCAGCACAAGCGTATCATCTTCAATGGCGACAACTACACCGCCGAATGGCATCAAGAGGCGGAAAAACGCGGTTTGTGGAATCTCAAGAATTCGTTGGACGCGTTTGAACGCCTGCACGATGCCAAAAATCTGCAATTGTTCGAAAAGTATGAGGTGTTGAATCGCCGGGAATTGGAAGCGCGTGAAGAAATCTTCTTTGACCAATATTTTAAAACCGTGAACATCGAAGCCGAGACCACGGCCCTGCTGGCGCAAACCATGATTTTGCCGGCGGCTATTCGGTATTTGCACGATCTCGCCGCGACCATGGATGGCGTGAAACGCAATGGCATCGAGACCACCGGCGTGGCCAAGACGTTGCAGGAAGTCAATGGCTATACCAACGAGCTGCGTGAGACACTCGACAAATTGCTGGTGGTGAATGCCGATCTCGGCGGCGATACGGTGCATTCCAAAGCCTATCACATGCGCGATAAAGTCATCCCTGCGATGAATAGCGTGCGTGCCGCAGCCGCCAAGCTCGAAAAGTCTTTGCCGGATGATTATTGGCCCTTGCCGGTTTACAGCGAGATGTTGTTCGTCAAATGAGAGGGCATCATCCGCTCGAATGTTTTTCTGTTGATCTTCTCCGTTAGGCTTCCCCCTGGAAACAGGCGTGTGACGGCACAAGGTCTCGTTGCCGAAATGAGGCCTTGTGCAAGTTGTCCGTTGCTTGTTTCGTGAAGTTTATGTATGATCATCCCCGCCTTACAATGATCTTCTCACATTTCATTATTATTTTGAGGAAAGGAAAGTCTTAATGGACAAAACTGTTCGTAAAGTTGTTTTATCATATTCCGGCGGCCTCGATACGTCCATCATTATTCCCTGGCTGAAGGAAAACTATCACTGCGAAGTGATTGCTTATACTGCCGACATTGGCCAGGGCGAAGAATTGCAGGGCCTGGAAGAAAAGGCCATCAAAACCGGCGCGAGCAAAATCTATATTGACGATTTGCGCGAGGAATTCATCCGGGATTTTGTTTATCCCACCTTGAAAGCAAACGCGGTTTATGAAGGCAAGTATCTGCTCGGCACTTCCTTCGCGCGGCCCATTATTGCCAAGCATCAGGTGTTGGTGGCGGAGAAGGAAGGCGCGGACGCCGTAGCGCATGGCTGCACTGGCAAAGGCAATGATCAAGTTCGTTTCGAGTTGACCTACAAAGCGCTCAATCCCAAGCTGCGCGTCATCGCGCCCTGGCGCGAATGGAACATCCGCTCACGCGAAGATGCGATCCGTTATGCCCACGAACGCAATGTTCCGATTACCGCTTCCCTCACGAAAATTTACAGCCACGATCAAAATCTTTGGCATCTTTCCAGCGAAGGCGGTGAGTTGGAAGATCCGTGGCAAAGCCCGCCGGATGGCATTTACGGCATGAGCGTGAGTCCCGAACAGGCGCCCGATCGCCCGACCATTATCACGCTTGATTTTGAGAAGGGCGAGCCGGTTGCCTTGAATGGCGAAGCGTTGTCGCCGGTGAAATTGTTGATGGCGTTAAATAAAGTTGGCGGCGAAAACGGCATTGGCCGTGTCGATATGGTAGAAAATCGCTTGGTCGGCATCAAATCACGCGGCGTTTATGAAACGCCCGGCGGCACGATTCTCTATGCCGCGCATCGCGAACTGGAAAGCCTGGTGCTCACCAGCCAATTGCTGCGCATGAAAGAAATGTTGGCGCCGCGTTATGCCGAGTTGATTTACACCGGCCAGTGGTACACGCCGGTGCGACAGGCGCTCGATGCCTTCGTGCAAAAAACCCAGGAGAAAGTCACGGGCACGGTTCGCCTCAAGCTTTACAAAGGCAATGTCATCGTTGAGGGCCGCAAGTCGCCTTATTCGCTTTATCGTGAAGACTATGCCACCTTCGGCGAGGACGATGTTTACAATCAGCAAGACGCCGAAGGCTTCATCAATCTCTTTGGCTTGCCGCTGAAAGTCAAGGCCTTGATCGATATCGAGGGCACCGGCTTGAGCGAGTATCGCCATCCGGATTACAGCAAGTTTAAGCGGGATTGATAAAGCGGATGCGACCAAAGAAAAAGCCGGTGAAGATGCGCCTCGCCTCCTCTAATAAAGTCTGGGCCGGGCGCTTCACTTCCGGCCCCTCGGAATTGATGGAAAAATTCAGCCGCTCGATCGACATCGACGGGCGGTTGTGGCAGGAAGACATTCGCGTCAATCAGGCGTGGGCCAAGGCCTTGCGCGTCGCCGGAATTTTGGCTGCGGCGGAGGAGAAACGCATTCAAAACGGCTTGCAACGCATTGCCGCAGAGTTTCACGCCAATCATTTTCAATTCCTGCCGCAAGACGAGGATATTCACGTCGCAATCGAACGCCGGCTGACGGAACTTGCCGGTGACGCTGGCGCGAAAATTCACACCGGCCGCAGCCGCAATGATCAAGTCGTCACCGACTTTCGCCTTTATTTGAAACGTAAAGCCCGTGACTTGCAATCCTCGCTACATGCTTGCGTGAATGCGATCGTGCAACAAGCTGAAGCCTCGCAAGAGATCATCCTTCCCAGTTATACTCACACACAACAAGCGCAGCCGGTGCGGCTTGCGCATTATTTGCTTTCGGCATTTGAAGCATTGCGTCGCCATCACCAGCAATTGCAGCAGTTCTTGCAAAGAGTCGATGAGTTGCCCGCTGTGGCGGGCACGGCTTTTCCAATTGATCGGCGCTTGCTGGCTCGCGAATTGGGCTTTGCGCGCCTTGCGGTGAATTCAATCGACGCCACCGGCTCGCGTAATTTTTGCAGTGAAATCACGTTTATTTGCGCTGACATTGGCACGACATTGAGCCGGTATGCGCATGATTTTATTTTGTGGAGCACGCAGGAGTTCGGCTTTCTCGATCCCGGCGAAAAATTCGCCACCGGCTCAAGCATGATGCCGAACAAAAAAAACCCCGATGCCTTCGAATTGGTGCGCGGCAAAGCTGGTGTGGCAATTGGCCTTTTGACTTCGATTATGACTTTGCAAAAAGGCACACCGGTAACGTACAATCGCGATTTGCAGGAAGACAAGAAAATCGTGTTCGAAGCTTTGCAAATCGCGCAGGATTGCCTTGACGTGTTTGCCGGCGCGCT
>QEVD01000107.1 GCA_003576975.1 Candidatus Zhuqueibacterota bacterium
TCGCTGTGGACTTTGCCGGCGCCGCGCACGGCCGCGCTTTCGCGATAGGGCCCGGGCGTGTTGGCATTGAACGGCCCGCCCGCGCCAAATTTACGCTGGACAAAGGCCTCCACCACGGCGCGCATGTCCTTGTAATGCGGCGGACAAAAACCTTCGAATACACCGGGCAATCCCGTGACATTCGGCAACGGCCAGCGTTCATCGGTATCGTAACGGAAACCCAATCCCGGCATTTCGGGATCACCGCTCGCGCCGAGCACACTCAACGGCGTAATGCCATCAAACATCCAGCCGCCGAGACCCATGGCCTGCAACATCAACGCGCCGGCATAACATGCGGTGGAAAGCTCCGCCGTCACTTCCGCAAGCGACAACTGCTCGACATAAGTGAGCGGATACGGATTCTTTACATCCACCAAGGCACTGAATTTCTCGATGCCCGGAACCGGATTCTTGTTCACATCATCGAAAATGCAAGCCCCGTTTTGCACGAGATAACAAAGCACGGCGATGTGATGCTGCGCCAGATCCGCAACCGGAATAACAAGCGTGCTGCCCGGCACATTCACACACCAGGGATTGTGCATCTCGATGTGGGCCGGATTCGGTGGAATGTGCATGCGCTTGTCTGACAGCTTTTTGATGCGCGCACGATGAGCTTGCAAATACGCGTTGAGATCGGTGGCGCCGTTTTCATCCGTCTTGATCAAATTGTGCGCGTCGCGCGTCGGCAGGAAATAAGTGCCGTTGTCATCGGTAAAAAAGATCTCACTCGTATGAAAACCGGCGGCCGAGGGAAACGTGCGGCCGCCTGCCGCGCTGGCATAATTGGGAATGTTTGGCACATAATTCGGATTAAAGGGATGAAGATAAAACCATCCCGTGTTTCCAGCGGCGGCGGTGAGCACCATCATCTGCTCCAATTCGCCGAGCGGCATGGGCGCATGCCGCGATTTGAATTTCAGCGGGCCGTCTGGAATCTCAGCGCCGAGCGCGAACCGCCGCGCGCGCCGGCCATGCAAAGCTTCGATGAGCGGCATCGTAACCGCCAACTCAAGCCCTTTGGGAATTGACGGCATACCTTTCAACAAGATTTTACCTTTTTCTTTCGCGCGCTGCCCTAGCGTGCTCATGCCAGCGCCGGTGAGCAGAGTGCCCGCGCCGGCCAGCGTCGCGCCCAGCATTTTTCGGCGCGTCATGGACAGCCAAGAACCGGATTTTTGCTTATCAGTCATGCGATTCATCCTTTCCTGTAATTTGAGAATTAATGATTTTGTTGTCGCCTATCGAAGTGATCGTCCCAAAGCCTGCGCCGCTCAGGCGCCTTCCCGCAACGCTTTCGCCATGAAAACCTTGTCGAACTTGCCCGTGCCTTTGCACGTCGAACATTCCACCCAGCCACGCGCCTGACAGTGGCGGCATGCCACGCTTGTACCAAGATAAAAAATTCTTCCCTTGATACAAATTCTGCAATCAAGCTTGCCCAGGCCTGCACAAATGGGACAAGCGTCATCGTGCATGCGTCCTTTGATTTCGTCCAGCTTAACCGGATGATTTGGCTCCGGCCGCAGCTCTTGCCCGGAGGTGAAATGAATGACGACACTCAATGCCAACAGGCTCAGCACTGGAATCAGTATCATGCGGCGCCGCCGTTGATGTCCTTCACGCCTGCAGCGCATTGAGCAGTATTTTCCGGCATCATCCATCTGTCTAAAACAATTCGTGCATTTATGAGCCATAGCAGCCTCCGCGGCATACAAACTCAGACACAATTGCGCCAGCAAAAGGTCGAGGTCGCTTGATGATATTCGCTTCAAATCACGTTGCAATGTACGTGGTGAACCACGTCTTTTCCACTATCACAAGGGATGGTTTTGCGAAAAACCGGCAAGATTGATGATGCGTGCTGCCGTTTTGGATGGTTTGAAGGAATGAGGTTGCCCGGCACAACAGGTGAAAACAGGTTCACACCTCGGGCATACTCGCGTGTTTCACTTTAAGCGCCAAGAATGTCATATCGTCTTGTTGCTGTTTGTCGCCGGCCCAGGTTTCGCCGGCCTGCACGAGGTGCGCAATGATTTGTGCGGGGGATAACGGCGCAGCCGCGGCAAACACGGCTTTCACGCGCTCATGATCAAAGATCTCATCTTGCATATTGAACAACTCCGGCAGTCCGTCGCTCATCAACAAAATAACATCGCCGCAAGCCAGCCGCGTGTCGTGCTTGCGATAGGGAAATTCATGGCGGTTGCCCAATGGCATGGCCTTCAACGAAATCTCCTCCACGGTTTTGGTGGCGGCGCGATAAAGCAACAATGGCGGCATGCCCGCAGAGCAAACTTCCAGCCGGTAATCTTTAATCTTCACCATTTGCAAGGCCATGTAATGCCGGTGCAGATTGACGCGTGAGAGAGCGTCATTCAATTTCGTAAAGAGATGAACCAAGTCCTTCTCGTGGCTCAATGTCGTCAAAATGCTTTTCGTCGCAGTGACCATCATGCCGGCGTTCAGGCCGTGGCCGGTGGCGTCGCCGATCACCACCGTCAACTCGCCATCTTCTCCAATTTGCAAATCATAATAGTCGCCGCCAACTTCGGTCGCGGTTTTCATATACGCCTCGATTTCGAGATGGGGCAATTGCGGAAGGTCGCGCGGCAGCATCGCCAACTGCAGTTGCCGCGCCTTTTCCATTTCCTCGCTCTTGCGCCAGTTTTCAGCGGCCAGCAACGCTTGCGTGTTTTCCAGGGCTTCTTCCGCCTGCTTGCGTTTTGTGATATCGCGAATGATGCCGGTGACGAACTGGCCTTCATCGGTTTGCCACGCCGCGACTGAAAGTTCAATTGGAAACTCCGAACCGTCTCTGCGCAGCGCATGCATTTCCACCACCCGTCCGAGAATTCTTTGCTCGCCGGTTTGATAAAAGCGACGCACACCTTGCTCATGCGCCTCGCGATAGCGTTCCGGCATCAACATGGTCAGGGGCTTGCCCAGAGCTTCCTCCTCGGCATAGCCAAAAATCGCCTGGGCACGCTTGTTCCAAAACATGATTTGGCCGCGGTTGTCCGTGGTGATGATCGCATCGTTGGCGGATTGCGCCACCGAACGAAAGCGGGATTCCGAGCGGCTGAGATGGTTTTGCGCGGCGTTAAGCTCGCGTAACACCTTTTCCAATTGCTCGTTTTTGTCGCGCAGCTCGAAATTTTTTTGTTTGGTGATTTCCGCTTCCCGCAGCTTGGCCTTTTCCTGCTCTTTTCTGATGACGCGCGCGCGTTGTTTGCGATCGACCACGAACACGCCTGCGGCAAAAAGTGCGAGATACCCGGCATAGGCCCACCACCGGCGATACCACGGCGGCAGGATGGTGAAGGCCAGATGCGCTTCACGGCTCTCCTGCCCGTAGATATTTTTGGCGCGCACACGAAAGACATAATCGCCTTCACGCAAACCGGTATAGTCTTTTTTTGTTTCACGATTCCAGTTGGACCAGCCGCGATCAAAACCGGACAAAAGATATTGATACTGATTCGCGGCGCTCACTTCAAAGCTGAGCGCGGCGAATTCAAACCGCAACGAATTCAGGCGATGTTCCAGCACCGGATGACTCAACTCCGCTTGCGAAGCGCCGTGATAGAAAACCGAGTCCACGGAGATGGCAGATACGCGACGAATCATTGCCGGATAAGCGCGAGCATAATCTTTGGGAATCAGTGGCGAGTAGCGCGCAATTCCGGCGGCGCCCCCGAACCATGTTGTGCCGTCGCGTTCCGGATAAATGACAAACATATCCCCGAGATCATTCACCCGTGACCACGGGACGTCCCGCCACAGATAAGAGCCGTCAGCCTGGCGCTGCGCCTGGCCGTGACTCGCCGTACGCTCACTGCCGGTGATTATCCAAACATTGCTGTTGTCGTCTTCATGCAAGCGAAAAATCCAGCGCGAGGTATCTGCAAACACGGCGCCCAGCGTGGAATCCGGCGTAAAACGTTGCCGGCTGGAATCGAAGCGCCGCAATCCTTTTTGCGTGGCAAACAAAATTTTCCCGGCAATCGACGCAACGCTCACGCGTGTATTCGGCAGGCCGTGCGCCTGGCCGAAACGTGTCACGCGCGTTTGGCCTTCACCGGCAGGAACAAGCGCGCCCACAGAATCCGGCGCAATGCGCAAAACGCCTTCATATTGCGTGCCCAGCCAGAGCGTGCCATCGGCGGCTTCGGCAATGCTGACCACCATTTCATTGAGGTTTTGAAAACGGCCGAGATCGCGCCAGGCGCCATCCAACAAACGCAAAGCAGCAAGCCCTTCGAACAATCCTGCAAAAACGAGAGTCGTGTCGCGCTGTGAACGGTATAAACAGATTGCGCCCGGCCATGAGGTTTTAATCAAAGTGGCGCGCTCATTTTGAATTTGATACACGCCCTCGTCTGTCGCTGCCAGCAAATGTTCACCCGCATTCAGCAAGAACCAGGAGTGCGAGGCAATTCCGGCAACCGGTTTGAAAAGAGAAGAAGCGGTTGCGAAATGTGTGGAGGCGTTTATTGAGGAAGGGCTGCCCGCGGCGTTCGCGAGATTGCCATGCAACGCATACACGCCGTTGTGCGTGGCGGCATACATTTTCCGGCGGTGGCGCGTGAGATATTCGACCGTACTTTCAATGCCGGCATTCGTGGCATAGCGTGAAAAAGGGCCGGGCGTTTCGACGCGCGCCAGGCCGTTATTCAACGCCACCCAAAGCGCGCCCGCCGGATCGGCATACAGCGCATGAATTCTGTCATCGCGCAAGCCCGAGGCCTTGTTCAAAATTTGGCAACGATTGCCGTGGCGATCAATGATCACCACACCGCCGCGCAGCGTACCCAGGGCAAACAAACCGCCCGGTAAAACTGCGCCATGATACAACTGGCGTTCGCGCAGAAAAACATCGGCGGCTGTTGCAAACGGCGTGATTCCTGCGCCTTCATAAAGAAACAAACCCTGCGTCAGCGTGCCGATCAATATGCGGGTATCGTCAAACGGCAGCATGGTGAGAATTGAGATATCCGCAAACCTCTCCCCGCCGGCAACGCGCTGCAAAGAATCGGACACGAGCTTCATCAAGCCGAGGCCGGGCACGCGCATAAACAAAGTATCGTGCACCGCAAACGCCAGATGATAACGATCCTGCGGTTGCCAAACGTTCATCTTGCCGCCGGCGTAGCGAAACAAGTAATTGAAGGTTTGAAAGTAGACCGCCTCGCCGATAACGAGCGTGCGCCAGACATCTTGAAAATCGCGATAGGGTTCAGGAATACTATCGCGCAGAGAAAAGTACCGCAAGCGTCCCGCCTCGCCCGGCGCGAGATAACCCAGCTCGCTTTGCGCGCCAACGTAGATACGTCCATGACCAACCGCCAATGAACGCACTGCTGTCTCATTGACGTCGATGCGATCCCAGGAAACGCCGTCGTAAACCAGCACGCCATAATTGCCGAAATACACGAGGCCGTTATCGTCCTGCGCGATGCACCAATTCTGCGGCGTGTCTTGATATTCTTTCGGGCTGAAGTTTTGGAGATAAGGAACGCCGGCTTCCTGCCAGACAGGGGCGGGAATATTCTGCTGCGCGCGCAAAACAGAATCGGGCGGCAGCGCGCACGCAAGAAAAAAAATAATGGTTGTGCTGAAGCGGCACTTCATGCTAAGGTCCGGTTAATGGGATTTTGCTTGTGCGGAAGTTACATGCTTTCAAAGCCGGTTGGTACTGTCCGAAGGGATGGTTTTAGGCCGCGCAGGTAACAAAAACGGTTTGTCGCGTTAATAATTGCAGATAAAACCTTCGTCCACCACAGTCGGATTGCACACCATCCCCGGGCAGATTTTCGTTTTAAAATGTCGTTGCGCATAGCGCAGGCCATTTTGGAATTTCACTCTGCGATTTGCCTAATCGCGCGATTTTTCGTACAATCCACTGCCCCGGCGGCAATAAACCGTAACAAAATTCCTACAGAATTCCAGAGTACTTTTGCTTAAGCTATGAAACTCTTAATAGTCGAAGACAACTTCCATCTGGCGCGCGACATGCAGCAGTTCTTGCATGACAGCGGCTTTGTTACCGAACACGTGACAACGCTGCACGCAGCCAGCGAGAAGATTTCCACCTATCAATATGATCTCGTCATTGTTGATCTCGGCTTGCCGGACGGCAACGGCTTGCAACTCATCCGCGAAATCAAAGCCGCCGAGCTCGATTGCGGCATTCTGATTTTAACGGCAAGAGACGCGCTGGAAGAAAAAGTGCACGGCCTGGATCTGGGCGCCGATGATTATATGACCAAGCCGTTTCATCAAGCCGAGCTGAACGCGCGCATCCGCTCCATTCTGCGGCGCAACAAATTCAACCGCAGCAACGTGCTGCTGTTCGACGAGGTCAAAGTCGATTTGCTCGCCTCGCAAGCCTATATTCATGAAACGCCGCTGACATTGACCAAAAAAGAGTATGATTTGCTGCTCTACTTCCTGCAAAACCCCAATCGCATGTTGACCAAGGAAAGCATTGCGGAACACCTGTGGGGCGATCACATCGACGAGGCCGACAGCTTCGATTTTATTTACAATCACATCAAAAATCTTCGCAAAAAAATCACCAGCGCCGGTGGCAAGAACTACATTAAAGCGCTGTACGGCATGGGATACAAATTCTCCAGCGAGAGTTAGGCGGCAGAACATGGAAAACGCCCGCGCCTTCAAACTGCTATCCAAAACGACTTTCATTTATCTCATTTTCACCTTCATCGCTTTTTTCAGCAGCGCGCTGTTTCTCACGAAGGAAGCGGATGAATTCATCGAAAAGAATTTGGAAAGCCGCTTTCACAATTCTGCCAACCGAATCAAACGGCACCTCGAGGCCGGGAAGCCCTTGAGTGAGTTGTCTTCCGGCGTGCATATTATAGCGTTGGACGAAGCGCCGCGCTCCGGAACCTTGCCGGTTATCGGCGACACGCTGATTTACAACGCCGAACAAGATCAAATGCAGCGTTTTCGCAAGAAAACCGTTTTCATGGAAACCAACGGCCGGCATTATCAAGTAACGATGTTCAAGACTGTGGAAGATTTTTTGGGGCTGCGTGATGACATCTTCGGCGCCCTGATTCCGGCGTTCGTGCTGCTGGCCGGTGCGATCGTCCTGTTCAATGTCTTTTTATCCGGTTATTTCTTTCGGCCCTTCAACAAAATTTTAGGGCTGATGAAAACTTATAAAGTCGGCCAAAAAATCAATGTAGAACGGATTGACACCAACACGATAGAATTCCGCAAAATGCAGGATTTGTATCATCAAATGATCGATCGCATCGAAGCGGATTACCGCCATCTGAAGGAATACACCGAAAACATGGCGCACGAGATGCAAACGCCGCTGGCCGTGATCCGCAACAAAACGGAAAACCTGCTCGCCCGGGAAGAGGTTATGCAGCGCCATGCTGAAACGGTGAAAATCATCTACGATGAAACCAATCATTTGTCGAAGCTTGGCAATACGCTGAATTTGCTCACGAAAATCGAAAACGGCGAATTCGGCAATGCCGTCGAGGTGGCCACGCGCCCGGCCATTGAAAAACATATTGCCGCCATTGAAGAATTGGCGCGCTTGAAATCGTTGGAGATTGCGGCTGATTTCTCGGACGCGCATCGTTTGTTCATCGATCCCTTCCTTTTCGATATTGTGTTGAAAAATTTATTGCGCAATGCCATCAGTTATGGCGTCCCCACCGGGCCGGTTCGTTTGCACACCGACGCCGATTGCCTGACGATCAGTAACTATGGACCGCCGCTGGACACCCCGCCTGAAAAAATCTTCGAGCGCTTTTCCAACAACCGGCACAAAAAAAACTCACTGGGACTGGGGCTTTCGCTGGTCAAAAAAATCTGCGAATTGAACGACCTGAGCATAGAATACCGGTATTGCGAGGGGCAGCATTGTTTCAGTGTGCGAAAGTTAAGCGCCTGAAATGCGTCGTTGCCTGCTTGTTGTCACCTCCATTACACCCTACAATAATTCTACAGATTCGTGCTGTATTGTGCGGCCGGCATGAAATCAATTGATTTCAACGCGGGTGATTTACGGCCATCTTCTTGCACGGCAACCATAGGAATCCATTCGAATGCGAAACATTTCAATTTTAAAATTAATTCTGCTCGCTGCGTGGGCGGGAGCCGCTCTGACGCAGGAACATCCCGGCGTGATTACGGGCAGAGTTTTCGATGCGACCTCCCAAAAGCCGATTGAATATGCCAATGTCATTCTGTTTCGCCAAAGCGACAGCGCCATGGTCACGGGCGCAACCTCCCATGAAGACGGTCGTTTTAAAATCACCGCGCTTGCCCCGGGAAATTACTATGTCAACATCCAATTCATCGGCTATAAAACGCATCGCCTGGGCAATGTCGCCATCACGCCGGCAAAAGCGGAGATCGACCTGGGAAAAATTTTGCTGGAACAGACAGCGTTGAACATGGAAACAGTTGAAGTGCAGGGCGAAGCGCTGGGCATGACGTATCACCTCGACAAAAAAGTGATCAATGTCAGCCGGCAAGCAACCGCGCTTTCGGGCACGGCGGTGGACGTTTTGGAAAGTGTGCCCTCGGTAACCGTGGATATTGAAGGCAATGTCAGTTTGCGCGGCAGCGGCAATTTCACGGTGTTGATCGACGGCCGGCCTTCGGTGCTGGATCCCAGCGAGGCCTTGCAGCAAATTCCGGCGGGCGCCATTGAAAACATCGAAATCGTCACCAATCCGTCCGCGAAATACGATCCCCAGGGCGCTTCCGGCATCATCAATGTTGTTTTGAAGAAGGAACGGCGCGAGGGCCGCAGCGGCATCGCGAATCTCAACGCCGGCACCGGCGACAAGTATGGCGGCGATTTTTTGTATGATTACAAGAATCACAGTTATCAAGCCACGCTGGGCCTGGATTACAACCAACGGCTGTTCAGTGGAGATGATCGTGAACAGAACGAAACGCGGCGGGAGGGCAGCGTGTCGTTTTTCGAATCCGCCGGCGTCTCCCGGCGCAAGAATATTGCGCTGGGTTTGCGCGGCGAGTTCAAGCTGAAACTCTCGCGCAAAGATTTCTTGAGCGCCGGCGGGCGTTACGGCAATCGTGATTCCCGGCGGGAAGAAGATTTGAATTATGCGGAATGGTCCGGCGCGGAAAGCGCGCGGCAGCATTACACCAGCAATAATGATCGTTTGCGCACGCGTGATTTTTTTGCGTTGAATCTCTCGTACCAGCACCACTTTGCGCCCAAAGGGCATGAGCTTTCCGCAGAACTACTCTTCAGCAGCCGTCAAGGCGACGAAACCACCACCAACGGCTTGCTCACCAGTGAAGCCATGCAAGTCAGCGGCCGGCGTTCAACTGAAGGCGGCCCCTCACGCGAAGTCCGCACCAAGCTCGATTACACGCTGGCGCTGGGTAAAAAGGCGAAGTTTGAAGCCGGCTATCATAGCGAAATCGAGCGCGACGAGGAAAACACAGGATTGGCGGAGTATGATGCGGTGGCGGGCGATTACCTCGTGCTGCCGCAGTTCAGCAATCGCACGCGTTACGACGAGGACACGCATGCGATCTATGCCATCTACGCGAACGAATTGGGCAAACTGGGCTTTCAGGGCGGCTTGCGTGCGGAGTATACCGGGCGTACCATCGTTTTTACCGGTTCGACCGGGCTTCTCGGAAACGGCGCAACGCAACCATTCACCATCGGCCGTTGGGATTACTTTCCCACATTGCATTTTTCACATCAATTCGCTGTGGGGCAGCAGGCCATGGCGAGTTACACCCGCCGCATCGACCGGCCCGGAGGCAGCGATCTCGAACCATTTCAAACCTGGATCGACGCCTACAACGTTCACGTCGGCAATCCCGATCTGCTGCCGGAATATATCGACTCGTATGAGCTTGGCTATCAAACCCATCTGGGCCGCAGTTTGATTTCGCTGGAGTCCTACTATCGCAAAACGCACAATCGCATCGAAGAGATTCGTTCCGTTTATGCCGACAATATCACGCTGCATTCGGAGGCGAATATCGGCAAAGATCATGCGTTGGGCGGCGAACTGGCATTGAATGTCGATCTTCACAAAAAATGGAACCTCAATCTCACCGGCAATCTTTATCAATATCGCATTACCGGCGCGCTTTTCGGAGAATCTTTCGCGCGCGAGAGTTTTAATTGGAACACGCGCATGAGCAACGCGGTCAAATTCAGCAAAGCTCTGCAATTCCAACTTGACGGCATTTATAACAGTCCTTCGGTTTCTTCCCAGGGCCGGCGTGAGGGATATTTTACGGCGAACGCCGCGGTCAAACTCGAGATCATCGATAAACTGTTGTCTGCCACGCTGCAAGTGAGAGATTTGTTCGACTCTGCCAAGCGCGAAGCCATCTCACAGGGCGCGGATTTTTATAACTACCGCTATTCCACGCGCGAGGCGCCGGTGGTAATGTTGAATCTCAAATACAATTTCAACAACTATAAAGCCGAGCGGGAGCGCCGGCAAAGTGGCGAGGAACGGGAGGACGAGGAAGATAATTAATGCCCCCAACGCGAACGAGCCACGGCCCAAAAAGGGCAACCGCGAATGAGAGATAAGCGTTTATTCGGGTCCCTTCGCGGTTTGCATCGGACGGCACGAATTAGTTCGGCATTCTGTTGGATATCTCTCACACAAGAATTGCTTGAGAGCGCCGTTGCACTCATTCACGCTTTGCGCCCGCTGACGATGACAAATTCGCCGGGAATATTGTAACCTGATCCGTTGCGAAAATGGGCAATCGAATCCAAATACTCGGCATAAGCTTCCTGGCGCGTGCGTTCGTCAAAACGCGCATGCGCCAATGCGACCGGCCCGCCGATGAACGCCGCACCGCAGGCGTCTTCGGCGGAAGCATAGTGCAAAGTCGTTGAAATCCTTTCGAGAACGACTTCCCCAAAACCGGCGGCGAGGAATGTTTGTTTGAGCAAATCGCCGGTTCCCAATTGAAAAAACAGCGGGCACACTTCACTTTGCACGCGCGCATCAACAATGGGGAAAATCTCTGCCCAGCCGCAATGCGCGCGCTTGCCCCATACGGCAGCCACTGCACGCCCGCCCGGCTTTAAGGCGGATTTCATTTCTCTGAGCGCTTGCAAAGGATCCGGGAAATACATCATGCCGAGGCCGCACAACGCTGCATCAAAGCCTGTTTCTGGAAGCTGCAAATCCTCCGCATCGCGGCGCAGCCATGAAATTTGATGAAACCCTTGCTCGGCAGTGCGGTTGCGACCAAATTCCACCATTTGCTCTGAGATATCCGTGGCGACAACTTTGCCCTCGGCGCCCACCTGTGCGGCGGCAGGAAAGGTAATTAAACCCGTGCCGCAGGCGACCTCGAGCACCGCCTCGCCGTGCTGCAAGCCCGCCATCTCCAACAGTTTCGTTTGTGCCGGCTGCAATTGTTGTTGCCAATATTGTTCATAAGAATCGGCAGCTTTATCCCAGCCATAACGCTGAATACGCCGTTGCAGTTTAGATTCCATAAGATTGCTCCGTGAGGTTCACCGCTTGATTTTTTAAATTCTCAATTCAAGATTCCACCAGAACCGATGCGCTGCTGGGCATTTTGTGTCAAAGAATTCTCCGAAAATGAGAACTCTATTGTGCTTCACGCGAGGTAAAGCGAACCTCTCTGCGCATTTGCTGTGACCGGCGAAAAATGTCGAGATAGGAGCTGTGTTCATCCGCAGTATCGAGCACCCGCAAAACCTCCTCTTGCGAAGCCGGGCTTTCCACATTAACCAGGCAACGCACTTCCAGATAACCGGGCGGCACCTCCGCCAGAGCATACTCGCCCCGCACATCCATATCCGCCTGAATCTCGACCTCAAGATTCGTGATCGTCACGCCGAGCTTTGCCGCCCACATCATGTAACCCATGGCAAGACAACTGCCCAATGCGCCGCGACCAAGAATGCCCGGATTCGGACCGGTATTCGTGCCGCCACGATTTTCTCCCAGGTCCGTGATAATTTTCCATGCGCCTTCGGCAATTTCACACGTTAAGCCGTCGCACACACGGACTTTGGTAATCGCAGTTTTCTTGCCGAGCGTGGGCCGTAGTTGCAAGGCTTTTTCATTGCGTTCAAAAGCGATTTTGATGCGCTGCATATTTTCCACAAGATGCCTTCAAAATTTAGTAGAAGATTCTTCGTCTCAGCTTCGATCTCTTGCCCTGGGCATACAGGCCACCGGTTTCCCGAACAGTAGCCCGTAAAGGTATGATGGAATGCAAAAATCCGTTAGCACCGGAATCATGGCGGCGCCACTAAACAAACCTCCAAGTTTCTCATTGATTTTTTTTCAGCAGGCGCGTTGTGGGCGCAAGGCACAGCATCGAACCGGCCGCATGCTTAATACAAGCTCAGAACGTATAATGACTCGGCTAGAGTATTCTTCGCCGCTTCCACGGTCATGGCCGCCGGTGAGGCGGCCGAACGCAACCTTGCGTTACTTTCGGCTTTCTCCGGATCGAACAACTCAAACAACTCCTGCAAATCTTCTTCGGTAAACTCCGCTGCCGGTATCTCAAAAAAATTGTCAAAAAGGGCCATCGTTATCTCCTGATTAGAACAAACCCCGCGCGAGACAAAAGGGCAAAACGATGTAGAGCAAGGTGTCGCGCACGAGATAATACACAAAAATAATCGCTAAAAACTTCGGGCCTCTTTGGCGCAGCAATGCCTTGAATCCGGATTGCTTGACGATCAGCAGGCTGTCGAGGATATAGTATTGATACAA
>QEVD01000722.1 GCA_003576975.1 Candidatus Zhuqueibacterota bacterium
AAAAATAATGGCGCATTCACCTCTGAAACCGATACCAGCAGCATCGATGCGGATATTATTTGGAAGTATGATATGATCGCGGAGTTGGACGTTTTTCCGCATAATCTCGCGGTTTGCTCGCCGATTGCGGTGGGCGATTTGCTGTTCATCGTCACCGCCAATGGCGTCGATGAAGGCCACATTCACATTCCCTCGCCGCTGGCGCCAAGCTTTATCGCCATCAACAAGAACACTGGCGAATTGGTGTGGGAAGACGCCTCGCCGGGCGGAAATATCATGCACGGTCAATGGTCGAATCCCGCGTATGCCGTGATCAAAGGTGTGCCGCAAGTGATTTTTCCCGGCGGCGACGGCTTGATTTATTCGTTCGAGCCGGAAACCGGCAAGCTGATTTGGAAATTCGACGGCAATCCGCCGGACGCGGTTTACGAATTGGGTGGCTCAGGCACGAAAAACGATTTCATCGCCACGCCGGTGATTTACGATGACAAAGTCTACATCGGCCTGGGCCAGGATCCCGAGCACGGCGAAGGCATCAGCCATTTCTATGCGATCGATGCGACGCAAAAAGGCGATGTCACCAAAACGGCGGTGGTGTGGCATCGCGGGTATAAAGATTTCAACCGGACGATGTCCACGGCAGCGATTGCCGATGGTTTGCTTTACGTCGCCGACTTGAGCGGATTCGTGTATTGTTTTGACGCGCTCACCGGCGAGTTGTATTGGACGTATGACACCTACGCCGCGATTTGGGGCTCGCCCTACGTGGCCGACGGCAAGGTTTACATCGGCGATGAGGATGGCGACCTGGCGGTATTGAAAACCGGCAAGAAAATGGAGTTGCTTTACGAAATCAACATGGGCAGCGCAGTGTACACCTCGCCGGTGGCGAAGAACGGCGTGCTGTATGTGACCAACCGGTCGACGCTGTTTGCGCTGGAGCAGAAGAAGTGATGGATTTGAAGATTTCCACGACATTATTAAAAGTCATGGAGAGCAAAAATGAGTACTACGATTCTTGTCAAGTCGGAGAAGGATAACGGCGATACCCTCGAGTTGGTAAAGTCGGCAGTCGAAGCCGAGATCACGAGACTTACTCTCGCTCTGGAAATGGCCGAAAAGCGTTTACTTCCTTTTGAAAAAAAGTATCACGTCGATTCGGAATACTTTTTGGTTAATTTTGCGGCTGAAGACTTGGAGGGGGGCGACGAGGAATACGTGAGTTGGGCTGGCGAGTATAAGCTCAAACAGAGCTTGCAAAACAAAATAGTGCAATTGCGAGAGATCGAGTATGCTCATTCAGAGATACTTCAATCAGATTAAAGACGCCGTTGCTCGTTACTCTGCCACGCGCTTTGTGATCGCAACCAAACTTGATTATGATTTGCGCGCCGGGGCCCAGGGACTCATAACCGGAATCATTCGATTTGTTGATGGCTCAGTCTTGCATTTCAAAGAATATATCGATGCTGTCAATCAAAAAGTGGGCAAATTGTCTTATAGTTATCATTATCAAGATGCAGATAATCGCTTGATCTTTAGATATGACAATGCTGCTCACAGGCCTTCTTTGTAATTTGCCGAACACAAGCATCTGCACGATCAGATAATCGCCGCCTCCGTGCCAAAACTTGAAGATGTACTCTCTGAGATATTCGTGCTTAACAGATGGATACAATAGGGTCATCTGTCGGTTATGCTTATCCGAGAAATACAACCCTCCGATCG
>QEVD01000723.1 GCA_003576975.1 Candidatus Zhuqueibacterota bacterium
TTGTAGGTCTGCATCATGAATTGCTTGCCCCGGCCGCCAGTGCCGCGATTGTCCACCGACACCACAATATAACCCTTTTGCGCCAGGAGTTGATGCCAATGTCCGCGTGAACTGCCCCAGCGATTGACCACGGTTTGCGAGCCTGGCCCGCCATAAACATACATCAACACCGGATATTTTTTATTGGGATCAAAATTCGGCGGTTTGATCATCGAATAATGCAAAACCACATTATCTGAAGTCGTCATCGTACTGAATTCTACCGCAGAAAATTGATACTCCTGCAGCGCCGGAATATTGTTCGGTTCGATCACTTCGACGATGCTGCCGTCATTTTTGTGCAAAACCGCCTGCGTCGGCGTGCTGACATTGGAAAAATTGTCAAAGTAAAATTTTGTGTTGTCCGACATGTTGATGGCATGATGGCCGTCGCGCGTCGTCAAGCGCTTCATGCCGGCGCCGTCCCATTTGATTTTGTAGAGGTGGGGCTCCAGATGGCTTTTTTCCGTCGCCGTAAAATAAATGAGCTTGTTCTTTTCATCCACCCCCTCGACTTCCGTGACGCCCCATCGGCCTTGCGTCACCTGGCGCACGACTTTACCGTTCATATTATAAAGATAAAGATGCGACCAGCCGTCGCGCAGAGAAAGCCACAGCAATTGCTGGCCGTTCGCGATGAAACGCCAATCGTCATTGATATCGATCCAACCGTTGGACTCTTTCTCCTCAAACAAAAGCCGTGTGGCGCCGGTGGCGGCATCTGCAAGCAAGAATTCGAGGTGATTTTGGTCGCGATTTAAGCGCAACACCGCCAACTCAGCGCTGTTTGGCAGCCATTTGATGCGCGGCACGTAAATATCGGTTTCCGGCCCGAGATCAACCCAGCGCGTGCCGCCGTTCGTGCCTTCCACCCCAATCACGCCGATCTTCACGATCGAATTCTTGTCACCCGCCTTCGGATAGCGCATCGGTTCATAAACATTATGCACCGGAATGAAATCGACAAGCGGAAACACCGGCACCTCGCGCTCATCGAGTTGAAAATAAGCAATGTGCCGGCTATCCGGCGACCAATAGAAGCCCGTCCGAATGCTAAACTCTTCTTCATACACCCAATCGAATTTACCGATCAGAATATGTTCCTGGCCCTCGGTGGTAAGCTGCCGCGTTGTGCCGCTGGCGAGGTCCAGCACATGCAAGTTATGATTCTTGAGAAAAGCGATTCTGCGGCTGTCCGGCGAGAATTGCGGGTCACGTTCCTCCGCCTCGTCGTTCGTGAGGCGCTTCGTCGCGCCGGAGGCAATATCATAAAGATGAAGATCGTTTTTTGACGGCAATAAGATCGCCTTGCCATCCGGCGACCAAAAATAATTGCCCAGCGTGAAACGATTTTCCTGCCGCTGCTCGGCAAGCGCGCTGACGTTCTTCGAATCCATCAAAATACTTTTTTGTTTGGAGGCGAGATCATAGCGCCAGACGTTGAGCTTCCCGTCCTCGGAACGCTGAAAATAGGTAAAGGCTTTGCCATCGGGCGTCCATTGCACGGCGCTCGGCAAGCTGCCGCTCAACTCGCGGCCGCCGTAAATGGCCTCGACCGTAAGCTGTTTTTGCGCGTGCGACGGAGCGAACACGAACAACCCGGCAAGCAGCGCCACCTGCCAAAATGATTGCAATACTTTGGAATGAGACACGGTCTACCTCCTCGCGATTAGACGGTGAATTGGGAGC
>QEVD01000108.1 GCA_003576975.1 Candidatus Zhuqueibacterota bacterium
GATGCGCTGCGCGCCGATTCCATCGGTAATGTTCTCACGCTTTTTGTCGAACCGGAAGATCGCGCCTATCGCGTCGGCTCTGTTGACGCCTCCTGGTTCATGAGTCCCAAAGCCTCTCTCTATGCCCGCAGTGATTATGATTTTCACGCCGAGCAAATCACGCGCGCGGAATTTTCCACGCGCACGGAAGTTACGCGCGAGTTGATGGTGACCGGCAATTACATTTTTCGCTCGCCCCGCCTGCCGTGGAATTCCATCTTCTCGGCATTCGACATCGAGGACAATCACGAAGTGGAAGTCGGGCTGTATTTTCATCAATCGCCCAACTTGCGCCTGTATGGCAATGCCGCCCGAATTTTTTATGATAACGATAATTCATTGCGCTACACTGCGGGCGCGGATTTCAAATTTGGCGGCTTGAGCTATGTGCATCGCAGCGGATACGCGGGCTTTTTGGATGGCGTCAATGGCTCAATTCACTATCCGTTACAGCGGGGAATGTTCCTGCCCAGTGTGCAGCTTTCATGGGCGGCATACAAGCTCGACGCGGGCGAGGCCGAGCGCGTCTCGTTGTTTTCCGGCGCTGCCGGGCTGTTGGTGCGGCCGCACAAGACGCTGACGTTCGACGGCCAACTGCAACTGTTGCACAATCGCTACTACTCAAATGATGTCCGGTTTTTGTTCGTTCCGCATGCAATATTGGTTCTTCACCAAGCTCGGGGCTTCATCATGAGGAGGACGGAAAACGTGTTCAGCCAAACGCGGGCAAGCCGGTTCGGCAGACTCCCGGCAGGCCTTAGCTCTTATCGTGCAAATAGAGACGCCAGCTCGCAAAATAACACAATGAGAAAAGCTCTGCGTTGTCTTTGCGTCTCTGCGTCTTTGCGTGAATTCTTTTCGATGTTGCTGGGTCTCTTGTTTATGGTAAGTTTTGCGAGTGCGCAAGACCGGCAAACCTCGTGGAATGATCCTGTCGCGCAATGGGCCAAAATCAAATTTTCCCACAAGCAACACATTGTAGACGTGGGCGCGGAGTGCAGCACGTGTCACGCGGCAGCAGATTCCAGCGAAAGAGCGGAAGAATTATTGTTTCCCAAACACGCCGAATGTTCCGGCTGCCATGCGGAAGTCGAAAGCGAGAACACCGACGATTGTAAATTCTGCCACACCGACGTCGATAATCTCGAGGCGTTTGCCCTGCCCAACCGCGAAGATATTGTGTTCAGCCACAAACAACATATCGCGGGACAACAGCTTGAATGCGCGACCTGCCACGCCGGCATCGAGCAATCGGAAGCGCCGAGCGTTGCTTATTTGCCCGTCATGGCTTCCTGCAATTCCTGCCACAACGAGGTGAAAGCCACGAACGCCTGCGAGTCCTGCCACCCGCGCGTGGAAACCATGCTGCCGTTGTCGCATCGCGTGCCGGATTGGTCGGAGCAGCACAAGCGCCTGGTGCGCGCCGATCATACCTCGAGTGATTGCGCTTCCTGCCACACGGATAATTTCTGCCAAACCTGTCACGCCGAGGCCACGACGCAATTCACCACCGGCGATTTGCTGCGCAGCGTGCCGGAAAACCGGCCGCAGCCTTCGGGCAAGAACCCGGCGGTCAAACAGAACGTGCACGAGTTGAATTATCTGTTCACGCACAGCCTGGATTTTCGCGCCAAGCAATCCGATTGTTTTTCGTGCCACAATCAACAGACGTTTTGCACCGAGTGCCACACACGCAATCAAGCCGCGGGCTTTGGTGCGCCGTTTCCGCTGTCGCATCGCGCACCGGATTTCGTGCGCATTGGCGTGGGCAGCGGCGGCGGCCAACATGCCGTGCTGGCACGCCGCGATATGGAGTCGTGCGCCTCTTGTCACGATTTAGAAGGCCGCGATCCTTCGTGCGTGTTGTGCCATACGAATTTGGCGCCCGGCCGCAAATAATCTTTACTCCGAGCGATTGAGAATGCACTTGAAAAGGGCTGCCGTTTGCCGTATTGCTGGTGCAGGCGTGCAGCGAGCCGCAAGAGGCGCCGACCGCCCCGCAGAACGAAGTCGAGGTCCATGGCGCCGGTTGGATGAATCCGTCTTCTGCGAATTTTCACGGCAAAGTTCTGGCGCAGCAGAATTACAACTCCGAGGGCTGCCGGGAATGCCACGGCAATCAGTATGACGGCGGCATCGTCAAATCCTCCTGCAAAGCCTGCCATACCACGTTTCCGCATCCCGAGGGCTGGATGAGCGCCGGCAACCAATCGTTTCACGGCAAAGTGCTGGCCGGGCAGAATTATCGCCTCACGGAATGCGCGGCTTGTCACGGCACGCAATTCGACGGTGGCACTTCCGGTGTTTCGTGCCGCACTTGCCACGCCACCTATCCGCATGCAGAGGGCTGGCTCGATCCTTCATCTGCAACAAATCACGGCGCATTGCTGGCCGCACAGAATTATGACGCCCAGGAGTGCCAGGCGTGCCACGGCGCGGATTTGAGCGGCGGCACGTCGGGAGTATCCTGCAAAAAATGCCACACCAGCTATCCGCATCCGGATAATTTTGTGGCAGGACCGGCCTCGCATTTTGTTTTTCTGAGAGACAATAGCTACGACTTGAATTCCTGCAAGTCTTGTCACGGCCAGGATTATTCTGTGGTGAAAGAGAGTACCTCCTGTCTCACTTGCCACACCCAACAAGGCGGCCCGGAGGCCTGTAATTTGTGTCACGGTAATGCGAGCGGCGATGCGACGGTTTTGATCAACGCCGCTCCGCCCGAGGGTTTGGACGGCGAAACCAGTCCGACCGAACCGGCAGTGGGCGCGCACACCGCGCATTTTAATTTTTTCGACTTTTTATCAACCGAGCAGGTTTGCCAGGAATGCCATGTGGTGCCGAACAATTTCTTTGCGCCCACGCACATTGACGGCAACAATCGCGTGGAACCTGCGCTGGATGGGCCATTGGCCAATTTTGTGACGGAAGGCGGCAGTCGCGTGCCGAACGGCAGCTACGACGCGAATGCCAACACCTGCGCCAATACCTATTGCCACGGCAATTGGGGTTTGCGCCGC
Organism: Candidatus Zhuqueibacterota bacterium; assembly: GCA_003576975.1. Lineage (GTDB taxonomy): Bacteria > Zhuqueibacterota > Zhuqueibacteria > Zhuqueibacterales > Zhuqueibacteraceae > Coneutiohabitans. The sequence goes on from QEVD01000108.1 coordinate 3,060, forward strand.
ACGCAGTCCTCGAATGATTTCATCTTTACTGCTGAAGTCATGACCGGAAATTCGGCTGCGCCAAATTGGGTGACGCCGGGATCAGTCGCGTGCGGCTCCTGTCACGGCCTGCCGCCCACCGGACACGTTCAACATGAAATTTCATCCTGCACCATTTGCCATCAAGGTGTGATCGACGCCTTTGGCAGGATCACGGACAAGACCAAGCACATCAACGGCAAAGTGAATGTTTTTGGAATGGAGTATCCGATGTATTGATGATAGGTGAAATCAAACTTGGACACAAAACGCCGAGATGGTACTTTGACTCTTTGAGCCCAAGTTTGACTTCGCCGGCTTGTATGGAGAAGATCCTAACGGTTGAGTGTTACTAAACGATTGGCGCATTTGCCGAGCCTTACGCACCAGAAACGTGCGTGCACGAAAAATAACGTGCTTCACCGAGGCTACAATAGGCAGATTGCTTACCGAATACGCTTATGGCTTATAGCTTTTGGATGAAAATAATACCATCATACCCGCCAGCAAGACAAGAATCTGTATTCAAGTTTGGAAAGGGAAGGTTGAGATTGAGAGCCAGAAATTTAGCGCCTGTTGGCTGAAAATTCATTGATGTAAGGGTTTTAACGAAGCAAGGGCTTGCAGTGGGCCGGGGAGGCCGCCGATGTGGTGGGTTAAAGACTTCGCGAATCCTTTTTGTAACAAGACTCAAGCGACGATCACTGTTTTAGTGAAGGCGCTTTCGCCCCTTCACGTGTGTCGCTGCGAGTCTTTTTTGTTTTTGGGTAAGTATTGTGATATCCTGATTGGTAGTGACTTGAAGAACTAATTAATATTCTCTACTTCAGTTTTCTCACTTTTTGTATAATGCTCCTCGAGATTCTTGAGAATAAGAAATTAAGGTCCTGCTTCGATATCTCGTGTATCTGTTTTTATTACGCTTTGCGCATAGCACAATATTTGCTTTTCCAGAATTTGGATATTTAGCCAATTTGCCAATTGGTTTGGGAATCAATGGAACGAAGTAGGAGTCAGGAAGGGATTGAAGGAGACGCTCGCTGCAATTGGTGCCACTGAAAAGATGCTAATTGCCTCGTATGAGGCGTTTCGCTAAAGGAATGGCTCATCCTGGAAGGAAGTTCTTTCTTGGAGTGCACGCCAACGACATTCTGATTCTCCATTTTAGAAGTGAGGCTTGGGCGATGGGCAGGGATGATCACAATTATAGGGCAGGAGTTTCCACCCTCCCAATTGCATCCGTGCGTCGCTGCGAGTCTTTTTTGTTTTTGGGTGTCGTTTGTAGTAATGCAAGCAGTGAATAACACGTGTTTCGAGCTTCGTGAGCGACCTCGAGCGTTGCCCAGCAGGCAGTTTCCTCGTGTGAGTTTTGGCGAAGCGGAAGAGCTTGTTGGGAAACTTGAACTGCTGGTGGTGGCGTGACGCCAATAACGACAACGATATAGCGGCCGACACTAGAACCGCTGGATATATTTTGACGCACTTCTTGACAGTTTGAAAATTTCTCAATACTGCAAATCATTAGTGGAGACCTGAGACCACTCAAAAGACGGGGCGACACCGAAAAGCCAAACGAGTAGGAACAAAATTAAATGGAGAATAATATGAAAACGCTTTTGATGTTTTTGCTTGTGTCTCATTCTCTCTATGCACAAGACTTTTGGGAACAAACGAATGGTCCGACTGGAGGAACTGTTAATGCCCTTGCAATAAATAGTAATGGAGATATTTTTGCAGGAATTCAGGACGGTGGAGTATATCGTTCAACGGATAATGGGGACAACTGGACTCAAATAAATTCCGGCTTACCAACAAGTATTTCGGTTCTTTCTCTTGTAATAAATAGTCGTGGAGATATTTTTGCGGGGACCAATGGTAGTGGCGTATTTCGTTCGACGGATAATGGGAATACCTGGACCCAAATAAATTCTGGTTTGATGTATGCTCAAGTTTTTTCCTTTGCAATAAATGGTGATGGCGACATTTTTGCAGGGACTTACGGCATTTTTCGTTCAACGGATAATGGGAATACCTGGATTAAAACAGGTCTGACAAATGTTTGGACTTATTCCCTTGCAATAAATGGGAGTGGAGATATTTTTGCAGGCACTGAGCCTGCTTCTAATTGGCCCTATTATAGTGTATTTCGTTCGACGGATAATGGGAATAACTGGACTCGAACGAGCTTGAGCACTGATAACGTTCGTTCTCTTGTAATAAATAGCCGTGGAGATATTTTTGCAGGACCTGATCCTACTGATTGGCCTTATTATACTAGAGTATTTCGTTCGACGAATAATGGGATTGGCTGGAGTGCAACGATCGTGACAACCAGTAGTTATAGTAGTGTTCTTTCCCTTGCCATAAACAGTAGCGGAGATATTTTTGCAGGCACTTCCGTAGGGGTATTCCGTTCGACAAATAATGGCACTAACTGGACTCAAACGGGCTTGATAAATCGGGGTGTTCCTTCCCTTGCAATAAATAGCAGTGGAGATGTTTTTTCAGGGACTTATGATGAAGGAGTATTTCGTTCAACAGATAATGGGGATAACTGGCCTCAAATGAATTCCGGCTTGACAGCTAATGATGTTACTTCTCTTGCAATAAATAGTAGCGGAGATATTTTTGCGTCGGTTTATCATGGTGGCGCATTTCGTTCAACGGATACTGGGGATAACTGGCTTCAAATAAATAATGGCTTGACATCCCTTTATGTTTCTGCCCTTGCAATAAATAACATTGATCAAGTTTTTGCTGGTACTCGAGGTAGTGGCGTGTTTCTTTCAACGAATAATGGCACGAGCTGGACTCAAACGGGATCTGCGCAAGATACTGTTAATTCCCTTGCAATAAATAGCAGTGGCGATATTTTTGCAGGGGTTCAGAAAAGCGGTGTGCTTCGTTCAACAAATAATGGCACGAACTGGACTACAACGGGCTTGACTAACAGAAATGTCAGATCTCTTGCAATAAACAATAGTAATGGATATATCTTTGCAGGGGCTGATAATGAGGGTGTATTTCGTTCAACGAATAATGGGGCGAACTGGACGAAAAAAATTTCCGGCATGCCAACCAATGCTTATGTTACTTCTCTTGCAATCAATAGCAGTGGATATCTTTTTGCTGGAACTCGGAATGATGGGGTATTTATTTCAACCGATGATGCGGAACAGTGGACGCAAACGGCCTTGGCAAAAACTTGGGTTCATTCCTTGGCTATAAATAGCAATGGAATTATTTTTGCAGGAACTGAGAATGGCGGGGTTTTTCGTTCAACCGATAATGGGGATAACTGGACTCAAAAAAATGAAGGCTTGACAGCCAATTCCGTTCATTCCCTTGCAGTAAATAGCGATGGATATATTTTTGCAGGAACTTGGGGCAGCAGCGTATTTCGCAGTGTCAAGACAACCATCGTTCCTGCTCCCACCACCCCAACGCTTGCCCTTCCACCCGATGGTACGGTAAATCAACCAACAAGATTGATACTAACTTGGAATGCTTCGATTGATGCTGAGAAATATCACCTACAAGTATCAGCAGATCCGGCCTTCTCCACAACAGTTGTTGATGATTCTACGATCACCGCAATCTCCCGACAGACCGGACCCTTGTTACACGACACGACTTACTATTGGCGCGTAAAGGCGAAGAATATTGGTGGCACAAGTGCGTGGTCAAGTGTGTGGAGCTTTAAGACAGCTATCGCACCACCACCTGCGCCAACCCTTGCCTTACCGCTCAACGGTTCTGGAAACCATCCAACAACTTTGGCGTTGAGTTGGAATCCCTCAACTGGCGCAACGACCTATCGCCTTCAAGTTTCGACAAGTTCCACTTTCAATACGGCAACTCTTGATGATTCAACGATTGCGACAAATTCACGACAAATTGGATCATTGGCATACAATACGACCTATTACTGGCGTGTGATGGCGAAAAATATTGGCGGCACAAGTGCTTGGTCAAGTGGGTGGAGTTTCAAGACTGCCATCGAATCGCCATCTGTGCCAGTACTTGCGCTACCGGTTGATGGTTCTGGGAACCAGCCGACGACTTTGACACTAAATTGGAATCCCTCAACTGGGGCAACGACTTATCGCCTTCAGGTTTCGACGAGTTCCACTTTTACTTCGACATTCCATACAGATGATTCAACTAATGTGAGTACTTCACGAGAACTAGGATCATTGGCAATCAATACGACCTATTACTGGCGGGTGAATGCCAAGAACGTTGGCGGCACGAGTGCATGGTCGTCAGTCTGGAGTTTCAGGACAGGTGGGACTGCCGTAAGTGAACCAAGAAAAGCAACGCCAACAGAATTCAGTTTAAACCAGAACTACCCTAATCCCTTCAACCCGTCGACCACTATCCTGTACGCTTTGCCCAAAACTGCTTTTGTAAGGCTAACTGTAATCAATCCGCTGGGTAACGAAGTTGAAACATTGGTGAGTACGGCGCAGGTAGCGGGTGAATACGAAATCCATTGGAATCCTAAGAATTTGGCAAGTGGAGTCTATTTGTATCGCATACAAGCTGGAGAATTTGTTGAGACGAGAAAGATGGTTCTTATGAGATAAGTGTGACATTGCGCGGCGGGTTCGTGGCAGAGGCAAAGTTCGATGCGCATCGCAATCAGTTCGTGGTGGCTTCGCTAAAGACTTTGAAGTCATTTGAGTTTTGCTTTTTTGACGAGGTAATACTATTACTTATACATCTCATACGTCGCGATTACTACTGGATGAGCAGCTTTCGTCAAACAGCCGCTCAATTCAGTGTAGTTGCTGCATAATTCAATCGTTCATAGGTTTATTGCAGTTTATACCTGTACTGACTCGATCGATTAACCAAATAAATGTTGGGAGAAATGCCATGAAAATACTTATTGCAAGTATCATCTCTGTTTTATTTATCTCTCCTTGCCTTGCTCAACAGGATTTGCTGCCTGCTTATCTTAGAGAGATTACTTATAACGGAGATTCAATTGCTTACTTCAATGGTTCACCTTTTACTGGATTATTGGTTGATGAAAAGACGAATAAGCGATTGGGAGTATTCAAGAATGGGTACAGAGATGGAATTTTTACGGAGTATTATGCCAATGGCAAAAAGAAAGCCGAGGGAAAATATGCAAATGGAGCCAAAGTGGCAATACACACAGACTGGTTTGAAAATGGAAACAAAAAGAGTGAATGTAAATATGTAAACGGCCAGAGCGATGGAATATGTACGGTGTGGTTTATAAACGGCCAGATTCAATCATCAGTTACCTATAATAATGGATTAATAACAGATGGGACCTACACGACATATCTTGAAAATGGACAAAAGGAAACTGAAACAACATATGAGAACGGACAAATGATAGTGTCCGGTAAGTTTGTAGACGGCAAGTTTGTCGTATTCTTTGAACGATCAGTTGAGTTATATCCCAATGGGCAGAAAAAAAGCGAAGGGTTGATTAAGAATGGGAAAAAAGAAGAGTTGTGGACTTTCTGGTATGAACACGGACAGAAAAAGAGTGAAGGTACTTACAAAGATGGGAATGAAGATGGTCAATGGATTTCGTGGTTTCAAGATGGGAAAAGAGAATCTGAAGGGAATTACAAGAATGGGAGGAAGGAAGGATTATGGATTTTATGGTATGCACGCGGACAGAAAAAGAGTGAAGGTTATTACAAAGCTGGGAGTCAAGAGGGACGATGGGCTTCTTGGTTCGCAGACGGGAAAAAAGAATTTGAAGGAAATTATGTGAATGGGGAGAAAGATGGTTATTGTACACTAACTTTGTCGAATGGATGTACGTATCAAGGGGAGTGGAAAAATGGAAAAATGAATGGTAAAGGATCATATTATTGTGATAGTGGAAACAGAGGTCAAAGCTCATTCACAGGATATTTTGTGAATGGTAAAAGAGAAGGTCAAGGAACATTAACTGGTGCTTTTGATGGTGGGAGATCTCCCTTTTCATTTACTGGGGAGTGGAAGGATGATACCTATTTTAATGGGACTTTATATTCGACAAACAACCTAGGAAAATCGGCTTCCGAATATAGAAATGGAAAAATAATTCAAACAAGATATCTTACACGATAAAGGAGAACATAGCTATGAAAACCAACTACTTCTCTAAAGGTGAAAACAAAAAAATGAAACCTTTCATGACACTTATCATCTCTGTTCTATTTATCTCTCCTTGTTTTGCTCAACAAGATTTGCTGCCTGCTTATCCAAGAGAAATTACCTACACAGCAGGCATTGCTTATTTCAATGGTTCACCTTTTACAGGATTATTAGTTGATGAAAAAACAAATAAAAAATTAGGAGAATTTAAGAATGGAAAGAAAATGGGGATGTTTACAGAAAATTATACAAACGGCAAAAAGAAAAATGAGGGAAATTACATATATGGTGCGGAAGATGGAACCCATATCGAATGGTATGAAAATGGAAATAAACAGAGCGAGAGTAAATATTCAAATGGGGTGTTGAATGGGCAGTATTTTGAATGGTCTGAAGACGGGGAACTGAAATCAGATATAGTATATCAAAATGGAAAAAGCATAAAAGAAGCGTTTTACAAGAGTGGTCTGAAAGATGGCATTTGGAAAACCGATGATGGATATACAAGGAAAGAAGTAACCTATCGTGACGGCGCACTTATTTCAGAAGCAAATTATTCAAAGGGCGTACTTGATGGAAGACAAATTGAATATTTGGCTAATGGAAAAACGAAAGAAACGAACTACCAGAATGGGGAAATAATAAGCGAAGGAATTTTGATTAATGACAAGCAGGATGGTAAATGGAGATACTGGTTGAACAATGACAAAACCATAGAACGAATTTACAAAGACGGAGAGTTAATAAAAGAGGAAACAAAAATTGTGGCAAATCTAATTTCACGTTTTATTCCTTCCAATAAATCATTTTTATTCAGTACTCGTGAGGATAATAAAGTTTTTTTCCGGTTTGATTTTAACCTCCGAAACACCAATGAATATACAAACAGTGTTATTAATACGGTTAAGGCCAATTTATCTACTTCAAAGAGGCTCTCTCAAGTTATCGTTAACGAAACTAACGTTGACGAAAGTATTAATTATTTTATAGAATGTACTGGTATCAATGTGACTTCTGAGACCATGACCTGTAAAACTAGCAAAACTAGCGCAGCTACGGCTTATATCGCAAATATTGCGGTTTCATTCGCTTTAAAAAATGCTGAGGGAGGATATATAGATTCCGATACTTATACAAGCACAAACAAAGGATTTTTATTAACTACCTGCGTTTACTCTTTTCAGGAAGCATTTACTAAAGCGAATAATACTGACTATTTAGAAAAATTTATAGATAAACATTTTCCTGTAAAAACTTTCATCACCGGTATTGGGGAGAGAAACAAAAAAGGCGAACTTGAATCTGTTTCTATAGAGGGCGGAGATGACATTGGTATTTCTAAATCTAAATTTTATGTATACGAAGAAAATGGCAATAGTTCAATTGGTATAATAAAAGCTAAAGAAATATCCTATGGGTCGACTTTATGCAAAGTAGTTGAAGGAGGAAATGTAATATCAGCCAAGCTAGCAAGTGGAGCAAAATTAAAAGTTGTTTCAATACCAGACTAACAAAATAATTTCCGTATTACCGACATTGTCGATCAAGTAATTCATGCACCCAAAAGGACATGCTATGAAAACCAACTACTTCTCCAAAGTTGAAAACAAATATGTTTTCAATGTGTCGTTAATCTTCTGGCATTTATTCATTGCCCTGTCAACACTGGTAGTTGCTGCATCTCTTGTAATATTTCTATGGAGCATAATTCCCGCTTCGCAAAGAGAAGTGAAGAAAAAACTTTACCCCGCTAAAAGGGAATATCCTGCACCAATTAAAGTTGAGCTTGGTGATCTGCAAATAGAAGGAATAAAAGAAGAAGCTCCACCAGTGGCCCCGGTACAGATTCAAATAGAAACAGCAATGACCCAACAACCAGTTGAAGATACAAAAGGAAAGAGAGATTATGATTCAGCATTAAATACATTAAAAACTTTAATCCCGCCGACCAAGTACTCGTGGCAAGGTTCGGGTTATTGGACTTATCCGTATGGAGAAAGATACTGGACGGTTTACAAACAAGAAAAATACAGGCAATGGAATGCTACAGAGCTTGGAATAGAAGATAAGCTTAAAGCCGCCTACCGGAGAGCTAATGCAGACAACTATCCTGACAAAAAAATAATCCTCGATGGATATATCGGCGTAGTAAATTTGCTACCCGAAGAAAAACGGTTAGGCGCATTCCAGTATCTGATTAGTAATGTTGCGAATAATATTTCGCAAAATGTAAATATTTGCCAGTCACTTGGCAAAGTTGTGAGTAAAATGTCTAAGGATGAAAATATTTCGTACCTAAATCAACTTTCTCTTTTTGGCAAACAAAATCCAAACGATGGTTCTCCTTTTATCGATTATACTGCAACAATCATTGACAAATTTGCTATTTCGAAACAAGCGGAAATTATCGACCGATTAATAATCGGCTATAATAACTATTTTAGCAATAATCTTTCAATGCTCAAAGAAGCAACCGATTTATTTCTGCCGCTTATTGCTCAGATAAAAGCTGAGCAGCAGCCCAAAGCAATTACGCAATACTACGGAGTATTTAGGAATAAAAACTATGTCCGCGATAACGCTATAGCGGAAATAGAAAGTGAATATCAGCAGGCAATAAACGAAATAGAGAATCAGTACAACTTAGAACAAATAGCCGCACAGCAAGAATATTTTTCTGCTAAAATGTCGAAGGCAGAATATCGCCTGAAATCATTGGCTGGGATCGGAGGCGGAATTTTATTAACTATCCTAATTGCCTTAGTACTGGTGTTTTTTTCTATTCAGCGTAGCGTTAGAAAAATTGAAGAAAAAATGTCACCAAACGGAGAAGCTGAAAACCGAGCCGTGAGTTGAATCCGAAAGTGACAATTGTAGTTTTGGGGTTAGCATGGTTCGAAAGGAGCTTATCCCAACTTTAAGCTATTGGCTGCTCCAAAAATCTTCCATCCCCTCAAATTTCCCTTGACATTTTAATTTTTCGTGCTATTATGTAACCGTTTACATTGAAAGCGAAACCGTTCGCTTTTTTATTCGCTATTAATGTAAACGGTTACATTTTGGTGAACAAGAAGTATCGTCAGTAATCCACCACACAAATGGAGCCCTCTGCGCGATGGGCGTGACGATCAAAGAAGTTGCCAAAAAAGCGGGCGTCTCGACCGCTACTGTTTCGCGCGTCTTCAATAATGTCGGGCCGGTGGACGAAGAAACACGGCGCCGCGTGAAAGAAGTCGCGCAAGCCCTGCACTACACCCCAAATGCCGTGGGTCGCAGCCTCAGCACCAAAAGAACCGATGCCATCGGCCTCATCCTTCCCGACCTTCACGGCGAATTTTTCTCCGAAGTCATTCGCGGCGCGGACCAAATCGCGCAACAACATCGCTTCCATTTGCTGGTTTCCAGCTCGCACACCACCCGCCAGGAATTGGCAGAAGTCCTGCAAGTCATGCGCGGCCGCGTCGATGGCCTGATCATCATGTCCCCCCAAATCGATGCGCACACCCTGCAAACCAATCTGCCCAAAAGTCTGCCGCTGATCCTGCTCAACTGCCACGTCGGCGACGACTCCTTCGATGCCATGAACATCGACAACGTTGCGGGCGCGCAGGAAATGGTGCGCCACCTGCTCAGTCACGGGCATCGCTATATTGCCATCATCAAAGGCACGGAAAAAAATTTGGATGCCGAAGGCCGCTTGCAGGGCTATCGCCAGGCCTTGCAGGAAGCGCGCGCCGAGTATCATGAATCATTCGAGATGACGGGCGATTTCACCGAAGCCTCGGGCTATGACGCGGTAAAACGGTTGTTGGATCTGAACCCGCGCCCCACTGCGATTTTCTCATCGAATGACTCCATGGCCCTGGGCGCGTTGAGCGCGCTGCGCGAACACGACGTGTCCGTTCCCGGCGAAATGGCGCTGGCCGGCTTTGATGATATTCCGATTGCGCGTTATCTCTCGCCCGCGCTGGCCACGGTGCACGTGCCGATTTATGATCTCGGCGCGGCCGCGATGCAGAAGTTGATTCATTCCTTTACCGAAAAGAACAATCATGTCAGGAAGCACGCCCTCGTGCCCACCCATTTGGTGTTGCGCGAATCGTGTGGTTGCCCGAAACAATCCTATCAAGAGCAAATCACTAAAGCAAGGAGGTGAACGGCATGTCATGACGGAAGCGGTTGTTTATAGCGTTTTTTAAATGCGTGTGCAGGAATCGTAGTCTTGCCCCCTTGTGGGGCACTGTTGCAGCCATGAATTTATTGGTTTTGGCAGCCGCCCACAAGGAGCGGGGACTACAAACCTATACATCCAAGTGAAAAACGCTGTAAGTAATTTCGGATGACGTTTGAATAATTTGCCCAAATCTCAAACCGCGAATGAATGCGAATTCGAGAATTAACATCTATTGGTGGTTGTAAGCGGTTTATAGCGTTTTTCAAATGCATGTGCAGGAGTCGTAGTCTTGCCCCCTCGTGGGGCACTGTCGCAACCGAGAATTTAGTGGCTTCGACAGCCGCCCACGAGGGGCGGGGGCTACAAATCTGTTCATCCAATTAAAAACCGCAAGAAGAGAAATGCGCAGGTTATTTAAACGGTATTCCTGAGCGCGAATTATTCACCCTCAACCAGCGAAGGGACTTCTATGAGAACAAAGTTTATTACCATGTTGGTCGGCGGCCTGGTGCTGGCGTTTGCGTTTGCCGCTTTGGGCCAGACCACGCGCACCGACGCGATCTGGGCGCGCCGGGTAGTCGATGGCGTGATCACCCTGGACGGCCAGTTGAATGAGCCCGCGTGGAACAACGCGGAAAGCGTCCAGATTCGATACGGGCAGAATGCCGGCGATCCTGGCAGCGGCTGGCGCAATGAAGGCGCGGCAGAGCCTTCTGACCCGTTGGATGCGACGTTGAAGTTTTTGGTGGTGGGCAATGAGTTGTATTTAGGCCTGGCGGTGAAAGACAGCTCGGTGGGTGCGGGTTTGTTCAACCGTTTCGACGGCGTGTTGATGAATCTCCGCAACAAAGCGAACCCCGCGCGTCCGGCCCCGCCGTTTGAATATTTTTATGGCTGGGTTTCGGAATCATGGGCTGATCCGGCAACGGCCAACATTGGCGCATTGCCGGGTTATTTTGGTCCGGCTGGCGACCGGACGAATCCGGATAACGTGGCCATGTGGGATGCTGTGACGACAGTGGATGGCATCACGAATTCCGACACTCTGCCGGATGTTGGCTACACGATGGAATTCCGGCTGAACCTGACCCCGCGCGGCTATGATGTGACGCGGTCCGAGGGCGATATCGTCAGTTTCAATATTTCGATTTATGACACGGACTGGCAGTGGCCGGTGGTACCCGGCAAATTGAGCGGCTTCCGGCGACCTCCCCGAAATTGAACCCGAGTTGATTGTTCCTAATGCCGAACATTATAACGCGCCGGAGATCGACGGCATTCTGGATGAGACGGTATGGGCGAACGCCCCGAGTTTTGATGTTCGTTTCGGCGATGATGCCTTGCGCGAGACTTATCCCAGCATTGGCCCGATTGCCAGCGGCCAGTTCCAGCCGGAAGTGGGCGGCGGACGCGCGGCAGTTTTGGATCCTGGCGATGCGACCTTCAGCTACTTTTTCAAAGGCGATAAGTTTTATGTCGGCGTCGATGTGCGCGATGCGGCTGTGATTGCGGTTGACGCTGATGCACAATGGGACGGCATCCGTTTCATGATCAACGATCGCGTGGCGCGGAATCTGGAGGACCATGATTTGGTAGGCCGCGAATTCATCGTGCGGTTCGATGCGGCGGGACAACCCGTGACCGGTGGTTATTTGACGGATCTGATCGCTGCCGGCGGCGCCTCAGTGGGCGTAACGATGAAGCCTAATACCACCATCAACAACCCGGCAGATGTGGATGAAGGCTTTTATATCGAATTGGAAATTGATTTGACTCATCTCGGCTATCCCGGCGGCCGCGGCGATGGCGTGGCCTGGCTGGGCGCGTTGTTGTTCGATGGCGACACCCGTCCCAATACTGCGGATGATTACGGCAACTGGACGTGGTGGTTCAAAGAGCGCGGCAATAGCGCCTCGCCGGTGTGGGCTTACATGGATCCCAGCACGTTCGTTCCGGGCGGCGAACCCGGCACTCGCGAGCGTGCCGATGCCATCTGGGCGCGCACCGTGGTTGATGGTACAATCACGCTCGACGGCAGGTTGGATGAGCCGGCGTGGAACAATGCGGAATCCGTTACGCTGCAATACGGCAAAGATGCCGGCATCCCGGGCAGCGGCTGGCGCAACGAAGGCGCGGCTGAGCCTTCTCCCGGGCAGCGGCTGGCGCAACGAAGGCGCGGCTGAGCCTTCTGACCCGCTGGATGCGACATTGAAGTTTTTGGTGGTGGGCAATGAGTTGTATTTGGGTGTGGCGGTAAAAGACAGCTCCGTGGGCGCGGGCTTGTTCAACCGTTTCGACGGCGTGTTGATGAACCTCCGCAACAAAGCGAATCCCGCGCGTCCGGCCCCGCCGTTTGAATATTTTTATGGCTGGGTTTCGGAATCCTGGGCAGATCCGGCCACGGCCAACATTGGCGCATTGCCGGGTTATTTTGGTCCGGCTGGCGACCGGACAAACCCGGATAACGTTGCTTTGTGGGATGCCGCGACGACGGTGGCTGGCATTACCAATTCCGATACGGTGCCGGATGCGGGCTACACCATGGAATTCCGGCTGAATCTGACGCCGCGCGGCTATGATGTGACGCGGTCCGAGGGCGATATTGTCAGCTTCAACATCTCGATCTATGACACGGACTGGCAGTGGCCGGTGATTCCTGGCAAGTTGAGCGGCAACCGCACGTGGTTACAAGGCCCTTTCAGCGCTTTCCTGAGCAACACCGTGCGCATTCATGCGCGGCCCAATGTCACTGTCAACACTCCGGTTCTTCCCGAAATCGGGCCGGAATTGATTGTTCCAAATGCGGTGAATTATCCGGCGCCCACGGTGGATGGCCAGTTAAACGAGGCAGTCTGGCAGTATGCGCCGAGCTTTGACGTGCGCTTCGGCGATGATGCGCTGCGGGAGACGTATCCCAGCATTGGCCCGATTGCCAGCGGCCAGTTCCAGCCGGAAGTTGGCGGCGGGCGCGCGGCCGTTCTGGATCCCGGCGACGCCACGTTCAAATATTTCTTCAAAGATGATATGCTGTACCTCGGCGTGGATGTGCGCGATGGCGCCGTGATTGCAGTTGACACCGACGTCCAATGGGACGGCATACGTTTCATGATCAACGATCGCGTTGTGCGCGAGCCGGAGAACCATGATCTCATCGGCCGCGAATTCATCGTGCGGTTCGATGCAGCGGGACAACCCGTGACCGGCGGTTATTTGACGGATCTGATCGCTGCCGGCGGCGCCTCGGTGGGCGTTACCATGAAGCCCAACACCACCATCAATAATCCCGCGGATGTTGATGAGGGTTTCTACCTCGAGTTGGCAATTGACCTGAAGCAAGTCGGTTATCCCGCTGGCCGCGGCGATGGCGTGATTTTCCTGGGCGCTTTGTTGTTCGACGGCGACACCCGCCCCAATCCTGCGGATGATTACGGCAACTGGACCTGGTGGTTCAAAGAGCGCGGCAATAGCGCCTCGCCGGTGTGGGCCTTTATGGATCCCAACACCGTCATCACTGGCGTGAAAGATCACGCTGGCACAGAGGGCGTTCCGGAAGTCTTCACCCTCTACGGCAATTATCCCAATCCCTTCAATCCTTCCACCACCATCAGTTTCGGCATGCCCGAGGCTGGTTTGGTCACGCTCAAAGTGTTCGACGTGCTTGGACGCAGCGTGCTGGTTAAAGAACTGGGCATGAAATCTGCCGGCAAACACGAAGCCGTGTTCGAAGCCAAAGACTTCACCTCCGGCGCGTATTTCTATCGTCTGCAGATGACGGCTCTTGGCGGAAAGAAGCAATCTACCCTTTATGGCAGAATGATGGTGATCAAATAAGGCCA